>PKWA01000158.1 GCA_003131665.1 Acidimicrobiaceae bacterium
TTGCTGCTTAGGTAGCAACATCCGCCTAGACCAAGCCCTACGGTTTAGTACACGGGTGTCATAAAGTAGGGCTTACCTGCGTGGTTCGTTAGTGATCGCGAAGGGACAATTCAGCTAACTACGGAACGCCACCGGCGCTGACAACAGTGACGATCCCGACAATCTCCTGCCAGCTGCGCTCGGAGAATGTTCACCAAGATGCTGGCGGACCTGGGTCCGATTCCCAGCACCTCCAAGGATGCTCGAAGTTCACTTCGAACATTGTTGGAGGTGAGACCACTCCCAACACTTCACCACGCGGTTTCAGGCGCGTCACGATTCTCAGCGAGAGTTCGCCCGTCTCAAACACTCAATGACTTCTTGGTCGGACGTCTCTTCGAAGTCCTCGTACCACTGACCGACGGAGAACGAGCCCTCGGCTTCCACAAGCACTATCACCTCAGTTGCTTCATCGCGAAGTTCTAAGAGAGTCTGCGCCGACGCCATCGGGGCCGCCAGAATCACCTGAGTGGCACCCCTGGCGCGAGCTACTCGACAGGCCGCTCGAGAGGTCGCGCCGGTCGCGATTCCGTCATCGACGATCACGACGTCGCGTCCCTCCAGCGCGGTTGCCAAGCGATCGCCGCGATATCTCTCGATCCGGCGATGAAGTTCAATTCGCTCGCGCGCTTCGACCTTGGCAAACTCCTCGGCTGAGACGCGCATCGCGGCGACCACGTCATCTTCCACGACGACGACGCCGTCCTCACTTATGGCGCCCATAGCCAACTCGCGTTGGGAGGGCACGCCCAGTTTTCTCACGACGAGCACCTCCAGGGGTAGTCGCAGTTCGACAGCCACTTCGTAGGCCACGGGCACCCCGCCTCGAGGCAAACCCAACACGATTGAGTTCGAGAGATTGGACAGGGCTGCCAATCTTGCGGCCAACTGACGTCCTGCGTCCGCGCGATCTACGAATCGGTCCACGGTCACCTCCTCACGTCTTCGTCTCATCTTGAACGGAGCCGCACAGAAACTCCGGGACCGAACTCAATCGGGTGAAGCGATCTGAATACTTTCAGATCACCGTACGGCCGGCTCTGAACCGTTGAACATTGAAAAGAGCCAACCATGATCCGCTTGACGAGTGAGGACGCCGCTCAGGCGGTACGAATACACCTGCTCATCACCAGCGTCGCCCAGAACGCGCAGCGCGGCCGGTCCGACGAACCAGATGGTGTCGCCACTTTGTCGAACGAAGAGAGATTCCCACGTCCACAAAATCGTCATCGGCTGGATCAAGATTGACTCAAAAAATGCTCGCAGTTCCGCCGTGCCACAGGCAATCTCCCGGGCTTCGGAGCCAAAGAGAATGGCGTCTTCGGAGAACAGGTTCATGATCTGTCCGAGATCGCGGGCCCTCAACAGAGACACCAGTTGTTCCAGGATGCCGTACACGGCATCGCGCGCCGCTTCATCACTCACGAAAGTGGGTGTAAACCCTTCGTTACCTTAGGAACGCGAAGCCAACTTCGTCGGCCGATCTTTCGAATTCTGCGCGAGGTGAGTGGGTCTTAAAGTACTGAAGTGAACTTCCAAGAGCACTACTCCGCCGCGGAGCTTGATGTGATCGCCGCGCGAGTTGGTCGTCGTCACGGCTGGGATTTCTCACGAATGAACACCACACGAACAGCCGTACCGTGGGACTACTCGTCAGTCGTAAGAGACCATCTGCGCACAACCGACTCAGCCATTGACATCGGTACCGGTGGTGGCGAGCGGCTCCTTGAGTTGCGCGCCTACGCCCGCAGGCTCCTCGGCGTCGATCCCGACGCGGACATGATTCTTCAAGCTAGTGAACTCGCACGTCAAGAGCGCGCCGTGAACGTTGAGTTTGAAGTTGGAACCGGCGAGGGGATCGATGAGCGCTTCGATCTCGCAATGAATCGACACGCCCCGTTCGAGCCCGGGGTCGTCCACCGCCTTCTATGCCCCAGCGGGTTCTTCGTCACTCAACAGGTCGGCGAGAACAATATGACCAGCGTGAGACTCGCCTTCCAACTCGTCTCCACTCGATCCGCGCCGATCGGTCCCGAGATGTTCCTTCAAAATGGATTCAGCGTGGAGCGATTTGAAGAATACGACACTAGTTTCACTGTCCGAGACATTGACTCGCTCATCTTTTGGCTTCAAGCGCTCGACATGGCCCACTCCGACTTCAATGGCTTTGACGCCCAACGAGACGTCGACGCCATTAATCGACTGCTATTAACGTCACTCTCCTCCGAGGGTGTCGTGACCAATGAACATCGCTACCTCATGGTCGCCGTCAAGAAGTAATTTTCCGAAGACCCTCCAAGGTCAAGCAACATAATCCAGACGTTCTGGTACCGGTTCGGCCATCTGTTGGAACTCAGAAGCAGATCGAGAACAGCCATCCAAGCGAGACGGTTTGGCTAGGGTCATGGCCATGTCTTCTCGACTTGATCGGTCATGGTCGATACTCGCGAGTCACCAAACGTTTGAAGCCGATCGATGTGTCGACATATTTTCTCGGCCCAATGGCACGTTCGGTTTCGAAGAGTTCCGCCGGGACCCCGAGGACATGGGCGCCTGGACCCCCATCGGTTACTTTTCGGGACACGAATACCCGACCGAGGCGGACGCCCTCGGGGCTGCTTATCGGATCGTCCAGTGGCTCGGCCCGCTCTTGGACCGCAGACTCGGCGATTGACAACGTGGTCTAGGGCGCTGTTATAGCGAGCGCGGTCACGAAATCTTGGGGGGCCTCGACCGTGACAATGAAACGTCGATTGCCTCGCAGCCGTATCTCGAGCGCGTTCCCGCGTCGAGTGACCAATGCCGCTCGGTGAAGAAACTTCAAACTGCCCCGATAGCCCCAGCCACCCATCTGCATGAACGAGAAATTTTGAGCGGATGCCGAGAGCAGTTTGTCGGGCCCGAAGATCTGGCGCACCACGCCACCTGGACCGTAGACGATCTCGAGCGCTCGACCATCGCGCGTCTCCACGACCCGTACCACGATACGAACAAACATGAGAAGGGCGAAGACGAGAGCAACCAGCACGATCATCTCCACGATGATGCCTGTCACGGGCAAGGAGTGTGAGCCGTTGGAACTGGCCACCGCAATCGAGGCGCCCACGAACACCACCAGCACCGCCGCGATCGCGAGCACCAGACCGCTTGTTCGCAGCCGCTGCTCAATCACGATGATCTTCTCGTTCACATCAGAACTCTACGTTGCTAGCTTGATCGCGTCGCTGTCTTTAAGGACCGTCTAGAACATTGCACAGATTTGAACGACGCATTCAAAGCGTCGCGTTCGGCCCTGGTACACGGTCGTACGAACTACGTAGCAACTGTCCAGCCGAGCCCTGTGACGAGCTACGCCGCGGTCAACTTCTCCCTCGTCAGTCCAAAGGACCGCAGGAAGTTTCGAACCCTCACCACCTGATCTTCGCTCAGGTCACGATTTCGGTTCGAGCCAAATGAGACAGTCTCGCCTTCGATGGTCACGGCCCAATTACCCCGGTGCGTCTCGTGAACCTCACCAAAGCGGGCCAGCAACGAACAGACGTCGTGCCACTGAATGTTGTGATTCAGTGGGTGACAAAATAACTTCTGAGCGGTAACTCGGTGATGATGGTCCAACTTGATCGACATTCTCAACCCCCCGGCAGGCTCTGAGTTCTTTGGCCTCATGAGCACTATCCACCTTTTAGGTGGGGCTGTCAAGGAGTGCGACGAGCTCCACGTGCTCGGTCATCGGGAAGAGGTCAAACACTCGCAGCAGATTCAAGGAAAATCCGCTTCCTAAGAATATTTTAAGGTCGCGAGCAAACGTCGCCGCGTCACACGACACGTAGATCACACGTCGTGGTGCGCGACGAACCAGAGCAGCGACAACGCCCTTCGCGAGTCCCTGGCGAGGCGGGTCGATGACCACGATGGACCCTGCACGAACCGTGTCGTTGACGGAACGCGGCGTGACAGACCATTCGCGAACCTTCATCTGCTTGAGACCCGTAGCGTTGGTGCGCGCGTCTCGCACCGCGAACGGCGACGATTCCACAGCCGTCACTCGGCCGTGGGCACCCACTCGCTTCGCGAGAGGTACGCCAAAGAGACCCACGCCACTGAAGAGGTCGACCACGTCGTCACCGTCGCCCACGTCCGCCATTTCAAGCACCGCGTCCAGCAGCACGGTTGGTGCGTCGCGGTGAGACTGCCAAAACGACAACGGGCTCACCGAATACACGATGTCGTTGACCGCAACGCGTGAATGAATTGATGGATCGAGCGGGGCGCCAGTGAGTGAACGAAGTTCGACGGTGGTGCCGCGCTCGGACTCTCGGCGGGCCACCGCAAATGGCTCGCCGTCACCGATGGCCCGCAGTTCAACTTCACTGACGCCGTGCCACGAGCGTCCAAATGCCGGCTCGAAGACTTCATCGGCGATCCAACATTTGTCGATGGCGATGAGCTGATGCGATCGCGCGGCTCGAAGGCACAAGCGCCCCGCGTCATCAACCCCACAGCGCAACCTGGTCCTTGATCCCTTGAACGGCCGAGCCGTCTCGGTTACCTGCACCACGACCTCGAGCCCGGCAATCCTTCGCAAATGCTCCGCCACCAGTGAGGCTTTCCAGGAGCGTTGGGCGTCAGGTGACGCGTGTTGAAGGTCACAGCCGCCGCAACCTCCGGGGTGAGCGTAGGGACACGGCGCCACCACTCGCTCGGGACTCGCCTCGAGCACCTGCACCGCTTCGCCACGGTAGAAGTTCGAGGTGGTTTCGCTCACCTCAACCCGCACGAGTTCGCCGGGTAACGAGTGGCGCACGAAGATCACCCGTCCGTCGTCGGCGCGGCCCACGCCGCCGCCGGTGGCCGGACGCTCGATTCGCACCGTCATCGTCTCAAGGGCCGAGCCTTCGTTCATCGAACTCATCTAATTAATGCGGCTTAAGAACAAGTCGACGAGTACCTGGGCGCGACCACGCGCCGCAGGCGTTTCACGAGCCGTCTGTTCTAGCAGTGCGTCCAGGTCAAGTCCGAGCTCTCGCGTCTCTTCCTCATCAGCGGCGAGCCACTCTTTCAACTGTGCTTCGTCGATCTCGGGATGAAACTGGACGCCGACATTCTGACCGATGGCAAAGGCCTGGACCGCGCGCGGTGAGGTGGCCCATAGTTCGGCCGAGTCAGGCAACGTGCAGTGATCAGAGTGAAACTCGAACCAGGGGCCCCGCGGCAGTTCGATCCCTGACACGACGTCAACTTCGAACCATCCAATCTCTCCGTCGGTGGCTCGCGTGACTTCTCCGCCGTAGTAGCGACACAACGCCTGGGCCCCGAAACAGACGCCGAGTATCGGCAGACCCCGTCGATCGGACTCGCCGATCAGTGCCAACTCTCGGCCAAACCACGCGGCTTCGACCTCGTGGTCGTAGACCGCGAACTTCGACCCCAGAATGACCAACACGTCGTAACCGTCCAGTGAAGGCGTCGCAGTGGTCTCGTCCATCATCTCCAAGTCGAGGTCGTAGCCACGAGCCGAAAACGCCTCACCGACGAGTCCAGGACTGTCTTCTAAGTGGTGACGGAGTACCAGCGCGCGTGACATCGTGCCCTCGACTCTAGTAAGGGCGACAACGCGCCTTCCTTACGTGCTCGGCAACGACCAGCCGATGGATTCCGCGATCTCCTTGCACGTCGGACAGAGCGGATACTTCTGAGGATCGCGGCCCGGTACCCAGAGCTTGCCGCAGAGCGCTCGCACGGGCGTGGCGTTGACCATGCCCTCGACCACCGAATTGCCCAACGCCACGAACTCGCCGTCCTTCGGGGTGTAGCCCTCGAGCACTAAATGCTTGAATCGCTCGTGATCGCCCTCATTAAGTTGCGTCGTCGGGCGAACTTTGACTTCGACTTCGGGCTGGATGCTCACGCGAACAATTTAGCGAGAGGCCGTAGTGTCTATCTACCATGAAGCGTCGACGCCGAGCACTCCCCGCCACGCGCTCGCTGGGGCGCGTCGCCTCACACTTCACCCGCGAGGGCACTCCAAAGAGTGCCTATCGAACCGAACGCGAAGCCCAGAGCGCGGCGCAACTGGCCTGGACGTTGAGCGGCGCCGAGCTCAACGCCTATCGCTGCGACTACTGCCATCAGTGGCACGTCGGCAAGCGCTTTCGCGACGATTAGCGAAGGAATTGAAAAACGGGCAATATGGTGGGACTCGAAACGAAAGGTTCCCCATGGCGGTGCAGGCGTATATCTTGATTCAATCGGAGATTGGTTCGAGCGAAAAGGTGGTGCTCGCCACGCGTGCCGTGCCCGGAGTGCTGGAGTCCTTTGAAGTCACGGGTCCCTACGACGTGATCGTTCGCTGCGAAGCGGCGAGCGTCGACGATCTGGGCAAATTCATCGTGGGGGCAATTCAAAAGGTCCCGGGGATCACGCGAACGTTGACCTGCCCGGTAGTAAATATCTAGCCGAAGGCGCCCGCGGCGCGTAACGTCGCCTGCCGATCTTCGCCTATTCCCCAGCCCGCGAGACCCTCGCGGGTCCCCGAGCCCGCACGCCGGGGCGGAGAACCAATATTCGCCGGCGTCTTGGAGAATCGCGGCGCCGGTGTCGGCTGCACCGCTCCCTCACTGGTGAACACGTGACGAGCGGCGTTGTAGGGGTGGCGCGCCGCTTCCGAANNCCGAAGGCGACAGCACGGGCGTCACGCACGCGTCCTTGTCACCAAAGATCTCGACCCACTCGTCACGGGTTTTCGTTTGAAAGATGGCCGTGAATCTATCTTTCATGCTCGGCCACGTGGAACGGTCCATCTGCGCCGGCAACACCTCAATGTCGAGACCTAATCCGCGAACGAGTTCGCCGTAGAACTTGGCTTCGAGGGCGCCGACCGCGACGAAGCGTTGATCCTTGGTCTCGTAGACCTCGTAGAAGTGCGCCCCCGTATCGAGCAGATTGACGCCCCGCTCTTCGATCCAGTAGCCGGAGTTCAAAAATCCGTGCGTCATCGCCATCATCGACGCCGATCCGTCCACCATCGCGGCGTCGACGACCTGGCCCACGCCGGTACGTTGCGCGGAGAAGACCGCCGCCATCACGCCGTACACCAAGAACAGAGCCCCGCCCCCAAAGTCGCCCACGAGATTGAGTGGCGGCACCGGTCGCTCGCCGACACGACCGAGAGGCCACAGCGCGCCCGAGATCGCGACGTAGTTGATGTCGTGCCCCGCGCGCGTCGCCAAGGGTCCCTCTTGGCCGTAGCCGGTCATTCGTCCGTACACCAGCCGCTGGTTTCGCTGGAGAACCTCTTTGGGTCCCAGTCCCAGACGTTCCGTGACCCCCGGACGAAAGCCCTCAATCAGCACGTCGGCCTGCTCACAGAGCTCTAAAACGAGGTCCCTTCCGGCGGCGTTCTTCAGATCAAGCGCCACTGACGGCCGCGAGCGGTTCAAGACGTCAAAGGTGGGCGTGATGTCGGCGTCGGGGTCCCCGCGCTCGAGGCGTAATACGTCAGCTCCTAGATCAGCGAGCAGCATGCAGGCGTAGGGACCTGGTCCGATGCCGGCGAGCTCGAGCACCTTCAGCCCCGCTAATGGTCCACTCACAGAGTCAGTGTAGATTGCGCGACTACGCGCGAACGACTAGTCCCACCACAGGTCGTGACCGAGCACGCCTCGCGCAATGAGGCCGAGTTGGATCTGGCTCGTTCCTTCAACAATCGTGAGTTGACGGGCGTCTCGGTAGAACTGTTCGACCGGGTGATCTTCCATATAACCCGCGGCACCGAGCAGCTGCACGGCGAGCCCTGACGCCTTGACCGCCGCTTCCGTGGCGTAGTACTTGGCCATCGAGAGCATGGGCACGTCTTCTTTCTTGTACTTGCCTTGATCCGAGAGCCACGCCGCTCGGTACGTCAAGAGACGGGCCGCTTCAATCTCCGTGGCGCACTTGGCGATCTCCCACTGAATACCTTGAAATTCGGCGATCGTCTTGCCGAAGGCCTGGCGTTGCTTCACGTACTCGGTCGCGTACATCAACGCACCCTCGGCCAAACCGATGCCGCGCGCCGCCACGATCGGCCTCATTGCGTTGAGCGACTCCATCACCAGCGCGAAGCCCCCACCAATCACCTGCTGCGGGCCGACGCGCACGTTGTCAAAGACGATTTCGGTGGTGTCGATGCCCTNNCGACACCCCGGGCGTGTCGGCCTCGACGATGAAGCTACAGATAGTTCGGTGATCACGAAGCGGGGGGTCGCCAAGTTTGGCGAAGACCACGAACCAGTCGGCCTGCATCCCTCCCGAGATCCAGCACTTGGTGCCATTGAGCACGTAGCCGCCCTTTACCTCAGGGTCCTCCCTCGCCCGGGTCTGCATTCCCGCCACGTCCGATCCGGCGCCCGCTTCCGAGAGACAAAAGGCCGCGCGCTGTGAGCCGTTGGCGATACCGGGCAAGTAGCGCTGTTTTTGTTCGTCGGTGCCCGCGATCAAGATCGGGCCGGTAGGAAGGCGCGTCAACAACAACATGAGGCCGAGCACGTTGGAGTACTTCGTCACCTCTTCGATGGCGAGGGTGAGGCCCATGATGCCCGCGCCCGAACCGCCGTACTCTTGGGGAATGCAGAGCCCGAGCAAGTCGGCCCGCTTGAACTCATCAAAGAGGTCCTGGGGATAGACGCTCGTCGCGTCGATCTCACGGGCCCGCGGCTTGATCTTGTCCTGGGCGAGACGGCGCACACTTCGCTGAAGATCCAAGAGTTCATCGGCAATTTCAAAGTCCATATCCAGCAAGTTAGTCCCTGACACTGAGCGGAAATATCTCGTGAGTTCACCTTTTTGTCACGTAACGTTCACTTTTCGTTCACTTTCACGCTACCCTGGGGACATGTTGCATTCCGGACTTTGGGCCGCTCACCCATTGACCGCGGGCTCTCCCAACATCGAGGGTTGGACCCAGGTCGCGGAGTTGATGACCGCGTTCGTGCTGTCGATGATCATCGGGGTCGAGCGTGAGATGAAGCAAAAGAGTGCGGGGCTTCGCACCCACACCTTGGTTGGCGTGGGCGCCGCGCTCTTCATGTTGATCTCCAAGTACGGCTTCAACGACATCCTCGACCCCGGGCGAATCGTGCTCGATCCCTCACGGGTCGCGGCCCAAATCGTCTCGGGCGTCGGTTTTCTTGGAGCGGGACTCATCTTCGTTCGCCGAGACTCCGTGCGAGGGCTCACGACCGCCGCTGCGGTGTGGGTTACGGCCGCGATCGGTGCCGCCTGCGGGGCGGGGCTGCCCATCTTGGCCGTCGCCGCGACCTTCATCTACCTGATCGTCGCCACGGTTTTTCCCACTCTCGCTCGCCAGCTTCCCCATTCGTCCTCCGTCATTTCGGTCATTCGAGTGCACTATCCCGATGGAAAGGGAGTACTGCGCGAAGTCCTCGCTCTGGCGACGGCACGGGGATTCGCCCTCTCGGAGATCTCGACCGAGGCCATTGGCTATCAGCGCGCGCCGGAAGTAGAGAGAGGTCAGACCAGTGACGNNGACGCGGTGCTCGCCGACGACGCGAACTTCGACGCCGAATAACGATCTCGACCATTCATCGAGCCACCGCACTCATCTCTCACGACGTGAGAGCGTCGATGACCCGGCGTTACTTCGGTACCGCTGCTTCGGAGGCGACGGTTTCCTTGCGGGTGGCAATCAAGACGTCGCGCGAAACGATGCTCGGCCGAACGTGGGTACCCAAATCAATTTCGGACGCTTTGTCGCTTCGCACGTCCACCCGAACCGGAATCTCACCAACCTGCACGACGAGACGGGTCATCGCGCCGAGGAAGCTCTTG
Organism: Acidimicrobiaceae bacterium; assembly: GCA_003131665.1. Classification (GTDB taxonomy): domain Bacteria; phylum Actinomycetota; class Acidimicrobiia; order Acidimicrobiales; family RAAP-2; genus RAAP-2. Next base: position 9,868 of record PKWA01000158.1, read on the forward strand.
CGAGTAACGAAACCTTGGCCCTCGGGATCAACCTCGATGGCGATATCCTNNACTTCGTACCGGACAGCGCTGCCCAAAGACGACCACCTCGTGATTTGACGCGTCTACCGGCACTCGACTCGAGATCCCGACGAACTGCGCCACGAACGCGGTGGCCGGGCGCGAGTACAACTCCGAGGGCGAAGCGACCTGTTCAATGTGACCCTTTGACATCACGCAGACCCGGTCGGNNGCGAGGCCTTCGGTCGGTTCGTCGAGCAACAGCACGCGGGGTTCGATCGCGAGTGCCCGCGCCAGCGCAATGCGCTGTTGTTGACCTCCGGACATCTGATGTGGGTACTTGTTCCCTTGATCACTCAAGCCCACCATCTCCAAGAGCTCGCCGGCCTTCTTGCGGCGCACCGATGACGACTGCTTGCGCATGCGCACACCGAACGCGACATTATTAAGGGCGTTCATGTTCGGGAAGAGCGAGTAGCTCTGAAAGACCATTCCCATGTCGCGCTTACGAGCACTGACGTCAGAGAGATCGACCCCGTCGACCACGACCCGACCACTGTCGAGAAGTTCGAAACCCGCGAGTACGCGCAGGGCCGTCGTTTTGCCGCATCCGGAAGGTCCAAGCAAGGCCATGAACTCGCCGGGTTCAATCTTGAGCGATAGGCCGTCGAGGGCGCGCACCTTGCCGAACGTGCGCACCAAATTCTCGAGACTGACCGCGGCTCCTACGTTGGTCGGCGGCGACCCCATCGAGTTCGTCATTATCGTCTCTTTCATTTGAGTCATTATCCGAGCATCCTTCTACGTGTGCGACGAGACTGAGAACGGTCGAGCGACACCACCGCCACTAGGAGGATCCAGGTTCCCACGAGCCCCAACATCGAGGCCGCAACTTGAATGTTGCCGTCGGACGAAATTGAGAACTGAACAATCCACACCGGGATGGTCTGCCACAGATCGAGGCTCGCCATGGTGTATTCACCAAAGACCAGTGCCAGGGTGAGTACCGTCGCGGACAGCAGCGCCGGGCGGATGTTGGGCAGTACGACTCGCCACATCGTCTTGAGCCAGTTCCCACCGAGCGATCGAGAGGCCTCGGTCAGCGTCTTTAGGTCAATGGCGCCCAGGCCGGCGTCGAGCGATCGATAGACGAAGGGCATGGCGAGAATGACGTACATGAAGCTCAGCAGGTACGGCGACGACTTCGCCCACAGGGGATATGCGCCCAACACTCCGACGATCAGCACGATGGGCGGAATGACGATCGGCAACACCGTGACGACGTCGAGGACTCGACGTAGTTGGGGCAGCCGGACGTGAACGTAGATGGCAGTGGGGACCATGAGGAGTGTGGAGACCACCATCGTCGCCACCGCGATCTTGAGAGATAAGGTCAGCGCCGCACTAAATCCGGGCGCAGAGGGAAGCTTGTCATAGGCTTGGAGTGAGAAGTGACCCGCCGAGTTCTGCAACGAGAACTTTATTCCGGCGTAGAGAGGTATTAAGAAGTAAGCGCCGGCGAGCACGAGAACCACCAGGCGCCAGATTCGAAAGTGTCGTCGACGCTTTGTTGATCCCGATGAGAACGCCGGGACTGGCTCGTTCTGAATCTCCGAAACTTCGAAGACGGATCCGGCACTTAACGGAGCCATTTTGACGCCCGCTTTCGAACGAGACTATAGAAAATCATCGTGATCGAGAGGATGACGAGCATGCCCAGAGCGATCGCGTAGCCCACGTGGGTTTGACCCGCGATGACGTTGCCGTTCAAGAAGTTACCGATTTGAATTGGTGAGAGCGCGATGACACCGAGAGTCAGCGACTCGGCGGTGGCGTACGCCGCGAAGGCGCTACCAAAGAGCAGCAACATGCCACCGAGAATCGACGGCATCAAGACGGGTATCCCCACGTAACGCCAGTAACTCCAACTCGAAGCGCCCATATTCTCCGCCGCTTCGCGCCAGGACTGGCGTAGGCCTCCGAGTGCCGGTGTGACCACGAGCACCATGAGCGGAAGTTGAAAGTACATGTACACAAACAGCACACCAGAAAAGGTGTAGAGATTGAATCCAAAGTTGGCCAAGCTGATGCCAATGTCGCGCAGCCAATAGGTGAGGATGCNNGAGGGTCGCGATGAACATGAAAGTCAGATTGATACCGCCAAAGTTGGCGAGCACACCCGCGCCAGTTGAGGTCAGTCGACGAAGAATATTGCTGTTCGAGGTCTGAATCGCATAGGCGAGAAAAACGCCGAGTATTCCGGGAATAATTGCGGACAACAGTCCCAATTTGATGCTGTTCTCAAACCCGACGAGGAAGATTCCGTGGGTGACCAAGTGAATATTGCTCCACGTCCATCCTCCCTTGTTCGCATGAAAGGCGTAGTACACCACGGCCAGCGATGGGACGCCGAGCCCCAAGAAGGTGTAAATGATAAAGGGGGCAATCGCGAGCGCGGGCTCAGCTTTTCGGAGAACTCTTCGAGGCAGCGAACTCGTGTGGCCGGTCGTTGTTTCGGACCCCGGCACCGAAGTACCGGGGTCCGAAACAGCTACCTCACTATTTGACATGAGTCAAATCAGTCCGTGCTAACTACTAACCGCCCATCTGGGTCGCCCAGGTGGTGTTTACGGCAGTCGCCGCAGCAGTGATCTGCGCGGTCGTTGGGAACAGCGGCGTCTCGCCCTTAGGCAGCGAGGGCAACTTCGCGACTAATCCCTTGTTCGCCGTACCGTGCGCTTGCATGNNCAGTTCTGCGGGACGAGCCCCACCGGCGAGCCAGAGGTTCTGACCGGTCACCGAGTACAGGTACTCCTCCCAGAGGCGTGCCGCCGCGGGGTCTGGAGCCGACGCGTTGATGCCTTGTGAGTAGTACTCACCCAGCAACGCGTCAGAGGGAACCACAACCGTCCATCCCGGCACGTTGATGCCACCGTTCGCCTGGAGGTAGTCCCACCAGATGATGATGTTCGTCGTGCCACTGGTTGCCGTGGTCGCGTCCGCGATGGTGTTCACGAAGGCGCCATTCTTGTTGAGTGTCGAAAAGAACGTCACGCCGGGCGCCACGTTGTTCAACGAACCACCGTTGGCCACCGAGGCGGCCTCAACTGCGGCCAACGCGGAGTTGGACGTCAGTGGGCTGTTGTTCAGTCCGATCTTGTAACCAGCCGCGCCAGTTTCAGTCAACATGGCCTTAAACGACGTGGGACACGTGGTGACGGTCTTGGTGTCACAACCAATGGCGACGTAGCCGCCGTAGTCGTCAAACCAGTAGCCGCCCGCTTGCTTCAGTCCTGCGGGAATCTCGCTCCAGGTCTGCACCTTGTACGGGGCGAGCAATCCTGAGGTCTTAGCCGTGACCGCGTAGCTCGTGCCAACGTCGATGACGTCGGGATCGCTAGAGCGTCCCTTGTCCGACGTAATGGCCTGAATCTCTTCGGCGCTGGAACCTTCGGGGTTCTCGGAAGTGATCTTGATGCCGTACTTCTTCGTGAAGCCCTTGAGGATGTTGCCGTAGTTGGCCCAGTTATTCGGCAACGCGACAACGTTCAGCTTCCCCTCTTTTTTAGCGGCAGTAACGAGAGCGGTCATCGAAGTTGAACCACTCGCGGTGAGATGTGTCACCTTTGACCAGTTCACCGTCGCTCCGTTGGCGGCAACCGAGCTCGCCGAGACGCCTATGGCCACCAAACTGGCCACCGTCGCTCCGGCAAGAAGTGCCGATTTTAACTTTCTTAGTGCCATGCGTACCCCTCCCCAGGGTCTTGAAGCCGCCACATTGGCCGCTGGGCGAAACACTATCGGCTCGAGCGCACACCGTGCAATCGGCCAGGGGGGCATCTCGAATGCAAGCCACAAGTCGTTTTCGTTGAGATTTCAGGCATTCGTTCAGAACTTTCCTCTCCTCGTCACTGCTCGTTTTCGCCGACGTGGCACAAAGTTCATCGTTACAAGTATCAGTTCTCATCGGTGACCGTGTCGATGAGTACTCATCCGCAGGTAGCGCCACGGCCGCGAAGGAACACGCTGGACCACCATTGAGGCCGTCGCGTGCTCACACTGAGCCAAGCCCGTACGACCCTGTGCCAACATTGCTCCATGACGACCTTTCAGCGCGATCAAGAGGTGCGCGCGATGTCGACAACCAGGTACGACGTCTTGGTCATTGGCGCGGGGATGACTGGCGCGGGCGTCGCGCTCGACGCCGCGTCTCGAGGTCTGCAAGTGGCGCTCATTGATCGCGGCGACCTCGCCTCGGGTACGAGTTCAAAGTCTTCCAAAATGGTTCACGGCGGCCTTCGATACCTCCAACAACGCGAGTTCCGGCTCGTCTATGAGAATCTTCGAGAACGCCAACGACTTTTGCGAAACGCGCCGTATCTCGTTCAACCGCTGCCATTTCTCATACCGCTCTTTGGCTCGAACGGCGTCGCGTCCAGGGCCGTCGTCAAGGGCTACGCGACGGCGTTACGCATATACGACCTCAGCGGTGGCTGGCGCATTGGCCACCGGTACCGGAGGATCAGCCGCGAAGAGACCCTCTCGCATCTACCCACGCTCCGAACGGACCGGCTGNNTACTACGACGCTCGCGGAGACGACGCTCGGGTTGCGTTGACCCTCGCTAAGACGGCAGCACTCACCTATCGGGCCAACGTAGCGAACTACGTGCGTGCGATGAAGGTCATCAAGGGATCGAAGGGTTTGATTGAGGGCGTCGTGTGCCGTGATGAACTCACCCAAGAGGAGTTCACCGTAGCCACGAAGTCCGTGGTCAACGCGACGGGCGTATGGGCCGACGACATTTTCACCATGACCGAACACGAGACCTCTCAGCGCATCACGCCCGCCAAAGGAGTGCACTTCAGCGTCGCGCGCGAGCGTCTGCCGGCCGACGTGGCAACGGTACTGAACGTTCCAAACGACCGTCGCAGCATCTTTATTGTTCCGTTTGATGACGCGCCCTACACTTTCGTCGGCACCACCGACACCGCCTATCAGGGCTCGCTTGATGAACCACAGTGCTCACCGGAAGACATCTCGTATCTGCTTGACGCCGTCAACGCCGCCACGTCTTCAGGTCTTGAAGCCTCGGACATCACCGGCGTGTGGGCCGGTCTTCGTCCACTGTTGGCGCCCACCAAAGGTAAGTCGCTGAGCGAGCGCACCGCCGACCTCTCTCGTCGACACCGCGTGAGCGATACGGGCGACGGCGCGGTTCACGTCACGGGCGGCAAGTGGACCACCTATCGACAGATGGCTGAGGACGCCGTGAACGCGCTCAAGCCCTACTTCCCCGGCCTCGCCAAAGTTCGCACCAAGAGTTTGGCGCTGTACGGCGTGAACGCGTGGCGCCCCACGGGTGAACTTGAAATTCATCTCTATCACCGCTTTGGTGCCGACGCCCCAGCGCTTGTCGAGAGCATCCACCACGATGCGCGACTGGGCGAGACCCTGATTGTGGGCCAGCCCTACGTCGGCGCGGAGTTCGTCTTCAGCGCGCACGAAGAGATGGTTACGTCCCTTACTGACCTACTGACTCGACGGACGCGAGCGCACCTTCATGATGCTCGCGCCACGCTCGCGGGGGCCGCGAAGATTGCGCGCCTGGTGGCGCCGATCCTGCACTGGGACGAAGACCAGATCACGGGTCAGATCAACGACTACCGCGCAGTGGTTGAACGTGAATTCTCGGCCGCCGGACTCGTGTTGTAGGAGTGCGTTGACCGAGCCCACGATGCCCAATCACTACCCCGAGGGCGCCCTTGAGGAGCCACCTCCCCCGTCGGCTCGAGAGCTCCTCGAGGAGCTCTCGAATGCCCTTGTCTCGTACTCCGTCGACACAACCGACCGAGCCGAACACGCCCGCGATTGGTGGCCACTGTCAATACCCGACGTCGCGCGAGGTCACGTCGCGAACTGGCCGGGCGTCGTCGTACATGCTCACTCGACGCTCGACGTCAGCTCGACCCTGCGCATTGCGAAACAGCTACACGTCGCCGTCACTGCACAAGGTGGACGCTCCGGCGTCNNGCGGCGCCGTGCCCTCGTCGGGGGCCATCGCCCTCGATCTCACCGGTCTCAATGAAGTCATCGCCCTGGACGCTCTCTCGTGCACGGTGCGCGTGCAGGCCGGCGTGTTCGGTCCAGATCTGGAACAGTTCGTGCGAAAGATGGGTTTCACTGTGGGACATTTCCCTCAGTCCTTCGACCTCGCCACGGTCGGCGGGTGGATCGCGTGCCGCGGCGCCGGTCAGTTCTCAAATCGATACGGCAAGATCGAGGACATGGTGCGCGCGCTCACGGTCGTGCTGGCCAGCGGACAGGTCATCACACTGGGCGGCCGTGGTCCGCGCCAAGCCATCGGACCAGATCTCTTGCAACTCTTCATCGGCTCAGAGGGCACACTCGGCGTCATCACCGAGGCGACACTGCTGGTGCATCCCCTGCCCCCGCGCGAGCAGCGTGGCGCGTTTCTCTTCGCGGAGTTTGAGGAAGGTATGGCGGCGTGTCGGCGAATCATCCAGCGTGACGCGCGTCCCGCGGTGCTTCGTCTCTACGACGAAACCGAATCCCAACGCCACTTTGACGTGAAGGGCTGCGCGCTGATCGTGCTCGACGAGGGCGACGCCCACTTCGTCGAGGCGACATTTCAGGTCGTCATCGCCGAGTGCGTTCACGCAACGTCACTGGATGCGTCGTACGTCGAGCGCTGGCTCGAACATCGAAACGATGTCGGTGCACTCGCGCCGCTCTGGGAACGCGGACTGGTTGTGGACACCATCGAGGTCGCCGGTGCGTGGGCGATTCTCGACTCCCTTCGACTCCGGGTATGCGAGGCGCTGCGAGCCCGTGAGGGCATGATGTCGGTGTCGGTGCATCAGTCGCACGCCTATCTCGACGGGGCGTGCCTCTACTTCACCTTCGTCGGCCAACCGACCGGCGACGCCACCACCTTTTATCGCGGCTCGTGGGACGCCGCCATCGACGAAGTGATGCTCGTCGGCGGCGCCATCAGCCATCACCACGGGATCGGGCGCAATCGAGCACGATTCGTCGCCAACGCGCTGGGCGATGCGTATTCCGTGCTCGAAGGGGTCAAGTCGCAACTTGATCCAACCAACATCTTGAATCCCGGCGTCTTAGGTCTCGGGGGAGATCCCTGGTGAGGGCGCTCGCGATCGACGTGGGTTCGTCGTCGGTGCGAACGGCCGTTGTCGACGATCATGGAGTGGTCAGCCACGTCAAGCAGCACCGCCTCACGGTGCGCTCGCCACATCCCGGCGAGGTTGAACTGGATCCCCGTGAGATCGCCAGCCTGTCGATCGAACTAGCCACGCGCACCCTCAATGAGGGCGGCGCCTGTGACGTCGTGGGTATCACCAATCAACGCGCCACCACCATCGTCTTTGACCCCGTTACCGGCGAGGCCGTTGGACCGGCGCTGAGTTGGCAGGATCTTCGCACGGTACTCGACTGTCTCGTCTTGCAAGGCGAGGGACTACGTCTCGCGCCCAATCAGTCCGCTACCAAAATCCGCTGGCTCGTCAATCAATCGGGTCGATCGACGAGAGAGCTGCGATTCGCGACCATCGAGACCTGGATCGCCTGGCACCTCAGTGAAGGTGCCACCTTCGCCACCGATCTATCGAACGCCAGTGTGAACGGACTGGTGAATCTCGCCATGGACGGTTGGGACGAGCGCGTGCTCAGCGCGCTGGAGCTAGATAGCGTGATGCTGCCTCGTCTCGTCGACACCATGGGTTCCTTCGGCGTGGCCAGCGCATTGACGGGCGCTCCCCCGATCCTTGCGATGGTGGGAGATCAACCGGCCTCGCTCTTTGGTCAGTCCTGTGTTCGCCGTGGCGCCAAGATCACCTTTGGCACCGGCGCCATGCTCGACATGGTCCAGGGCGACGAAGCGCCCCGCTCGTTCAGTCGACTCGCGTCGGGCTGCTATCCGACCGTCGTTCGTAGTCGCGACGCCCACACGACCTGGGGCCTCGAAGGCATCATTTTGAGCGCCGGTGCGTGCGTGGAGTGGTTGCTCGATCTCGGTCTGATCAGCACCCCGAGTGAGAGCGAGCACCTAGCGAACTCGGTCCCCTCGACTGACGGCGTCTCGTTCGTGCCCGCGCTTTCCGGTCTCGGTACGCCACAGTGGGACTTTGGCGCGCGCGGCGCGTTCTTTGGACTGACCCGCGGTTCGAGTCGAGCTCATCTTGTTCGCGCAGTCCTCGAAGGTATCGCTCAGCGCGGCGCTGATCTGCTCGACGCGGCCGAACAAGAGATCGGCGCGACCTTGAGCGAGTTGCGCGTCGATGGGGGCATGAGCGCCAATCGATTTTTCGTCCAGCGACTCGCTGACTTTTCGGGCCACCCGGCGGCGGTCTCGTCCGAGCGCGAAGCCACGACGCGAGGCGCGGGGCTGATGGCGTTGGTCAGCGCCGGAACTCTCACCCTGGACGACGTTGAGCAGCTCTGGTCACCGGCCTACGTCGCGACGCCATCTCTGAGCGAGGACGAACGTCACTCGTCTCGCGATCAGTGGCTCACTACCGTCAAGCGCGTGGAGCGCACGATCCCCGAGCTCTCGGCCGTCTCGTTTTAAGACAACCACGGCGCGCTCGCAATGGCNNGGCGTCGTCCAACGTGGTGGGTGACTCCAGTACGTGCCTCGCGAGCGCCAAGTGTCGTGGGTGACTGAGCGACAGCGCGCCTGAGACCAAGCCGTCGCGAGAATAGAGCGCCAGCCAACGGCCCTCGTCGAGTCCGCCCGAAACGATGACGACGTCGTCACTCGCGTGAGGGTGACCGATCATTTGAATCTTCTGGCCGTACTGATCGGACCAGAAGTACGGCACCATGACATGGGACGCGCGCTCGCCACTCATCCAAAAGTGCGCGAGCTCGCCGGCGTGCTCGGTCGCATTCTGCCAGTGCTCGACGCGCACCGGTTCCTCGCCGATCGCGCTGCGAAGGACAAAGCGTGCGACGTCGCCGATCGCCGCCACTCGCGGTGCGGCTTGGAGATCGCGATCGACCACCACGCCCTCGTCGAGGGTGAGGCCCGAGTTGGCGAGCCACTCAAGATCAAGCGACGATCCGACCGCCGCGAGGACCGCGCCCGCCTTCAGGTGGGTCCCGTCCTCAAAGTCCAGGACAAAGCCGTGGTCGTTCTTGGTCACGTTGTTCAAGCGCTGGCTGGTGCGTAGTTCCACGTCGGCGTTCGCGGCGAGGGGCGAGAGCCACGTGGACGCCTCTTCACCAACCGCGGCGATCAATGGCCGCTCTGCCGCCTCGAGTACGACGGGCACCAACCCGCGAGCCTTCATCGACGTCGCGACCTCGGCGCCCACGAAGCCGCCGCCGATGACCGCCGCCACGCTCTCAGGCGCGAGCGACGCGAGCACACCGTCGAGGTGCACGAGGTCATCTCGAGAGCGCAGCGTATCGAGCGCCCCCGACGAGGCGAACGAAAGGTGACGGGCCCTCGAACCGGTGGCGAGCACCACGTGCGTGCCCACCAGTAACGAATCGTCCGCGAGACGTACCGACGTCGCCTCCACGTCAAGTTGGGTGGCGCGCACCCCTAGACGCAGCGTCGCGCCCGATTCCGCCAGTTGCTGGGGCGACGCCAAGGTCGCCTTGTCCACTTCCCATTTGCCCGAGAGCACTTGTTTCGAGAGCGGCGGCCGGTCGTAGGGGGCGTGATGCTCGTCGCCAACCAACGTCAGCGCGCCGTCGTATCCCTCCGCGCGAAGTAACTCGATGAAACGCCAACCCGCCAGACCGGCACCGACCACGATGACGTGGTCGCTGGAGCGAAGTGGACTCACGTACCAAATGCCGCGAGCCACTGCTCGGGGCTTCGTGGCGCAAGGACGTAGTTTCGCTCGCGCACCATTCCCATCGATAGTGACGGCTCGGGCGAGTAGAGGTGTCCGGGATAGAGCACCGTATCGTCATCGATGTCGGCCAGTCGTTCGCTCAAGGAGCGGTACATCTCGTGCGCGTCGCCACCGGGAAAGTCGGTGCGCCCGCAGCCGTCGATGAACAGCGTGTCGCCGCTCAGGAGTCGACCCTGAACGAGCACGCACTGACTGCCGGGCGTGTGACCGGGTGTGTGCAACAACGTCACTTCCACGTCGCCCAGCTTCAGCACGTCTCGATCGCGGTGAACGGTGAAGGCGTCAACGCCAAGACCGGTGCGTTCGGTGATCCATTCGAGCTCCGGAGCTTGGATGTGAATGGGCACTTCGAGCATCTCACGTAGTTCCGCCACACCTGCGACGTGTTGCTGGGCCATCAGCGTGCCCCCCACGTGGTCGGGGTGGTAGTGCGTCGCGATGACGCCGCGCACGTTCATGTCGTCGCCGGTGACCATCTCGACGAGTTCGCTAGGTCGATAGGCCGGATCAACGAGCAGGGCGTCGCCCGACTCTCGATCGCCGAAGGCGTAGGTGAAGTTACGCATCGACGTGGCGATCTCATCGCCCACCGCGAAGTCGCGACCGGCGAGGAGTTGGCGAAAATAGAACCGTTCGCTCATTCGCTCTCCGCCACTTTGGCGATTCGTGGCGTCAGCTCTTCGACCTTGGCCTTCGTGAGCGCGAGGCGCGCTTCGAGCGCCTCGATGATGGTGGTCGCCCTCTCTAACTTCGCGAAGAGATCGTCCACCGAGACTTCACCCTCGTCGAAGGAGGCCACGATGGCGTTCAATTCCATGGCCGCTTCGTTCCAATTGCTGACTTCGCTCATGACGATGTTCCTTCCAACTCGGTGACCTGTGACGCGAACGACCCGTCGCTCACGAGGACATGGACCTCGTCGCCGAGGGTGACGTCGCGAAGTGACGTCACGACCGCGCCGTGGGCATCGGTCACGATAGACCAACCCTGCGCGAGGCGCCGCGTCGGATCATAAGCCGACAGCAACTGACGGTGACCCGCGAGCAGCTGGGTCGCCGACGCCACGAGGTGACGACCCTGGATGACCAACCTCTCACGAGTACTGAGCAAGTGACGCTCTTCTGCCCGAAGGCGATCGCGCACCGCAAAGATCATGGTGCGCCGGCGCTCGCCGAGAAAGACCCCGGCTTCGTCGAGGACGTCATTGGTCGCGTCCAACACACGTCGTGCCGGACCGAGCAGGCTCGCTTCGTACCAGGCGCTCACGATGCCCACTATCTCCTCACCGAGTTTGGTCGGGGTGATGGATCGAGTGTGTGCGACCAGATCGGCCACCGACTCATCGCCGGTGTGACCGATGCCGGTAAAGACCGGGGTCGTCGAGGTCGCGATCGCGCGCGCGACGCCTTCGTCGTCAAAGCAGGCGAGATCGCCCTTGGAGCCTCCGCCGCGCACGATACAGATGACGTCGACGCCGTAGTCGTTGAGAGACTGAACGGCGCGCACGATCTGAGGGGGCGCCGCCTCACCTTGCACCAAGGTCCGCACCAGCAGGATCTCAAAACTAAAACGCGAGTTCAAGAGTTGACCGGTGAAGTCCTGATATCCCTCGGTGCCCGGACTCGCCACCAATCCCACGCGCAGCGGCACCGGCGACAATGGCGTCGACTTGTTGAGGTCTAACAGCCCCTCCTCGCGAAGACGGGTGATGAGTTCAAGGCGACGGCGTGCGACGTCGCCCAAGAGACCCTCCACGTCGATCTCGGTGATAGAGAATCCGATCTTGCCTTGGGGGGCGTAAACGTCCACATAGCCAAAAAAACTGACGACCATCCCGACCTTTAGAGCGACGCCCTCGGCGCCCAGACGACGCTTCAGCGGCGCCCATGCGGTTGCCCAGCAGTGGGCGTTGAGGACCGGTCGCTTCGTGTCCGACGAGGCCGAACCGGCGTCCACCAGGTCCACGTAAACGTGACTCTTTTCGTAGACTTTGGCGATCTCGCCACGAACCCAGTGGGGACGGCGCCGTCCGAAACTCGACTCGAGGTGCGCGGTCAGCAGTTCGTAGAACTCGCCCACTTCCAGGACTGGCTCGTCGCGCACGGTGTCATTGACCACGAGGTGAGGCTACCGTCCGCTCGTGAGGACCCTTCGTGGCTTGATGTGATTGCCAAGTTGTGTCAGACTAGAAACGGATGGTGAGTCGACTGGGTGGCCGCGCTGCTTGGCAACAGGTAGCGAGGAAAGTCGGGGCTCCATAGGGCAGGGTGCTCGCGAGACGTGAGTCGCGGTGACGTGCAGGACAGTGCCACAGAGAACAGACCGCCGATGGCTTGGGCAACCAAGCACAGGTAAGGGTGAAACGGTGCGGTAAAAGCGCACCAGCACCTTGGGCGACCAAGGTGGCTTGGTAAACCCCACCCGGAGCAAGATCAAACATGGGAGGCAGCCCGCACGCCTCGTAGTACGAGGCACTCCCGAGGTAGATCGCTGAGATGGATGGCCGCCCATCCTTCCTTTAGAAGGTGGACAGAACCCCGCTTATAGGTCGACTCACCATCCACCTCTCTCATTACTAACCAACTACTTGAAAGATTGAACCGTGCTGCATCTGCCCTATCGCGAGCTGCCTGTCGCCGATCCGGGCACCCCTGACACGAGGACGCCGCTGCGCTACCTGGTGTGGCTGGCGCGCCATCAGCGCTGGCTCTTGACGCTCAACGCCATGTTTGGCATCGGCTGGATGGTCTCTCAGGCGCTGGTGTGGGCCGCCGTGGGTGCCGCCATCGACCACGGCGTCGAGCGCCATAGCGACGCGGAGTTATTCAAGTGGGTCGCGGTGGTCATCGCCTTGGGTCTGATCCAGGCATTTTGTGGCGCGTTTCGACACCAGCTCGCCGTCACCAACTGGATGAACGCCACGTATCGCACCATCCAACTCATTGGTCATCACGTCGCCAAGACCGGCACGGCACTGACCGACGAGATCCCGGCCGGCGACATCGTCAACACCGTCGCCGCGGACGCGATGCGCATCGGCGGCTCCTACGACAGCTTCGCTCGGTTCTCGGGCGCCATCGTCGCCTGGATCGTGGTGTCCTTTATCTTGCTCTCGACCTCGGTGCAACTTGGTCTCATCGTGCTCTTGGGCGTGCCGATCCTCGGTGCCCTCACGACTCCACTGATGAAGCCGCTGCACGACACGCAGGCCGCTCAGCGCGAAGCGGCCGGGCGACTCGCTTCTCTCGGCGCGGACACCGTGGCGGGACTGAGAATTCTTCGAGGCGTGGGCGGCGAAGAGGTGTTCTTAAGCAACTACCGCCAACAGAGCCAAAAGGTACGCGTCGCCGGCACGCGCATCGCCGCGCCCCAGGCCGGACTTGAATCGGGCCAGGTGTTGTTGCCAGCAATCTTGACTGGTCTGGTGACGTTCCTCGGCGCGCGCGACGTCATGAACGGTTCACTCCAACCCGGTCAATTGGTGGCCTTTTTCGGGTACACGACGTTCCTCACCACTCCGCTTCGCACGGCCATCGACTACATCATCATGTCGACGCGCGCCTACGTCGGTGCCGGTCGAGTGCTCCGCATTTTGCACGTGAGGCCTACGGTCAGCGACCCGGAGCGACCGTTGGCCTGGCCCGCTCGCCTCTATCGCCTCGAGGACCGACGAAGCGGCCTGAGCCTCGAGCGCGGCCAACTCGCCGCACTGGTGACAGTGACCTCGGACGAGGCGACACTCTTGACCGATCGCCTGGGGCGATTCGTTTCCGACACCGAGGGCGTCTTCGTCAACGGCGCGGCCATCGACTTATACGCTCTGGCTGACGTGCGCGCGCACATCGTCGTGAGTGAAATCGAACCTCGCCTCTTTTCGGGCGAACTGCGCGCGGAACTCATGCCCCACGGATCTGTCGACGACGAGCGAATCTTTGAGGTGCTCCAGGCGACCAGTTCGCTCGACGTACTCGACGCGCTTGAAGACGGCCTGTCGACCACCGTCGAAGAACGCGGTCGAGGTTTCTCGGGTGGTCAGCGCCAACGCCTGAGTCTGGCGCGCGCCTTTTTGACCAACGCCGAGATCTTGATCATGGTCGAGCCAACCTCGGCGGTCGACACGCACACCGAAGGACGCATCGCGACTCGCCTTCGAGAGGTCCGCGGTGAGCACACGACACTCGTCGCGACGACCAGTCCTCTGCTCCTGGAAAAAATGGACATCGTGTTCGTCGTGCTCGACGGGCACGTGGTCGAACAAGGTACCCACGACGAGTTGGTCGCGAAGTCCATCAAATATCGCCAGATCGTCTTGCGAGAGGACGTCTAGTGCAGCTACCCGTCGCTAGCTCCCAAGTCGTTCTCGCCTACGCGCGCGTGCTCATGCGCCAGCACCGTCGTCCACTGGCGCGCATGCTCTCGCTCTACGCGTTGGCGGCGATCATGGCGCTCATTCCTGCTTGGGTGATTGGCGAGATCACGAACTTTGCGTCCAAACATCAACTCACCTCGGGCAAGATCACGATCTACGTGGGCACGCTCGTCGTGTCGTCGCTCGCCTACGCGGTCCTGACGTACTTCGCGCGACGTCGCAGTTACGTCCTAGGCGAGACCGTCTTCGCACAACTTCGAGAGGAGTTCCTCGAAAGCGTGCTGGCGCTGCCCCTGGTAGAGGTCGAACGGGCCGGCACCGGTGACCTCTTGAGTCGCACCACCAACGACATGGAGTCACTCTCTCGAACCGTGCGCTTTGCCTTGCCCGAATGGCTCGTCGCGATTCTCCAAGCCGTCCTGACCTTGATCGCCATGTTGCTCGTGAGTCCATTGGCCAGCGTCGCGAGTTTGGTCTCGCTGCCCTTTCTCTACTTCTCCACTCGTTACTACCTGCGCTACGCGACCCCGGGCTATCGACGCGAGCGAATTAGCTACGCGACGATGTCAGGCTCGGTGGCCGAAACCGCCGAAGGGGCTCGCACCATTGACGCCCACCAGTTGGCTGCTCGACAGACTGAGCGCATCGAAGACAACGTGCGCGAGTCGTTCTACGCCGAGATGTACACGCTGTTGCTGCGCATGGTGTGGTTTCCCACGGTGGAAGGCGCCTTCGCGGTCGCCATCGCGGTGACCTTGGCGTGGAGTGGGTGGCTAGCCATCAACGGGCACGTCTCCATTGGTGCGGCCACGACCGTGACGCTCTACGTCGTGCAGATCAACGACCCCCTCGACCGGATCGTGTCGTGGCTCGACGAACTGCAGATCGGCCAAACCTCGCTCGCGCGCTTGGTGGGCGTGTCGGTCGTTAAGGACGATCGTCCGTTGAAGGGCCCCGAGCCCACCAACGAAACGATCACCATGGACAACGTGCACTACGCCTACCGCGAGGGCCACGACGTCTTAAACGGCGTGACGCTGACGGTCAAGCCCGGCGAGCGCCTCGCTATCGTCGGACCTTCGGGCGCCGGTAAGTCCACCATCGGCCGACTCCTCGCGGGCATCGACGCGCCGCGTATTGGCTCGGTGCGCGTGGGCGAGGTGGAACTGGCCCAGATGCCACTCGCGAGCCTTCGAGGTCACGTGGCCCTCGTCACCCAAGAGCACCACATTTTCATCGGCACGGTGCGCGACAACTTGGCGCTCGCCCAACCCAGTGCCACCGACCACGACATCGAAAACGCCCTCGCCGCTGTCGACGCGCTGGAGTGGGTGCAACACCTGCCCGAAGGTCTCGCCACGGAACTCGGCACGACGGGCTATCCCATCACGCCCGCCCAGGCCCAACAACTGGCGCTCGCCCGTCTGGTCTTGAGCAATCCACATACCTTGGTTCTCGACGAAGCCACCGCCATGCTCGATCCACGAGCCGCGCGTCATCTCGAACGTTCACTCAGTGCGGTCTTGGCTGGTAGAACTGTCATCGCCATTGCGCACCGACTCCACACCGCGCACGACGCCGATCGCGTCTGTGTCGTCATCGACGGCGTGGTGGCCGAACTCGGAACCCATGACGAACTGGTCGCTCTCAACGGTGAGTACGCCGCGCTGTGGAGCAGCTGGCGAAATGAGAGACCGGCGGCCTCGTAGGCTTCCTTCGTGGCGGAGTACCTTCGAGGTGACGAGATACTCGCGTGCGTGCACCGCGTCGCCCTCAGTCGAGGCGAGCCCTTTGAGTACGTAGCGGCGCCCATCACGGTGGAGATGGCCCGTCGTCGTCGCAACGCCCGTGAACACCTCCGTTCGACGCTCGAGCTCCTTCGCGTGCACCACCCCGACGCGCCCACGCCCATGAATCAAGAGGACACGACGTCCCTGATGAGCGCCGGCTGTGAGCTGATCTTGATGCCACGACTGGCGAAAGATGACGTCGGACGCCGCGCCGCGTCGGTTCACGCGCTGGTTCGAGTCGGACGAGTCGGTGAGTGCTTTACGTACGTGCCGCTGCTCATCAGGAATCACGAGGTCGTCGAAGCGGCCAGCACGCGGCGCACGCTCGAGGGCTCGCTCGAGATGATCCGTCCCAGTGACGCCAAGTATCACGACGGCGTGGGGACGCGCTCGACGCTGCCCATGACGCGCACCGGCCTCGCTCTGGCCCACGCCACGCGCGTGCTGGGCACGTTGGGACACGCCGNNGGGCGGGCGTCGTCGATCGCCACGGTCGACTGTGGTGGTTTGAGCTGAACGGAGACGGCTACCGGCGATTCAACTTGACGACCTACGACGAGCTGTACCGGGAACGTCTTGAGGTGCTGGACGCCCACGACGAATGGGTTACGTCGGGCGCCCGCTTTCCCACCGCCCCCTACTGGCATCGCGACTGTCCGACCTGTCCGTACAGCGAACACTGCGAAACACAACTCGAAGAGCTCGACGACGTCTCGCTCGTGCGCTTTACCACCATCGATCAGCAACTGTTGCTAAAGGAACACGGCGTCGAGACACGCGCCCAGCTGTCTCGCCTTGATCCCGATCGCGCTCGCCAGGCGCGCCACAAGACCATCAATCCCCTCGAACATCTCGAGCGCGAAGAGTTCCTCGGACGAACCATCGACAAGTTGGACGATTTGATCTATCGAGCGCGCGTTCACGAGCGGGGCACGGCGCTGCGAATCGTCGACGCAGAACGTATGGGCTGTGTAAGGGCGGACGTCGAAGTCGATGTTGATATGGAGAGCTACGAAGACGCCACCTATCTGTGGGGCGCCTACGTCACGCTCAACCGCCCTATCAACGACCTTTCGTCGGGCTACCGGTCCTTCGCCGAGTGGGGTGAACTCACCCGCGAGGCGGAAGCCACCATTTTCTCGCAGTTCTGGACCTGGTTGAACGAGCTTCGCCGCACCTGCCAGGAACAAGATCACACCTTCGCGGCCTACTGCTTCTGGGCCCAGGCCGAGGACGGCGCAATGAATCGCGCGGTCAGTCCCCCGCTCGAGGGCGGACCGACGGACATTGATCTGTCCGCCTTTCGCCACACGACGCCCCCACAGTGGATCGACTTGCACGAACACGCCAAACGGCAGATTCAAACCGAGGGCCCCTTGGGACTCAAACAGTTAGCCAGGGCGGCGGGCTTTCGCTGGCGAGACGCCAATCCCAGCGGCGAAGCCTCAATTCTCTGGTACGAAGAGTCGACCGTTGGCGAATCTTCCGAGGCACTGGCCGCGCGCACGCGCCTGCTCGAGTACAACGAGGACGACTGTCGAGCGACGGCGGCGCTGCGCAATTGGCTCTGCGGCCCCGCTCGTGAGCTAGCTCATCGTGACGACCCTTTGTAGGGATCGATCAGCTCGTTAGCATTGAACGGTGGCCCTCGCACCGTCAGTTTCGTCAACGAGCGCCCCATATCAACGAAGCGCCCGGGCGCTCGGTGTCGCCAGCGGGCTCGCGACGCTCGCCCTCGCCGCGCTGAGCGCCGTGGCCCTGAGCGACGTGGCCCAGCACCGATTTGCCCGGGGACTCGGTCTGTTGATGGCCGTCGTGGCGGCACGTTGGATTCTCTTAGTCGGCCTCAATGAGTGGGGCGAAGGCACCGCGCGACGCCTTCGAACGAAGTGGCGGCGCTCGCTCACCCAACATCTCGCTCGTCCGCGCCAAGAAGGTCAACGCGCCCGAGGCGACCTGGGCCTCGCGGTGGACCACGCGTCCGAGGCACCTTCACTCGAGCGACTCGCGGCGAGCGCGGCCACGTCGCTCCTGGGCGTGGTGGTCATCTTTTGGGTCGCTGGCTGGCTCCCGCTCGTGATCACGCTCGCCCTCCTTGGACTCGCGGCCCCGCTCTATCAACGAGCGGGCCGACGAAGTCACACGATGGCCCAGGAGTACCAAGCACGTCGAGCACTGCTCGAGGTACGACAGCTCGAGGTCCTTCAACACGCACCAGAACTTCGCGCACTCGGTGCGGTGGCCTACGGGGCCAATGAAATCGGTGCCATCTCCGACAGCGAACACGTCCTCTCGCTTCGAGCGGTGCGCGTTGCGTTGGAGTCCTCCCTGGTCACCGAGTTTCTCAGCGGCGTCAGCATCGGTCTGGTCGCGATGGTCGTCGGGTTCGCGCTGTTAGGTGGACGCATCACCTTGGTTCGTGCGCTGATCGCGGTGCTGGTCACCAGCGAAATATTCACCCAGGTACGCCACTACGGCGTCGAGTTCCACCGCCGCGACGACGCCCGTCAGGCGCTCGTCATCCTCGAAGCCCCGGCAGTGCAACACTCACCAGCGTCCCCGAACGAGCTGCTCGGGGCCCGCGAACTCGTGACCGAGGCCAATCCCGCCGTCGTCAACCTGGTCATTCGCGCGGGCGATCGCGTCGTCATTACGGGACCGTCGGGAGTTGGCAAAACCACGTTGTTACACACGTTGCTGGGTTGGCGCAGCCCCGTGAGTGGTGCGACGACGCGAACCGATTTGGCGGTGGGGTACGTGAGTGTCGAGAGCGCGGTGCTGTCTGGATCACTGCGTGACAATGTGACTCTCGGGGCTCGAATTGACGATGCTCCGGTCGCGGAACGACTTCGATCATTAGGTCTCGACGGCGCGCGTTTTAGCGATCTCGGTGTGGAACTACTGGCGGACGGGCGGGGATTGAGCGCCGGTGAGAAGGTGCGCCTGGTGCTCGCTCGAGTTCTACTCTGCTCGCCATCACTGATCGTATTGGACGATATTGCCGGGGTGCTCGACATCGATGCCCGAGGCCACGTTCGACGAGCATTGGCGGCACTGCCCGAGCTCGCAATACTCGAGGCCACGGTGGACACGCCCTTGATCACCGCCGAGACGATGCGGATCGAGATTCATCCATGAACGGCGATATCGCCCGACTTCTTCGGTGGCTCCAGCGAGCTCAGCCCCCGCGCGGAGCCTTGTGGCGCGCGCTCATCGCCGGCTTCATCGCGTCAGCGACGAACGTGGCGCTGGTCGTTGGAGCGGTCGCGCTGTTAGTCGACAGTGCGACACGACCGGGCCTGCGCGCGGTCGTGGTCGTGCTCGTCGTCATTGAACTCTTCGCCTTCTTGCGCTCGCCGTTACGTTTCAGCGAGCGGCTCTCGGCCCATCGGTTGGGTTACGCCGCCGTAACCCGATGTCGCCGCTGGCTCGTGCTCGCCGTGGGCCGGCTCAACTTCTCTCAGTGGCGAACGTACGCCGCGGGCGACCTGCTCGAGCGCGCCTTACGCGATACCGATGAACTGCAAGACCTCTGGTTGCGCTTCGTGGTGCCGTTCGTTGATACCGCGGCGGTGATGGTGCTCGCCGACGTCGTGGTCGCTGTCTTGCCGCCGCACGGACATTGGTGGGCCTACGCCCTGGTGCTCTTGGGCGTACAAGTACTCGGGGTCGCGGGCATGGCGTGGTGCGCTAGAGCCGAACTCTCCTACGATCGAGAGCTACGTGCGAAGCGCGGCCACTACCGAGCGCAGCTCGTCGAACTCAGCGCCGTGACGCCAGAACTCGTTCTCCTCCAACGTGAAGGGCTCGCTCAACAACGTGCCGCGCAATCGGTGCTTGAACTCCAGAACGCCGAAGAGTCGCTGCGTCGACAACGTCGAAAGACGAACGTGCTGGTCGTCGGGGCGAGTATCGTGGCGCTCGCGGGACTCGAACTGCACCCGGCCACGTCGCCGGTGTGGCTCGTCGTCGCGGCGGTCATTGGCCTCTCAACCTTTGATGGACTCAACACGATGCGAGCGGCACTGCACGCCGCCGTCGAGGTGAGTGGAGGTGGCGAGCGACTCGAGGCGCTCGATACCTCGCCGCGCCGAGGATCGCTACCGTGGCCCGCGGATTCCACGATTCGTTTCGACGAGGTAACGCTGATCGAAGACGATCGCCTCCTCGTGCGCGACGCGACGATGAGATGGCCAGCGGGGTCGCACGTCGCGCTCACGGGCGAGTCCGGTGTGGGCAAGTCAACGCTGTTGCGCGCTCTGGCGGCCCTCGACGACGTGCAGAGCGGAACCATCACCATCGGAGGCGTGGCGCTGAGCGAGTTGAGCGAAGAGGAGTTTCGCCGGCACGTGGCCTACGTGGCGAGCGAGCCAGGCCTTACCCGCGGCTTCGCCGTCGACGTCGTCACGCTCGGTCGAGCCGTCACCCAAGATCCTCACGACGACTTGGCCGCACTCGGACTCAAGAGTGAACGAACCACGCGCTTTGAGGAACTCTCACGTGGCGAACGAGTGCGGGTGGCCGTGGCTCGTGCGTTAGTTACTCGCCCGGAGATCTACCTCTTTGACGAACCCACGGCCGGACTCGGGGGTGATGAGACGACGCGCGTGCTCACGCTGCTCAACGCCACCAACGCTACGGTCGTGATCGCGACGCACGACCCTGAAGTGATCGCCTGGTGCGACGACGTCGTGGAACTGCAAGACGACGGACTGTTGCGGGCTATCCGTTGAGGTTCAACATCGCCGCGGGCTGGTAACGCTCGCCGGCCACGGCGGATCGCGGAACGGCCGCCTCCAGCGCGGCGACGTCAGCTTCGCTCAAGACAATGTCGCTCGCCGCGATGTTTTCACGTAGCCACTTACGGCGCTTGGTACCAGGAATCGCCACCACGTCGTCGCCGCGCGAAAGCACCCACGCCAGAGCGAGCTGGGCCACGGTCACGTTCTTCTCTGTGGCGAGGCGTTCGAGGTTCTTGACCAACGCCAAGTTGGTCTCGAGTGCCTCACCGCTAAATCGTGGATGATGACTTCGAAAGTCCCCTTTCGCCGAACCTTGGTTGGCGGCTTCGTTGGTGAGAAAACCTCGACCGAGCGGGCTGTACGCGACAAAGCCGATGCCGAGTCGTCGACAGGTTGCGAGTACGCCGTCTTCGGGGTCCCGGGTCCAGAGCGAATACTCACTCTGTAACGCCGTCACCGGATGGACCGAGTTCGCTCGTTCGATCGTCGCCGAGGAAGCTTCCGAGATGCCTAAATGGCGGACCTTGCCCGCCTCAACGAGGGACTTCATCGCTCCCCAGGTCTCTTCCACCGGTACCTTTCGATCGACGCGATGTTGGTAGTAGAGATCGATCACCTCAACGTCGAGGCGTTCGAGCGACGCCTCGCAGGCCGCCACCACGTACTCCGGAGCTCCGTTAACACCCAGGAACGAACCGTCTTCACCCCGCTGATTGCCGAACTTCGTAGCGAGCACGACGTCGTCGCGTCGGCCTTTGATGGCCCGTCCCACCAAACGCTCGTTGGTGAACGGGCCGTACATATCGGCCGTGTCCAGGAAGTCAACGTCTCCGTCGAGAGCTTCGTGAATCGTGGCGATGGACTCGTTGTCGTCACCGACGCCATAGAACTCACTCATGCCCATGCAGCCAAGTCCCTCGGCGGAGACCGTCAATCCTTGACCCAACGTGCGACGTTCCACCGCGACTCCTTCATGTGAAATTGCTCACAAAACCCTGATTAGGACCATTTACTCTTACAGTAGCGCCACGCTAGGAACTAATTTCGTGGCTATTGGCTGGGGGGGCCAAACATCGAGCGTCCGCCTGTTCTGATCACAGAACAGGCGGACTCGTTGTCTCTAACGTCCGTCCGAGCGCCCTTAGGGTTAGCACGTGTCACTCCCCTCACCAAGTGCGGCGTCTGATTCGCCCGTCCGTCCGCTCCTGCGCGGATGGCTTCACGTCGCCGGCGCCGTCATTCTGCCCTGCTGTTCGCCAATCTTGTTGTCGCGCGCTCAGACGTGGGCCCAGGTTGGTTGGGTCCTTTGTTACCTGGTGGGCGTCGAGTCGATGCTGGTCACCAGCGCGCTTTTTCACCGGGTTCGCTGGACCCCCGCGCACCGGCGCGCCTTAAAGCGCGCCGACCACTCGGCCATCTTTCTCGCGATCACGGGGAGCTATCTCGCGATCGCCGGACTCACGATGCACGGCACGATTCGTCTCGTCTTGCTCCTCGTCGTCGCAGCCGGCGCCGCCATCGGCATCGCCATACGCCAGCTGTCAATCGACACGCCCAAGTGGGTGAACACCTTGCCCTACCTCGTCGTCGGGTGGGCCGCCGTCGCGGTCTTACCCCAGATCTATCGCGGGGGTGGGCCGTGGTGCTTCGCACTCGTCGCGGCGGGCGGACTGGCCTACACCTTGGGCGCGTTGGCCTACGCCCTCAAGCGACCCCGACTGTCCCCGCGCGTCTTTGGCTACCACGAACTCTTTCACGCGGGCACCTTGATCGGGGCCGGGCTGCACTTTTGGGCCTTGGGCGTGGCACTTCACTAACTAGAACAGCGCGGGCACCATGTTGAATCGCACCAAAGTCGGGGTCGACCCGCGCGCGCCGATCATCGTGATCGAACCGTTGTCCAGTCGAGTTCGCCACGCCACTGATCCGCTCACCCCGAGCGCCCAGACGGCGGCGGATTTGATCGGCGAGACGTGACTGACGATGGCCAAATGACGATGAGCGTCGTGCAAGAGACTCTCTTCGTCAGAAAGTAACTCGTCGAGTTCACCGTGCACGCGCTCGTCAACCGAGGCCAGGGACTCTCCCCCGCCCAGGGCCACGTCGTGGTCGTGTTCAAACGCTCGCCACTGATCGGTCGTAATCACGCTCAAGGGCTGACCGTCGAGCGCGCCGTAGCTGACCTCTATGAACGACTCTTTCACGATCGGCTCAAAGTCAGGCAGTGCCAAGGCGGCCGTCGAACGGGCCCGCGCCAGCGGCGAGACCCACACCTCATCGACGTCGGTGAGATACGGCACCAACGCGCGAGCCTGACGCTCACCGAGTTCCGTTAGCTCAGCGTCACTGTGGCCCACGAGGAGCCGCTGTGCGTTGGTCGTGGTCTGACCGTGACGAATCAAGATAATCATGGCAACAAGAGACGACCACATTCAGGACAGTCCATGAAGGTACCGATCTTTTGGGCCTTCCAGCGATCAACGTCGAGCGGTGAGAGCGCCAGACGACAGCCGTCGCAGCGACCGTCGATGACCTGCGCCGCTCCCGAGATTCCCGCGTGCGCCATCGAGACGTCGTAGCGAGACAGGAGGTCGATGGGCAACGCCGTCGCACGTTCTTCGCGCGCGTCGCGCAACGACACCAGCTCTTCGGCGAGTNNGGCGAGTGAGGCCTGCAACTGGGCGATGACCTCCATGAGTTCGCGGCGACGAACGACGCCGGGCTGCGCGCGTGACTTGAGTGCGGCGATCTCTGCCTCTCGAGGATCCACTTCGAGCAACAGTTCGAGCTCGCGATCTTCGCTCTCGTTCAACAGCATTCGCACGTGCGTGAGCTCTTTTTGGAGGGCGCCGAGTTCTCGGGCGTTGGCCGTCGACGCGGTGAGAGTCGAGTCGAGATCGTTCGCTCGTTTTTTCAACCGTGAGGACTCTCGCGCCGCCCCTTCGTACGCGCTCTTGAGGGGTCCCGCGACGGCCTCGATCTCGAGAAGACTCTTTTGAAGTGCGCGCAGCTCGGCTTCGAGCTCGACCAGTTCCGCGCTCTCGGGCAGATGGGTTCGTTGAGCGCTGACTCGCTCTATCCAGCGGTCGGCCTCCATCAAGGCGCGAAGGTCCTCAGTTTCGCTCACGCACTAAGTCTCTCACCCCAAAAGAGTCGATCGACTCGGCCAACTTGCGCAACGCCGCCGCGAGCGTCGGTTCCGCTCGCTCCGGGGCGAGTGAGAAGTCGAACCAGAAGACCTCGGGGCTCTCGCCCTCGGGTGGACGGGGATCCGACGCTTCACTGGCGAGCAGGTAGCGAAGGTCGTAGTGCGTGTGGCCCTTCGGTCCCGGATGAACGTCCACGTGAAAGAGCTCAACGGGATCGAGTTGACGGACCAACAGGCCCGTCTCTTCAGTCGTTTCGCGCACGCACGCCACCTCGGGCGTTTCACCGTGGTCAACGTGACCACCCGGCTGCACCCAGATGCCCAGGCGTCGATGACGGTGCAAGATCACCCCGCGCGAGGAGACCACGAACGCCGACGCCGTGACGTGATGATCGTGCTCGCTCTCCGCGTAGGGGTCGCCCGGCCACGCGAGACGCTCGAGCGTCATCTCGATCGAGACCTCCTCTCGAGCGTCCACCGGCGCGATCCGTTGGATCTGTTGGCGCAGATCCTCGATCGTCACTGCTGTTCCAAGAGCCTTCGCACCGAGGTTGGGACCTCGACGGCCCCGCTCGACATCGCACCGTCAACGTCGGGAATCGGCGACTCGAAGACGAGCCGGGCCGGCACCGTGCCCGACCAGATCGACAGGGCCATATCTTCGTCG
The DNA here is from genome assembly GCA_003131665.1 of Acidimicrobiaceae bacterium. GTDB lineage: Bacteria > Actinomycetota > Acidimicrobiia > Acidimicrobiales > RAAP-2 > RAAP-2. The sequence goes on from PKWA01000158.1 coordinate 34,494, forward strand.
TCGTCGTCGGTAGGCCCCGATGAGATCTTCGCCGACGCCTCGTCGATAGCGACGGCCACCACCATCGTGAGGCGAACTTCTTTGTCACTCAAGGGGCGCACTTCTCGGGCCCGTCCGGGCAACACGCGATCGATGAAGAGATTGAGGACTCGCAACTTCTCGCTCTCGTCGAGGACTTCGTGCGCCGCGCCCACCACCACTACCGAACGGAACGCGATGGAGGAGTGAAAGCCACTTCGAGCCAGTCGCAGTCCCTCATAGAGTGTCGCGGTGACGAACGCTTCGCCCTCACGAAGCACCGCCTTCATCACTTCATTCGAGGGGCTCCCGTGAAGAAACACGGTGCGGCCCTCACGAAAGTGCAACGTCGGCAGTGCGACCGCGGCGCCGTTGACCAACGCGGCGACGTGACAGAGTCGGGCCTGATCTAAAATTTCGTAGATGACCTGCTCGTCGTAGCGCGCCTTTTTGACCACGCGTCGCACCCGAGTTCGCTCGCCCGGTCCCAACGTGCTACCACTCATGAGCGAATNNGAATCTCACCACTGAAGAAAGTCCGAGCGAGCCCCGCCACTTCGACGTTGTGCTCAAAGAGTCTCGCGTACATCATGCCCCCGCGCGCGCTGGCTTGTCGCACCGTCACGGTGGGCGATCCGACCTTCTCCACCCACCACGGCGAGACCGCGCACATCGCGCTGCCGGTGACGTGGTCCTCGGCTACGCCCAAGCGAGGCGCGAAGACGCGGATCGACACGTCGGCGTTCGGTCCCCCAAAACATGCGGCAATTACCATCGAGCTCGACACGAGAAAGAGGCTCATGGGATCGACGCTCAGCCCACACAGGGTGTCGTAGTCCTCCACGATGGCGAGCACGCTCGACGCGCCGGCCTGGTAGATCTCGTGGACCACGCCCAGGGTGTCGTTGAGCACCGAAGGGTCGAGCGGCTCTAAGTAGGCCCGGGGCAGATCGATGCCCAGCAGACCTTCGCGCAGCCGTCGCCCCGAGAGCACGCCCGACCTCGTCGCAAAGTAGAGCTCGCCACTCGGCGCGCCCAGTTCATTCAACAACACGTGCAGCGTGGCCAACGTCGCGTGGCCACAGAGATCCACCTCGACGGTCGGGGTGAACCAACGAAGCGACCACTGGTCACCGGCCCGTCGCACAAAGGCCGTTTCTGAGACGCCCATCTCGAAGGCGATGTGTTGGAGTTCCTCGTCGGCGAGCGGGTGTTCCAGCAAGACCACCGCCGCGGGATTGCCCCGCTCGCTGTCGCCGATAAACGCGTCCACCCACCACAGTCGATGCCCGAAGGTCACGTCGACGGATTCCACCTTTAGAGACTGCCACACGGACTCTCGGGCCTCAGTAAAGTTAGGCGGTGCGTGTCGCGACGTTTAACCTNNGACGTCATGATTCTTCCCGAGCTCTGGCGCGCGGACGAGGGTCCCGACTTTTACGAAGAGCTGCGTTCGAGCTTGCACGTAGAAGGGACGTTCGCCGCGCTGGCCACCGGTGAACGGGTGACGTCCGGCGTCGGCGGACCCACGTGGCAGCCTCGTCTCGCTCACTTTTTTGGCGAACGAGGCCTCTACTTCAAGGAACACCGATCGCTCACCAAAGCACAGATCGCCAGTCGGGCCCAGCTCGATCACCTCGAAAGAGGCACCTGGGGACTGGGACTCTTGACGCGACTAGAGATCGAGGACGTGCGCGTCGTCTCACTCGGGCGATTGCCACGAGAGAAGGTGCAACGCGCGTTGATCGTGGCCCAACTACGAGACGCCGGACGTTCGTTCTACGTGCTCGCCATTCACGGCGCACATCTCAGCCACGGTTCGTTTCGCCAGTACCGGCGCGTCAGCGCGTTCGTCCAGACGCTCGATCCCACCTGGCCGGTCCTCTTCGCCGGCGACTTCAACTGCTGGCGACCGCTGCTTCGCCTGCTCTTGCCGGGCTGGCACTCGCTCGCCAAAGGTCGCACGTGGCCCGGGCCGCACCCACACTCACAGATCGACCATATTTTAGGACGCGGTCCCTGGAGGTCGCTGCAGAGTTTCACGCGCGACGGCGGCAGCGATCATCTCGCGCTCGTCGCCGACGTCGAACTTCGCTAAGTCAACTCCATCTTCGAACTCTCCGGCAGCCGGCGCAGCAACAACAACAGCGGTAGCAACGGCAAGAACGTCACCAGGGCCGGGATGCGTAGCGAACCTGCACCCGTCACGTGCACCGTGTCGCCGATCCAGCCAAAGAGTAAGAGCCCGGCCATCGCGCCCAGCACGCCGGCCACCACGATCCAGCCCGCCGCCGTGGCGCGAAAGGAGTGCGCGAAGAGTTCGGTGCTAAGAGCGGCGATCGCCGGCGCCAACAGACCCCCGGCCATGACGCCGCTCATGTAACCCAGGACGAACGCCGTTTTGCCGCCGCCGTACGCCAGCGAGGCGGTGGCGGCCGTCGCGAGGGTTCCCGCGACCACCGTCCACCGTCGTCCGACGACGGTGGCCAAGTAACGACTGAGCAGCAACCCCGCGAGACCCGTCACGGCACTGAGCGCCACGACGCTCGCCACCACCGCGGGGCTGATCTTCAAGATGCCCTCGCCGTACACGAAGGTGAAACCGCTCGCCGGACCGGAGATCACCCCGATGACAAAGACCACGGTCCCCACCACGGCGACACGCCCGCGCCCTTCGCGCGGCACGGCCCCGAGACGGGCGAGCGGCGCCGCAGCGCCGTGGAACGTGGGCTCGGGCACTCGGCGCAAGATCGGCCTAAGAAAGAGGACCGGCAGGAGGGCCAACGCGAAGAGCCAACGAAAGGAGTCGGGTCCTCGAATGAGACCGTGTCCGATGGCCGCCAGACCCGCACCGATCCCGGCGCCGGCCGAGATGATGACGAGTCGATGAATCCGCCGGCTCGTTCTCGAGAGTTCCACGGTGATCACCTGGATCAAGGCCGACGTCGCCGACAACAGTGGTCGCGCGAGGGCGAAGCACAGGACAAAGAACCAGTACGACGGACTCAGCGACGCACACGCCGTGATGACCAGACCCACCAGCAACGTTCGACGAAGCACCGTGGTTCGCCCCCACCGGTCGGCTAAGGAGGCGAGGGGCAACGCGCCCAGTGAAGCGAGTCGAAGCACGGCCAGTCCGATGCCGAGGACTGAGCCCGAGAGACCGACCACGCTCTGGAGCGATTGGCTCGACGTGTGATGGCCAAAGTGGTGCGCGACGTCGTCGAGTGACGCCACCGCACCAAACTGCGCGAACCCGGCGACGAGTGCGATGACGAACAACGCAATCACGTAATGTTGCCAAGCGCGACGCGGCGGGGCGTCCACGGACGCGTCAGCCAAGCTGCACGCTGTCGTCCACCACGACCAGGGTCTTGCCGTGGTTGCCTCCGCTGAACAAGAGGTTGAGGGCTTCGGGGGCCTTCTCCAATCCGTGAAGAATGTGTTCTTGGTGGTGGAGTGTGCCGGCGAGCACCATGGTGGCCAGTTCGGTCTGGGCTTCCACGAAGCGACTGGCGTAGTCCAAGACAATGAAGCCTTCCATCCGGCCCCGTCGCATGATCAGCATCGACGTGTTCTCGATGCCACGTCGAGACCCGGTGGAGTTGTACTGAGAGATCGCGCCACACAGCACGACCCGGGCGTGCATCGCGACGTTGGTGAGAACGTCGTCGAGGATCTCTCCGCCGACGTTGTCAAAGTAGAGGTCCACGCCCTTGGGACACGATTCGACCAGGCGTTGACTCAAGCCCCCTTGGCGATAGTCCAAGCACTCGTCGAAGCCATATTTCTCGACGACCTCGGCGCACTTCTCGGGCCCGCCAGCGATTCCGACGACCTTGGCCGCACCGCGGGCTTTGGCGATCTGACCCGCGACCGATCCCGTGGCGCCGGCGGCACCCGAGACCACCACCACGTCACCTTCTTTCATCTGTCCCACTTCAACGAGACCAAAGAACGCCGTGATGCCCGTGACGCCGAGCACGTTCATCACCGTGGCGAGGTCCAAGCCCATGCCTTGGGGCACGACGGAGAAACGAACCTCGTCGGTGGCAAGCACCCACTCTTGCCAACCGGTCATGCCAAAGACAACCTCACCGACGTGGTAACGCTCGCTGCGTGACTCCACCACGAGTCCGGTACCGCTGCCGCGAATGACGGCGCCAAGTTCAATGGGGGGCAGATACCCCGGCGCGTCGTTCATCCAGGTTCGAATGGTCGGATCGATGGACAACATGGCGACTTTGATGAGGGCCTCGCCCTCACCACAGAGCGGCCTCGGCGAACTCACCAGCGTGGTCGTGGAATCGTCAACCTGACCCACCGGGCGCCGCGCGAGCACTATCTGTCGATTATCCATCTGGTCTCCTTGGTAGTAGCGGGCTCCCTAGATACTGTCACCGGCGCGCCTCGGCGTTCGATTTGTTAGAAAGAGGAACGAGTCCGAGAGGTGTCCATGACCCGTCAGCGCAGTCTTCGTTCACAGTTGTACCGCGACGCGCGCCTCCTGGGCAACGTCGAGGCCGCCACGCACGGACCGGGCGCCTACGCCCAGCGCTACGCGCGCCGCAAGGCCTACTCGCGCACCAACTCCTTCACCCACTCGATCCTTCGATCCATCTCGCTCAGCAAATGAACGAGCTCGTTTTCGTGACACGGGTCGCTCGAGCGCAGCACCCGGTTTTCCGCCTCGGTAGGGCCGAGTAAATTTCTCCAATGGACTACGTCGCACTCGGTACCACTGGCCTTCGGGTCTCTCGAATCTGTCTTGGCTGCATGAGCTACGGCGAGCCCGAACGAGGGAACCAACCGTGGTCGATTGACCAAGCCGGCGCTGAGCCCTTCTTCCGTCAGGCCCTCGAGGCGGGCATCAACTTCTTTGACACCGCCAACGTCTACTCCGCGGGAAGCAGCGAGGAGATCACCGGGCGGACCCTGTTGTCGATGGCGCCGCGCGACGAGTTGGTCATCGCCACCAAGGTGAACGGACGAATGAGTCCCGGCCCGAACGGCCAGGGCCTCTCGCGCAAGGCAATCATGAGCGAGATCGACCACAGCTTGGCTCGACTCGGCACCGACTACGTCGACCTGTACCAGATACACCGCTGGGACTACGACACCCCCATTGAAGAGACACTCGAAGCTCTGCACGACGTGGTGCAAGCGGGCAAGGCCCGATACCTCGGCGCCTCGTCAATGCACGCGTGGCAGTTCGCCCAAGCGCTCTACACCGCAGACCTGAATGGCTGGACCCGGTTCGTGAGCATGCAGAACTACTACAACCTGCTCTACCGCGA
>PKWA01000154.1 GCA_003131665.1 Acidimicrobiaceae bacterium
ACCTTGGGATTAAAAGTCCCCTACTCTACCTGCTGAGCTAGCGGCCCAATGGATGATGAACTCGGCTGACCAAGACCATTACCACCGACTGGTCACATTACCCCAAGGACTCGTGAGGTACGAAGCGACATCAACGCGGCGACAAAGCGTGAACTCTTCAACTAGCGGATGACCCGGTCGAAGTTCGTTGGCGCGCCACCATCACGCTACGGACGTGTAGATTTTCTGCATGACGGAGTTTACGAATGAGAGTGTGACCGCCATTGAGTCCACGCTGAACGACGTCGACCGGGCTCTCGAGCGGTTGCGTTTAGGCACGTATCGGGCCTGCCAGGTCTGTTCGACGCCCATCGACGACGCCGACCTTGAGGTGAATCCTCTGTTGGCCAACTGCCGCGCGCACCCCGAGCTGGCGTAAGCCGTAGAACGATAAAACCCGGTGGCCGAAGCCACCGGGTTTCCGCATTTCTAGAGGGACTACTTCTTGGTAGCCCAGAAGATCTCGGCGATGTCGTCGATCTCTTTTAACAGCCGGTCCGCAATAATGACGTCGTTGCTCTTCTTCGCGTCGGCGGCGGTCTTGGTGGCCATCCAGAAGAGGTCGTGCAAGTTCGGGAAGGCCTTGAGGTGCTCGACCTTGAAGTAGTCGGTCCAAAGGACCCAGAGGTGATGCTTCACGAGTTCGCAGCGCTCTTCTTTAATGAAGGTGGCGCGCACTTTGAAGTTCTCGTCGCTCGAGGCGTTGTACTTTTCCATGCAGCCCTTCACGGACTGGGCTTCGATGCGAGCTTGCGCCGGGTCGTACACGCCACAGGGCAGGTCGCAGTGGGCCGAGACAACCAGGGGCGTCGTCGAAGCGTCTAAGAGGTCATTGAGGCGGGTGAGCAGGGTCATGATGTTGCCTTTCGTTAAACGTTCAACCAGAGATGATCGTAGTGATTACATGAAGGCTAGTCACAGGGTTGGGATATCGTTTCGCCGTGGCCCGGATCCTCGAGTTCTTCGTGCGGCGCGTGACCGTTGAGGGCTCTTCCATGGCGCCCACGTACCTGCCGGGTCAGCGCTTGACGGCGCTGCGGCGCTGGCGGCGTGTGCGAAAGGGCGACGTGGTGGTGGTACGTGACCCACGAAACCCCTCGCGCTGGCTCTTGAAGCGTTGCGTCGCCCGGATTGGATCACTTTTAGATCTGCGCGGCGACAATGCAACCGCCTCGACCGACTCGCGTGATTTTGGCTTGGTGCGCGCCAGAGACGTCGCCTACATCGTGTTTTCACCTAGTCGTTAGCGAGACCGTGCCCTATTAATAGGGTACGAACCGCGCTCACTCAAAGGAGACTCAATTTCCTGGTGGCGGCCGAGATAGACGCTCGGATCCCAGGGAAACCGTGACCGGTAGAATTCGGTCGTGGCCCGCCTCGCCGTTCTCTCATATCACACTTCGCCCCTGGCTCAGCCCGGCACGGGCGACGGCGGGGGGATGAACGTCTACGTTCGCGAACTCTCGAGCGCATTGGCTCGCCTCGGCCACGACGTCGACGTCTACACCCGGCGCGACAACACCCACGTGCGTGACGTCGAGTTCGTCGAACCAGGTTTTCGAGTCCACTACGTCACGGCCGGACCGGCTACTGCCTTGCACCGCGACGACTTGGCCGACTACGTGGGCGAGTTCACCGACACCGTCAAGACCCTCTTTCGCTGCTCGGGTTCGCCCGACGCGATTCACGCCAACTACTGGTTGAGCGGCCTCGTCGGGCACCGGCTCAAGCACGAGTTGAACATCCCCCTCATCATGACCTTTCACACCCTGGAACGAGTGAAGGCCGATACCTTCGAGGCCGAATCGGACGATCGCGCCTTTCAAGAAGCGGCGATCGTCGCCTGCGCCGACGCGGTGCTCGCGAGCTGTGACGTCGAGGCCGCCCAGTTCGTTCGTCTCTACAACGCCGAGCCCTCTCGGGTGCACGTGGTACCCCTCGGTGTCGAGCACGCCTTCTTCTCGCCGGGCTATCGCCCTCAGGCCCGTCGGGCCCTAGGACTCGATAGTGACGCGGCCATGCTCTTGTTTGCGGGGCGTCTCCAAGAGCTCAAGGGCGCCGATCTCGCGCTCGAGACGTTGATTGAGTTGCGCCGACGGGGCCGTCACGCCACGCTCGCCATTGTGGGCGGACCATCAGGGCCCGACGGCGCGGCCGTGCTGAGACGACTGCACCGGCGCGTCGCCGAAGCGGGCGTTATCAACCAGGTGACTTTTGTCGCGCCCCAGGCCCACCAACTGCTCTCGTCGTGGATGCGCGCCGCCGACGTCACGCTGGTGCCCTCACACGCCGAGAGTTTTGGACTGGTGGCCCTCGAGTCCTCGGCCTGCGGCACGCCGGTGGTGGCGAGCGACGTCGGAGGGTTGACGACGCTCATCGAGCAAGGCGTCACGGGCTTTCTCGTCGCCGAGCGTGACGCCGTTCACTGGGCCGACGTCGTCGAGCTCGCTCTCGACGCCGAGAGCGCCCTGGCCCTTTCGAATGCCGCCGTACTACGGGCCCGTCAATACACCTGGCGGCGTGCGGCGGAGTCACTGGCGGCACTGCTCGATCAGCTCGCCTCCGAGAGCCTCGTTCGCTGCTAAGTGACGCGCGCACCACTCGGCGACGCGAACGCCGCCACGCAACTTAATGCGACACTGCAGCGTTGGGCCCAGTTATGGCACGCCAGTTCTTTCGTCGGTGAGATCGAGCACCAGCCCTTACCCGACGACAAGGGCCACTATCACTGGTTAATTCGCTTAAAGGGTGAAGAGAAAGACGTCATCACGCTGTGGCTCTCGCTGCGCCAGCGAAGCGTGCACGTCGAAACCGAACTAATGCCCGCTCCCGAAGAGCGACGCGAAGAGCTCTACCGGTACTTGTTGGTGAAGAACCACGAACTACGTGAGTTGCATCTCGCGATCGGCCCCGAAGAGGGGATCTACCTCGTCACCCAGATTCCCATTCAAGAGCTCACCGTCGAGCGACTCGATGAACTCGTCGGCGCGACGGTGACCTACGTCGATGAGATCTTTCCAACCGCCATGACGATGGGACTGGGCTCGGTGTACCGGCGCAGAAAGAGTCGCTGAATCGTCTTGTAGCGTTGGGACGTGGCTTTTACCCTCATCATCGTTGGCGGCGGACACATGGGTGGCGCCCTGGCCGAGGGACTCATCAAGGCGACGTGGTGCACAGCGAGTGAACTCTGCGTCGTCGAGAGTTCACTCGATCAGCGCGGCGCCTTAGAGGTGCGACTGCCGGGCGTCAGTATCCTCTCGGCCATTGATCCCAACGAGGTCGACACCAAGACGGGCGCCGTGCTTTGCGTCAAGCCTGACCACGCCGAGAACGCGGCTCGCTCCGTCGGCGCTACGGGTGTGACACGCGTGCTCTCGATCGTCGCGGGTATGTCCACGGCTCGCTTGGAAGCGGTCTTTCCCGGGCCCGTCGCCGTCATTCGTTCGATGCCGAATATGCCGGTGCTGGCCGGTAAGGGCGCGAGCGCCATCGCCGGGGGATCGAACGTGACGAGTGAGGACCTGAACTGGGCTCAGTCGATTCTTGGCGCCGTGGGCGTCGTCGTGCGAGTCCCCGAGCGCAACCTCGACGTGGTGACGGGGCTCTCGGGATCGATGCCCGCGTACCTCTATCTCGTGATCGAGGCCCTCATTGAAGCTGGCGTGCACCAGGGACTCTCACGCGAAGTGTCGCGCGAACTCGTGGTCGCGACGTTCGAAGGCTCCGCGGCGTTGTTGAGTGAGACGGGTAAGTCGCCCGAAGAGTTGCGCGCCCAGGTGACCTCACCGGGAGGTACCACGGCGGCGGGACTTCGGGTGCTGGAGAATCACGCCGTTCGCGCCGCGTTCTTAGACGCCGTCGCCGCCGCGGCCGAGCGCAGCCGACAATTGGGACGCTAGGGATACCTCAAGTAGCGTTGCAGCATGGCGACGCCGCGACTTCGCTCGAAAAAACTGTCCGAGCCCACTATCGCGCGCTTGCCCGTCTATCAGCGAATCGCCGAGGGCTGGTCGCACCGGGGCGAGAAGCGCATCGACTCCCAGCAGATCGGCGAGTTGGCGGGAGTGACGGCGACGACCGTGCGCCGTGATCTCGCGGGACTGGGGTCCTTTGGCACCCGGGGCGCGGGCTACGACGTGGGCGTACTTACTGAACGCATCGCCGAAGCGTTGGGACACGACCGTCACTATGACGTCGTCGTCGTCGGCATTGGCAACCTGGGCCGGGCCCTCGTGAACTCCTCGAACTTCTTAATTCGAGGGGCTCGACTGGTGGCCCTCTATGACAACGATCCCTCGGTGATCGGCCACGAGGTGGCGGGCCACGTGGTTCGCGACCTGAACGATCCGATTCCCTTCGCCACGGTGGGCGTCATCTGTACTCCGGCGAGCGCGGCCCAAGGTGTCGCCGACCGGTTGGTCGATGCGGAGATTCACGCGATACTCAACTTCGCGCCCCAAGTCGTCTCGGTGCCGCTCGGCACCGCCGTGCACTACGTGGACTTTTCCATTGAGCTGCAGATCTTGATGTACCACCTCAATAACGGCACCGGTCCTCTCGGCGGGGGCGTCCTGCATTCGCTCGGCATCGCGGGTTCCAACGCCCTTCGAGGGCCGTAGCATGACGAGGACCTCGGAGGCGCAGTGGCACTGATCTCAGTTGGCATCGACCACGAGCACGCCTCGCTCGATCTTCTCGAGAGAGCTACGTTGCCCGAACACGAGTGGGCCAAGATGCTGCGCACGCTGGTGAGCCACCGCAACATCCACGAGGCCGTCTTCGTTTCCACGTGTCTACGCACCGAGGTCGTCGCGGTGATCGACCGTTTCCACGGTGCGATCGACGAGATCACCGAGACTTTGGCCGACGCGACCGGCCTGGACGTGAGTGAATTTGAGGATCACTTGACGGTGAACTTCGAGCACGACGTCGCGAGCCATCTCTTTAGTGTCGCGGCCGGCCTAAAGTCCGTCGTGCCGGGCGAGTTCGAGATTCTCGGTCAGCTGCGACGCGCGTTGGAGCTCGCGATCGAAGAGCAGAGTGCCGGGACCGAAGTCACTGATATCTTTCAACGCGCGATCGCCTCGGGACGGCGTGTCCGCTCTGAGACGACGATTTCGCGCGGCACCACGAGTTTCGCGCACGCCGCCGCGTCGGCCGCGATCGACGAACTCGGCGACGAGTTAGGCGGAGCCCACGTCGTCGTCCTCGGCGCCGGCCAGATGGCCACGGGCGTCGTGAAGAGTTTGCTCAGTTCGTCTCCGCCATTGGCGAAATTGACGATCTTTAACCGCACGCTCGATCGTGCGGAGTCTCTTCGCCGAGACGTGGACGACGTGCGCGTCTCCGTTGAGTCGCTGGACACCGCACACGAACATCTTGACGGCGTTCGACTCGTCGTGAGTGCGTTGGAAGTGTCCGCGCCCGTTCTCTCGCGCGAGCATTTTGTCGAGTGCGAGGGCGAGGTCCTCGTCGTCGACCTCGGGGTGCCGCGCGCGGTCGCGAGTGACGTGAATGATCTGGCCAACATCCGTCGAATAGATATTGGCGATCTTCGTAGCCGAGTCGAGCGTACGTTGGGCGACCGTCGCGAGGCGATTGACGCCGCCCAGCGCATCGTCGCCGAGGACGTTGAGAAGTTCCTGGCCGAGCAACGCGCCCGCGGCGCAGCAGTGATCGTGCGCGAACTGCGCGAGCACTTCGACGAATTAGTCACCAGTGAACTCGCTCGGCGTGGCCACGACCTCGAGGGATTGACCCCCGAGCAACGTGAGAGCGTGACCTCACTCGTGCGATCGGTGGTGGCCAAGATTGCGCACCGTCCGACGGTGGCTCTCAAAGAGGCCGCCGGGACCGATCAGGGCACCCGGCTTAGTGAGGCGACACGCAACCTCTTTGATCTATGACGCTTCGCCTGGCGACTCGTAAGTCGCCCTTGGCACTGGTGCAGGCCCGGTACGTACAGCAGCGTCTTATGTTGATGGGGCTCGAGAGTGAACTGGTGCTCGTCGACACCACGGGCGATCGAGACGCCGACGTGGAGCTCGCCACGATCGCCGGTCAAGGTGTCTTTACCGTGGAGATCCAGCGTTCGCTGCTGCACGGCGAAGCCGACGTCGCGGTGCATAGTGCGAAGGACCTGCCGAGCACGACGCCCGAGGGTCTCGCGCTGGTGAGCGTGCTCGAACGTCTGGATTCGGCGGACGTGTTGGTCGGACGCTCCCTCGCCGGACTAGGTCCGGGTGCCACAGTCGCGACGGGATCGCCTCGACGAAGAGCTCTCCTCCTCGAGCGTCGGCCGGACCTTCAGGTGGTGGCACTGCGAGGAAATATGGCCAAACGTTTCGCCGCCGCCGGACAGAATGGCGTGGACGCCATTGTCGCAGCGAGGGCCGCCCTCGTACGACTCGGCGAAGAGGGTCTCGAGGCGGAACGGCTCGATCCGACGTGGTTCGTGCCTCAAGTAGGTCAAGGTGCGCTCGCTCTCGAAGCGAGAGCCGACGACGATGTCACGCGTGAAGCGCTGCTGGCGCTCAACGATGAGTCCGCACTGCGAGAGGTTCTCGCCGAACGAGCTTTCCTAAGTGAACTAGGAGCAGGCTGCTCGATTCCCGCGGGCGCCAATGCCGTGACTCACGGTGAAACCCTGACGCTGCGCGGCGTCATGATCGCGCCCGATGGCACCCAGAGCGTGCGCGCAGAACTGACGAGCGGCGATCCACTGCAACTTGGTGCTGATCTTGCTCGTCTTCTGCGAGACGATATGGGTGGCAGGGCCCTGTTGGGGTGGGACGCCTAAGTCGAATGAAGGCCGTCGTGACGCGTGAACGCGGATCGAATGACTCACTCGTTGAGTGGCTGCCCGATGACGCCACCGTGAAGGAAGTCCCCTTGACGACGACGCGTTACTTCAACGCCGACGAGGTCCTGACGACCCTTCGAGCCAGCGAGTTCTTCGGCGCCTACCGGGCGCTCGTCGTGACGAGCGCGCGAACGGCCCTCTACGTATCTCTGGCGCGAACAGCCCTCGGCGAAGGCGCCACGGTGGTGAGCGTCGGCTCGGCGACGGCGCGCGCCCTCGAAAGTGATGACGTAGAAGTCGACGTAGTCGGCGACGCGGGCGCGGAGGATCTGGCGTCACAGATCAGTGAAGGTCCCGTGTTGCTCCTCGGCGCCGCCTCGATGCGCCCGGAGCTCGCGACGGCTCTTCAGTCGCGAGGTCTTTCGGTCACGACGCTCACCTGTTACGAGACAGTGCCGGTGGTGCTCAGCGACAACGAAGTAAACGAACTACGTGAAGGTGACGTTGTGTTTATTGGCGCGCCGTCGGCGTGGCTCGTGGCCAAGGCCTTTGTCGCCAACGACGCATGGGTCGTCGTACCGGGCGCGACCACCGGGACAGTGGTGCGTCGAGATCATGCGCGGGTTATCGAAGGATGGGGAGTGTCGCTGCGTGAACATTTACGCGCTCTTTAGCCGGGGCCGGGAGAGGGCTCACTAAGAGCGCCATAGGCTGGACTCGTGTTTCCTGCTCAGCGCCCTCGCCGCCTTCGTCGCACGTCGGCAATCCGACGCCTCGTCGCCGAGACGACGCTCTCGCCCAGTGATTTCGTGGCACCGCTCTTCGTGGGCGAGGGGTTGAGCGAACCCCGGGCGATCCACTCGCTGCCGGGCCAGTTCCAGCACTCGCTGAGCTCGCTCCGCGACGAAGTGAAGGCCCTACACAGCGTGGGGGTGAGTGGCGTCATCCTCTTTGGCGTGCCCGAATCGAAGGATGAGATGGGCAGTGGTGCCTGGGACCCTCAGGGCATCAGCCAAGTAGCGCTTCGCTCACTGCGCAATGAGTTCGGCGACGACGTCGTGTTGATGGCCGACCTCTGTCTCGATGAGTACACGACGCACGGTCATTGCGGCGTGCTTCGTAGTGACGGCTCGGTCGACAATGACGCCACGATCGAGCTCTATGCGCGCGTGGCACTGGCCCAGGCGGAAGCGGGCGCGGCCGTGGTGGCGCCGAGCGGCATGATGGACGGTCAGGTCGGCGCCATTCGAAACGCACTCGACGAAGCGGGCTTCGATGAGACGATCATTCTGGCCTACGCCGCGAAGTACGCGAGTGGACTCTACGGCCCCTTTCGCGACGCGGTCGGCGTCGAAATCGCGGGCGGCGGCGATCGCAAGGCCTATCAACAAGACGCGAACAATCGCCGAGAAGCCCTGCTCGAAGCGCGCGCCGACGTCGAGCAAGGCGCCGACATCGTGATGGTGAAGCCGGCCATGACCAATCTCGACGTCGTCAGTGACCTACGGCGTGAACTCGATGTGCCGCTGTGTGCGTATCACGTCAGTGGTGAGTACGCGATGGTCAAGGCCGCCGCGGCCAATGGCTGGCTCGACGGCACCGCCGTCGCGATCGAACAGCTCACGGCCGTTCGACGCGCCGGCGCCGACTTCGTATTGACGTACTTCGCTCGAGAGCTCGCCGAGGAGTTAAGTCGTTGACGTCTAACAGAGCCTGGTTTGATCGAGCCCAAGTCGTGATCCCGGGAGGCGTCGACTCACCGGTCCGCTCGTTTCGCTCGGTCGGCGGTACGCCGTTCACCGTGGTGAGTGGCGAAGGTGCCTACGTCAAGGACGTCGAGGGCACGCGCTACCTCGACTACGTGCAGTCCTACGG
>PKWA01000127.1 GCA_003131665.1 Acidimicrobiaceae bacterium
TGTAGCTGTCGGCGATGAACCCTTGGATGAACTGCTTGTCCTTTAACAACCCGCCGTGGACTTCTCGTACCATGGCGCGCTCGATCATCAGGTCAAAGGCCCGCCACATTTGGCCGACCGAGTTCATGCAGTNNGGCCCACGAGGCCCAGCGTGTTCTCGATGGGCACGCGCACGTTTTCGTAACGGATCTCGCAGTGATCGGAGTTGGAGTGGCCGAAGATGCCGATGTTGCGCACGATGTTCACTCCGGCGCTGTCGCTGGGCACGATGATCTGGCTCATTCGTCCCGGCGTCCCAAGTTCTCCCGAGGCGTCGTAGGCCCGACACATGACGATAAAGAAGTTGGCGTTGATGCCGTTCGAGGTGAACCACTTGTGCCCGTNNAACCACTTGTGTCCGTTGATCACCCAGTGGTCGCCGTCGCGCACCGCCTCGGTGGTGATCGAGCGCGGATCGGAACCGGCGTGCTCGGGTTCGGTCATCGAAAAACCCGACTCCATCTCGCCGGCGATGAGCGGCAACAGCCACTTTTGCTTCTGCTCTTCAGTTCCGTACTTCACGAGGATGCTGGCGTTGCCCGAGTTGGGCGCGGCGATGCCAAAGAGCGTCGGTCCGCCCACGCCGTAGGCGAGGACTTCGTACATGTAGGCCAGCGAGAGAAAGTCCAGCCCCGCGCCGCCGTACTCCTTGGGCAGGTGTGGCGCCCAGAGCCCCGCTTGAAAGACCTTGGCCTTGATTCCTTCGCGCAGTTCGATGCTCTTGCGCCGGCTGGACTCGCGCTCTTCTTTTTCCATGCCCATGCCGTAGCGCGCTCGCCATAACGCCTCCTCGTTGGGCAGCACCTCCGCGTTGATCAAATCGGCCGTACGTCGGCGCAGGTCGTTGATGTGAGGGTCGAGCCCCGGAATGGGCGTGACGTTGATGGCCATTGAAATCTCCTTGTCGATGCGTCGAGTTCTCTTCAATGATTGTGACATCTCTGACGGGGCCCGAAACTGGCCGTTTCGCATCGGTTCGCTCACGCGAGAAAAGGGTCAGTCCAATCGAAGTATTACTGCACACAGCCTTGATCGCAGCCCTTCGTCGGCCAGAAATGTCGCACTAATTAGGGCCTGTACGTATAAGTTACCGATATACTGTTATCCGTAACTTATACGAGGAGATGGTGTGGAACCGGCTGGATTGGAGGCTGAGGTCATATGGAACGGACGGAAAGTTAACGCCTTCGTGCCAACGCTTCTTGTGCAACGTGAACTCGACCTCGACGCACGAACTGCCGCCAGAGCCGCCGCTGCAGCCACCGAGGTTGTCCACGCCGCGCAGGCGCTCGACGCCGACTGTGAACCACTTGCGCGGCTGCTGCTGCGCTCAGAAGGAGTCGCCTCTTCGTACATCGAAGGCGTCACTGCTCCGGTGGTCGATGTTGTTCTCGCCGAAGAACATCTCGGCCGACGTGGATCCGAAGCCGCCGCGTGGGTGGCGAGCAACATGGCGGTCGTCNNTCATCGAAGCCGTCGCCAGTGCCGAGGGTGCAGCGGCGCTCTCAATCGAGACGCTGTGCGATTGGCATCGCACCCTCATGACGGGAAACCCGACGCCCGAGCGCTACATCGGGGTGATAAGAAACGAACAGGGATGGATTGGGGGAACGAGCCCGTTCAATGCTCACTTGGTGACGCCTCCACCCAGTGAACTTTCGGCGCTGCTCGACGACCTCATCACTTACGTGAATCGCGAGGACGTGGACCCTGTCGCTCAAGCCGCGATCAGCCACTCGCAGTTCGAGAACATCCACCCCTTCGCAGACGGCAATGGCCGAGTGGGCCGTGTGCTCGTCGCCTGGGTGTTGACCCGACGACTGGCGCTCCTCGTGCCACCACCCGTGAGCGTGGCGATCGCCGCCGACGTCGCCGGATACTCCTCTGGTCTGGTGCTCTTTCGACTAGGTGATCATCGAAGGTGGATCACGTGGTTCGCTGACGCGGTGGCGAGCGGCGCCAAAGCCCAACGTGCGTTGATCACAAACGTCCAGCAGATCAAGCAGCAGTGGCGCGACCGTCTGGCGGCTACCGAGCGCAAAACCCGGAGCGACGCTGTGGTCTTCGCCGCGCTCGATCTACTGCCGCGTCACCTTGTTCTCACCTCACGGATCCTGGCCGACGAACTCGGTATCTCTCGTAAGACCTCCCTAGCGACCCTTCATCGCCTCGTGCTGGTGGGGATCCTCACCGAACACGGGACCGTCTCACGTCAGACCTCCGGGCAGCCGGCGTCGCTCTTTGTCTCGCGGGATCTCCTCGGACTCGCCGGTTCGAGTCCGTTGCGCTAGTTGACAGCGACGCACGCGCCGACCGCGCCAAAAACAGTCCCCTACGCTGGTCGGATGGCGATGGTGCTGGGTATTGAGACGAGCTGTGATGAGACGGCGGCGGCCGTTGTAGACGAGAATTTCCACGTCCGTTCTTCGGTTGTTGAGTCCTCCCTCGATCAACATCGCGCCTTTGGCGGGGTGGTACCCGAACTGGCCGGGCGAGCGCACGTCGCCACCATCGCGCCGGTCATTCGCCGGGCCTTGGACGAAGCGGGGCTCGACCATCTCGCACCGGCTCTCGAGGGGGTCGCGGTCACGAACGGTCCCGGACTGATCGGATCGCTGTTAGTCGGGCTCTCGAGCGCCAAGGCGCTCGCCCTGGTCTGGGACGTGCCCTTCGTTGGCGTCAACCATCTCGAGGGCCATCTCTTCGCGCCGCTGCTCGAATCAACGGGTCTCGAGTGGCCATTGATGACGCTGTTGGTGTCGGGAGGCCACAGCCTGATCGTGCTCCAGCGCGGACCCGGAGAACACGAGGTGCTCGGCGAGACCATCGACGACGCCGCCGGCGAGGCGTACGACAAGGTGGCGCGCTGGCTCGGTCTGGGTTATCCCGGGGGGCCCGAGATAGATCGGTTGGCCGGCGAAGGATCATCTAACGCACTGAAGCTGCCCGTCTCGATGATCGGCGAGGATCTCGACCTCTCCTTTTCCGGTCTAAAGACTGCGGTCGTTCGCGCGACCGAGCGTCACCCCGAGATTTCAGTCTCTGACGTCGCGGCGTCGTTCCAGTTCGCGCTCTGTGAGCAGTTGCTTCGAAAACTTCGCCAAGCCCTGGGGCGCTACGACGTGAAGGGTGTCGCCCTCGCGGGCGGTGTCGCGGCGAACTCGGCCCTTCGTGCGGGTGTGACGAACCTCGCAAAAGAGTTCGGCCTCGTGGCTCACCTGCCCACCATGGCGATGTGCACCGATAACGCGGCGATGATCGCCGCGGCTGGACTGTACCGGCTGCGAGCTAGCGGCGCGAGCGGGCTGGATCTCTCGGCCCGTCCCAACTGGCAGTTAGCCGACGTGTCGTGAGCGAGAGCGGGCCGACCCTGGACGTCGCCACCGTCGACGCCGATCCCTTTCGCCAGTTCCAAGTCTGGTTCGACGAAGCGCGTCCCTTCATGCACGAGCCTGAAGCAGTGGCGCTGGTGACGGCTACCCGTAGCGGCACGCCCAGCGCGCGTATGGTGCTGCTTCGTCTTCACGACCAGCGTTCATTTGGGTGGTACTCCAACTACGAATCTCGAAAGGGCGTCGAACTCGCGGCCAATCCCCGCGCCGCGCTTCTTTGGTACTGCGAGCCGTTGGGACGCCAGATTCGAATCGAGGGTGCCGTCGAAAAGATGAGTCCCGTCGAGTCCGACGCCTACTTCGCGACACGTGCCCGCGCCTCTCAGCTCGGCGCCCGGGCCAGCGACCAGAGCCGTCCTTTGGTGAGTCGCGCCGCGCTCGAGAGTCGATTTGATGAGATCAGTGCCACGTTTGAGAACCATGATGTATCACGTCCTGACTACTGGGGTGGGTACCGCATGAGGCCGAGTCGCTTTGAGTTCTGGCAGCACCGCGACGACCGGCTGCACGACCGCCTCCTCTACACGCGAGACGGTGCCGGTGGATGGCGCCTGCAGCGACTTTCTCCCTGAGCGTCGGCTACCAGCGGCCGGGGACGGGTAGATACCCAGGATGGCGCAGGAGACGGGTCTGTTGCTGGAACTGAAGCTCGCCTGCAACGAGCACGCGCCCGCGACGGTTCGGGAGGCCCTGGCCGGCGTCTCCGAAGGAGAGCCGGCGTTTGGGGACGCGATGCTGGTGGCCAGCGAGCTCGTAACGAACGCCGTCCGGCACTCGGGCGGCGCGGGAGATGACCGGCTGGAGGTGCTGGCGGCCCGGCGCGGCGAGGACCTGATCATCTCGGTGACCGATCCCGGCGCCTCGGGCCACACGGCCCGATCGAGGGGACCGACCAAGGATGGCTTTGAGGGCCTGGGGCTGCTGATCGTTCAGCAGCTGGCCACCGAGTGGGGAGAGGAACGGGGCGACGGCTACCGGGTGTGGGCCCGGGTGCCGCTCTTCTGAGCCGGGCACCCGGCTAGCGGCCTAGCTCACCGCTGGACCAGATCCCGCGCCAGCGCGATCGCACCCAGCACGCCGGCGTCGTCGCCCAGGCCCGGGGCCACGATGTAGTGCTCGATCTGCTCCCCGAGCAGCGGGCTGTCCAGGTACCCGGCCAGCAGCTCGGGCAGCCGCCGCCGCACGCCATCCAGCACCGGCGCGCGTCCCAGCACACCCCCGCCGGCCACGATCCGGTGCGGTGAGACCACGGACACGATGGCCAGGATCCCCAGTGCCAGGTACTCGGCCTCCAGCTCCCAGGCCAGGTGGCCGTCGGGCAGCTCCTCGGGCGCGGCGCCCCAGCGCCCGGCGATCGCGCCCCCGGCGGCCAGCCCCTCCCAGCAGTCGCCGTGCACCCGGCAGGAGCCCTCGAACGGATCGCGCTCCCGGTCG
>PKWA01000160.1 GCA_003131665.1 Acidimicrobiaceae bacterium
TTTACGTCGCGCCCGAACAACTGATCAAGGATCGAGCCGAGTTCGCTCAAAAAGGGATCGCGCGGGGCCGTTCGATTGTCGCGGCCATCTACGACAAGGGCGTCATCTTGGTCGCGGAGAATCCTTCGGCCTCGCTGAACAAAGTCTCGGAGATCTACGACCGCATCGCCTTTGCCGGCGCAGGAAAGTACAACGAGTTCGACCGGCTCCGTGAGGCGGGCATCCGCTGGGCCGACAGCACCGGCTTTACGTACTCTCGCGAAGACGTCGACGCGCGGGCGCTGGCCAACTACTACGCCCAACACTTGGGCGACATGTTTACCGAAGGCCAAAAGCCGCTGGAAGTAGAGATCCTGGTCGCGCAGTTAGGCAACAAGCTGCGCCCAACAAAGCTCTATCGAATTGCTTATGAGGGCACCATCTCCGATGAACCACGATTCGCAGTCCTGGGCGGGGACTCCGAGACCATCAAAACCCGATTCGCTCACGCCGAAGAGTCGATCGAGCCATTGAACGTCACGTTGCGCAATGCCACCAACGCACTCGCGGGACCGGAACGCACGATCCCGGCCGCGGAGCTTGAGGTGGGCATTCTCGAAGACCGTGGCCACCGTCGGACCTTCTCGCGTTTAAGCGACGTTCAGGTGAGCGAGCTCTTGGGCTGATCGCCCAGGCCACGTCATGTTACGGAGAATCTTTGGCGTGGAGACCGAGTACGGGATTACCTTCTCCCTGCGCGGCCAACGTCGTTTGAGTCCCGACGAGGTCTCGCGATTCCTGTTTCGCAAGGTCGTGGCCTGGGGCCGATCCTCGAACGTCTTTCTCGAAAACGGCAGTCGACTCTATCTTGACGTGGGCAGCCATCCCGAATACGCCACCGCCGAGTGCGACTCACTCGAGGACTTGGTGGCCCAGGACAAGGCGGGCGAATCGATCCTGCGCGAACTCGTGGGCTACGCCCAGTCCCAACTGAGCGACGAGGGGATTCGCGGGGACATCTTTTTGTTCAAGAACAACACCGATTCGACGGGCAACTCGTACGGCTGCCATGAGAACTACTGCATCGAGCGCATCGAGGACTTGAGCCGACTCGAGAACGTCTTCATTCCTTTCTTAATCAGCCGTCAGATCTTCACCGGCGCCGGCAAGGTGGTCACGAACGCTAAGGGCACCGCCTATTCGATGAGTCAGCGCGCCGAACACATCTGGGAAGCGATCTCCTCGGCCACGACCAGGAGTCGGCCCATCATCAATACCCGAGACGAGCCCCACGCCGACCCGGAGAAGTACCGACGCCTTCACGTGATCGTTGGCGACTCGAACATGAGTGAGTTCGCGACGTTTCTCAAGGTGGGCACCGCTTCGGTGATCCTCGCGATGATTGAGGACAAGAACACCATGCTGCGCGACTATTCCATGGCGTCACCGATCAACGCGCTGCGCGACATCTCGTACGACCTATGGAGCAAGGAGCCGGTCAAACTGACCAACGGCCGCGACTTGACCGCCCTGGAGATCCAAGAGGACCTTTGCGAGCGGGCCGAGCAGTTCGTGGGCGCTCATCATCTGCCCGCTGACCAGGTTCGCGCAGTCAGACTATGGCGAGAGGTCATCGAGCAGTACCGCAGCGACCCGATGGGCCTGGCGGACCGCGTCGATTGGATCGCCAAGCTTCAAATCATCGATCGTGAGCGCGAGCGCAGCGGCGTGGAGCTGAGCGATCCGAAGATCGCGCTGATCGACCTGCTCTATCACGACACGAACTTCGATCGAGGGCTCTTTTATCGACGGGCCGCCCGGGGCCACTTTCGTCAGATGGTGAGCGAGGAACAGATTGTGACGGCCTCGACGACGCCTCCCGCGACGACGCGCGCGCACATGCGCGGCACCTTCATCCAAGCCGCCAAGCAGTGGCGTCGTGACTACACCGTTGACTGGGTGCACCTCAAGTTGAATGACGAGATGCAACGCACAGTGCTCTTGAAGGATCCCTTTAAGAGCACCGACGAAAGATTCCAGAAGCTCCTGGCCTCTCTCGAACGTCACGGTTAACGCGGCTAGCCTTGGTACGTGTCAGAAGAGAACCCCGCACCTTCTGAGTACGTCGACCCTTCGAATCAGCCTCCCGTAGTAAGGGTGCGTCGGCAGCGCTCGCGAACTCGCGTAGTTGGCGAATGGCTCATCATCGTCATCGCCGCCGTCGCGTTCTCCTTTTTGATTCGCACCTACGCGTTCCAGACCTTCTATATCCCGTCGGCTTCAATGGAGCCCACGTTGCAGCTTGGCGATCGTTTGATCGTTGACAAATTGAGCGTCGACTTTGGCACGATCAACCGTGGGGACATCGTGGTCTTTAAGGCGCCGCCCGCTGAGAACTGTGGGGCGAAGGTCACCGATCTCGTCAAGCGCGTCATCGGCATACCGGGGGACCATCTCACCTCGAAGGGCAACACCATCTACGTCAATGGAAAGCCGCTGAAAGAGGCGTGGACCCACACCGAACCCCTTGGTCCTGCGATCGGCAACGTGACGGTCAAGGCCAATCAGTACTTCATGATGGGCGACAATCACTCAGATTCGTGCGACAGTCGTAGTTGGGGCACGGTGCCGCGCTCGGACATCATCGGCAAGGCCTTCGTGAGAATCTGGCCCCTTTCTCGCCTCGGCTTCCTCTAAAAGTTTGAAGAGGCGCGCCCTACAATGGGGGCGTGTTTAGTTTGAGCCCAATAAAACTCATGGTCATCGCGGCCGTGATCATGTTATTGATGGGCCCGGACAAGCTGCCCGACGTGGCGCACAAGCTCGGGGCGGCCTGGCGTGCGGTGAAGAACCTTCAAGAACGTGTGGAGAGCGAGGTTCGTGAGGCTATTCCCGATCTGCCGAGCGCCGGGGATATTGCACGTATCGCGCGAAGCCCGGTCAATCTGTTGAACCAACTCGCCGACCGCGTCGACGCCAAAGAGGCCGCCGCCGCCGAGGTTGCGGCGCCACCCGTTGAACCGCCTCAGCCCGCCGCGCCCTTGGCGATGCCACGACGGCCGACCGCGACACCGTCCCCGCACGCCCAGGACTCTTCGCCGCCCGATCCCGCACTGAACTAAGGGAACGATGACAAAATTTCGTCGCGCCGAGAGTGGTATGACGCTCGCCGAGCATCTGGGCGAACTTCGTCGTCGTTTCTTGATCATGGCGGTGTCCATCACGCTGTTTGCCGTCTTGGCCTTTCTCTTCTATCCAAATCTCCTCAAGATCCTTCAAGACCCCTACTGCTCGGCCATTCCCAATCACTGCAAGTTCCTGGTGACCAATCCGCTGGACGGACTGACCTTGCGCGTGAAGATTGCGTTCTTCGGCGGTTTTCTCATCTCGTCGCCCATCATCCTCTGGCAGGTCTGGCGATTCGTTACACCCGGGCTCAAGGCCAGAGAACGTCGTTACGTAGTCCTCTTCGTCTCGTCCTCACTGTTGTTCTTTGCCACGGGCATCGTGTTGGCCTACTTCAGCTTCGGTCACGCCATTCACTTTCTTAAATCCATTGGTGGCTCCACCCTCATCACCGAGTACAACCCCAACCAGTATCTGACGCTCTTCTTGCTGATGATGTTCATCTTCGGGCTGATGTTTCTCTTCCCGGTCGTGCTGGTGGCCCTAGAACTCGCCAACATTGTCAAACCCGCCCAGCTCCTTCGCGGTTGGCGCTACGCGGTCATTACCATCACCATCGCGTCCGCGGTCTTCACCCCTAGTGGCGACCCCTTATCGATGGCCGCATTGGCGGTGCCGCTCGTTATCTTCTACTTTCTCGCCATCGGCGTCGGCAAACTGTTACATAAGTGAGCATTCTGGAGTATCGAGACCGATTCATCGACTCACTGGGGTTTGGACTCGACCGCTTCCAACTCGACGCCATCGAGGCGGTGGACCAGCGCGTCAACGTGCTGGTGAGCGCGCCCACAGGCTCGGGCAAGACGCTCATCGCCAATTACGCCATTGGCCGTGAGCTCGAACGCGAGCAGCGAACGTTCTACACCACGCCGCTGAAGGCCCTGTCCAATCAGAAGTACCACGAGCTGGGCGAGCTGTACGGCGCAGGTCGGGTCGGGCTCCTCACCGGCGACGTTTCGCTCAATCGCGGAGCACCGATTGTTGTCATGACGACCGAGGTGCTGCGCAACATGCTTCTCACGGAGTCGGATCAACTGAACGCCCTCGGACTTGTGGTGCTCGACGAAGTTCACTACCTCCAAGATCCGTTTCGCGGCGGTGTCTGGGAGGAGGTGCTGATTTTGACGCCCCCCGCGGTGCGATTCGTGGCGCTCTCGGCGACCATTGGCAACGCTGATTTTCTCGGAGAGTGGTTCACCCAGGTCCGAGGTCCCACGACCATCGTCGTTGAGAAGACTCGTCCCATCGAACTTCACAACCACGTTGCGGTAATGAAGCGCGGTCAGCCGACGGCCGACATTGTCGATCTCCTCGACGGGCCCCGACTCTCCGACGAAGCCCGCCGTATTGACAACTCCATGAAGGCCACTCGGCGTTTTCGCCCCGGTCCGAAGTGGCAGGGTCCAAAGTCCAGCGCGCCGCCGCCGCCCTTTCGTGCACCGCGTCGCTCGGAGTTGATGCAGGCCCTCGAACGCGACGATCTCTTGCCGGTCATTGTCTTCATCTTCTCTCGCGCCGCGTGCGATGACGCCGTGCACCAACTGCGACGCGACGGACTGCTCTTCACCACACCCGAGGATCGTCGAGAGATCGAACGCATCGCTGATGCTCGCCTCGTGGACTTTTCGAAGGAGGACCTCCAGGCTCTGGAATACGCCGACTTTGTTGACGCGCTGCGACGCGGTATCACCATGCATCATGCCGGCATGGTGCCGGCCTTTCGCGAGATCGTCGAGACGTGTTTCGAGCGAAATCTGCTGGCCGTGGTGTTCGCCACCGAAACGCTGGCCCTCGGCGTCAATATGCCGGCCCGTTCGGTGGCCCTCGAACGATTCACCAAATATTCCGACAACGGTCGCCAGTTTCTCACCAGTGGCGAATACTCCCAAATGACCGGTCGGGCCGGTCGACGTGGTCTCGATGACGAGGGCCACGCCCTGGTGTGCTTTTCCAGCGATCTCTCCTTGCACGACGTCGGCCGGGTGGCCCTGGCGCCGCCAGGCGACCTTCACTCGTCGTTTCGCCCCACGTACAACTTCACCGCGAACCTCATAAACCACTTCGATTACGAGACGGCTTTCGAAGTAGTCCAGCGTTCGTTCGCCCAGTTTGAGAACGATCGTCGACCGTCGAGCAAGAAACGCTCGCTGACCGACCAGATGGTGGCTCGTCACCACGTCCTAGAAGAGCTTGGTTACGCCGACGGTTGGACGTTGAACCAGCAAGGCCAGTTGCTTCGATCGATCTATCACGAGTGCGACCTCTTGGTGGCCGAATCGCTCAGCGCGGGCGTCTTTGAGGATCTCGAACCCGCACAGTTGGCGGGGCTCTTATCGTGTTTCGTCTTTGAGTCAAAGCGGTCGTCTCGAGTGACGAACGTGGCGCGTCGCGTGTCGACTAAGAAAAAGCGCGTGCATCACGACCGACTCGGCCAAGAGCGACGGGTCAGTATTCAAGAGCGCCTCAGCGAGATCACCGTCATTGCGGCCACCATCCGTGAAGTAGAAGAGAGATACCAAGTGCCTCACTTCAAGGAGCCGGACGGGCACTTCGCGACGATCATCGCGGCCTGGGCGAGGGGTGTCACGCTGAGCACGGTGCTGGACTTGGCCGACGCGGAGATCGGCCAGACGTCACCAGGCGACTTCGTGAGGAACGCGAAGCAGGTCGCCGACCTGTGCGAGCAGTTGGCGAGAATGCGCCATTTGACCCAGGTCGCCGACGTCGCCCTCGAGGCAAGAGACGCCGTCTTGCGCAGCGTCGTGGCGGGCGCCTCCAGCGTCCACCTACGCGAGTAGTTTCGCCCCTAATCTCGTAACTCCATGCATCCCTACGTTGCCGAAGAGTTCACCGAACCCGAGGTTGCCGTGTTGCGCCGTTACTTCACCAACCTCGAGGGGCCTGTCTTTGCCCTGGTCAACTTGCCCGAGGTCGTCAAGGGCGCCCTGTTCGCTCGCTACTCGCGCTCTTCAAAGAGCCTTCGTCGGCTCTTCTTGGACGAGTTCGTGGGCGACTTGGAACTGGCCGGCGATGCTTCGATTGACGCGACCGTCGGGCTCGCTCGCGCCGATGATCTCTACCAGAAGATCTTTGTTGAGTACGGCGACGACTCCGTGGCACAGCTCGGAGGGGTGCACCTGGCCTGTGAGCAGGCGAGCAATATCTTGACCAAGGTCATTGAGCGCGGTCGGCTGATGAGTTACCTCGAGCAGTCGACGCGCTATCTGGGTTACGACCGGCGACTTAGCAACGGTCGCTACCGGTTCTATCGAGATAACGACCTGCTCGAATCGCGCTTTGGTGCGCGCTACATCGGTGAAATGGATCGGATGTTCGATACGTATCGCGAGTTGCTGCCGGTACTGACCGACTGGTTGAGCGGCAAGTTTCCCAAGACCGCCGCCGACACCGATTTCGTCTATCGCCAGGCCATTCGGGCCAAGGCACTCGACGGCCTTCGAGGTCTCTTGCCGGCGAGCGCGCTGTCCAATCTGGGGATTTACGCGTCAGGTCAGGCGTACGAGTCGCTGTTGTTGCGTATGCGCGCTCATCCGTTGCCCGAAGTGCGCGACTACGCCCAGATGATGCTCGACGAGTTGATGAGGGTCATTCCGTCGTTCTTGAAGCGTCTCGACGTGGCCGATCGAGGTGTGGCCTGGACCAACTACTTGGCGACGACCAAAAGTGCCACACGCACGTTGCTCGCGGCGGATGAAAACAGCGACGCGGAAGAGCCGGGGGAGCACGTTCGCCTGGTCGGCTTTGACCCCAAGGGCGAGGATCGAGTTCTCGAAGCCATCGTGTTCTCCAGCTCCACCTCGTCTCACGAACAAGCCGTGACGCGGGTAGCGGCGCTGACGAGCGATGAGCGAGCGGAGCTCTTTTCTTCTTACGTCGGGGAGCGAGGAAATCGACGTCATCGACCTGGTCGAGCGTTTGAGCGCACGGACTACCGGTTCGAAATCGTGAGTGACTACGGGGCGTTTCGAGACCTTCAGCGCCACCGACTCTTAACCATTGAGTGGCAGCCCCTCTCGGTGGATCTTGGTTTTGACGTGCCCGAGGTCGTGCGAGAAGCGGGCCTCGCGGAACGCTACGAAGAGTCGCTCGTGCGCTCTGGCGAACTCTTTCGTGACGTTCAAGTCGACTTTCCCGAGCAAGCGCAGTACTGCGTCGCGCTGGCCTTTCGGATCCGCTACGTCATGCAGATGAACGCCCGAGAGGCCATGCACCTCATCGAGTTGCGATCAGGCCCCCAGGGCCATCCGAGCTATCGCCGAGTCGCCCACGAAATGGTCCGATTGATCAGAGAGATGGCCGGGCACGAGGCGATTGCGACGTCAATGAGTTACGTGGATTTCTCGGAAACGGACCTCGAGCGCCTCGACGCGGAGAGGGCGGCCGAGCGAAATCGTCTGAATCGTTAGAAATTCGGACATTTATGCACTCTTTAGGCCTAAATGGCGCACGTCCCGTGAAAAAGGCCGTACAATGCCAGCGCAACTGAAGAGGAACTAATAGTGAGTGATGTTGAAAACGACGAAGTCTTTGATGAAGAAGAGCTCGCAGAGGGCTTCATCGAAGAGATTGTGAGCGAAGAAGAGCTCGAGGACGTCGTCAGCGCCATCGAGGACGATGAAGACGCGGACGCCGATGTGGACGTGGACATCGCGGTGGTGGAGTTGAACGAAGACGATGAAGTCGTCACCGCCGTCGTGGTCGTCGAGGAAGAAGAGGACGAAGTCGACGACGCGGACGTCGAATTGGCCCTCGATGAGGTACTCGCGGAGACGATTCTGCGCACCTCGGTGCCCGAAGATGACGACGAGGCGCCAATCGAGGTCGACCCGACGCTCGACACCGCCGAGGCCATCTTGCCCAAACAAGACGATGAGTTCCGCTGTAAGTCGTGTCGACTTCTAAAGAAGACGAGTCAACTGGCCGATCGGGCCAACATGCTCTGTCGTGACTGTGTCTAAAGCTCATGCGGGGCCGTACGCCGCGCGTCGCCTCGGCGTGAGGTGAAGGTTTCACTCGTCACCTCGGTGACACCCGAGCTCGAAGTGCTCTGGTTCCGTGCCCATCGAGACGTCAAGGTGAAGCGAGGTGGCCCGGCACTCTTAAAGACCATGGGGGACACCGGAAACGAAGCTGAACTTCTTTTCAGCGTGGTCAAGTCATCATCTCTGTGGACAGTCAGCGAAAAAGGCCGTATCCACGGCTTTGGCGTCGTGCACGGTGACGTCGTGGAGGCGATCTACGTCTCTCCTGAGTTTCGCCGTCAAAAGGTTGCCACCACGTTGGTGAGGGCCCTACTGGCGAGCGACTCGCCCCCTCTGGACGCGTACGCCTTGCCGGGGGACCGGGCGATGAAGTCGCTCTATGAGTCCCTGGGGTGGAAGGCGCGTCTACTTACGATGCGCGGCGCGTAACCGGGCGCCGCACAACTCGAGTCGGCGGCGGCGGCGGGGGAACCTTCATTCCGAGCAGTTTTGCGAGTTCCGGAATGGCACCCGCGTTGTGCACGGCGACGGCCCGACTCGCTTCATCACTCGGAATACCCTGGGGCTTGACGTTGCGCCGTATCGAAGTGTCGGCCGTCAGTTCAACGATCTCTCGCCACTGGGTGGGGTCTTGTTCGGCGCTGAGGGCTTCGGACACCAGTGCCACGACTCGTACGGCAGCGTCGGCGCTGACCCGGGTGGAGACGTCGGGAGGGCGCGCCACCAAACCCAGGGCTTCCTTCACATTCTTGGACGTGATCGCCGATTCGAGCTTCTCGTTCCATTGGGTGCGCAGGTGGTCTACCCGTGCCGTCAGTGACGTTTGCAGCTCCTTCAACTGGACACGGGCCTCTTCGTCAAGCGAAACCGTCTTCGCTGAAGTCACGACTGCCCGCAAGTCGCGCAGACGCAGTTCTCGACCGGCGGCGACGGCGCCGCCCGCGCGATCCTTCCAGAGTGCGAGATTCGTTCTCTTCAGGAGATCCTCGGCGATACGTTCAATCGTGGTGGCGTCAATTGTCGGACGACTCTGAGCCGTCGCGTTCTTGTTCTGCAGTTCAACGGCCGAACGGACGGCCGGCATCCCACCGCGAAGGAGCTGTTCCGCCACCGGTAGCTGTTCGGGCGACAACGTCGCGAGCAGCGCATTTCGGTGGATGGTTGTTAAGGGTGGCTGTTGGGGGCCGCGTGGTCGTTCCGGACGGCTCGTCCTCGCCGTTCTATCGGCACGTGGTCCTCGGGCCGGTCGTTCACTCGACGTACCGGCCTTGTCCTCCCCGCGAGGTCCTCGCGCGGGTCGATCGCCGGGCGACCTGGTGCCCTCTCTCGGTTCGCGTTTGGTGGTGGGGCGTTTGGAGCCTTCACGGCGCGATCCCTCGTGGCGATCGTCGTCACGCCGGGCTCCTCGGCCCTTCGGGGCGTAGGTCACTACGACGTCCGGCCCCTTCATTACTTCAGGTATGAGTTCGAGCCGTTCGTTTCGCGGGTCGAGGGGAGAGGCGCTCTTGGGCGCCATGACCGAAAGGACTTCAATACCTTCCATGTACTGCTCAATGTCCGCACGATAGACGTGACCAATCAACGCGCCGCCGGGAACGAGGGACGCTTGCAAAACACCCTTGGGTAGTTTCGCGCCCGCCGCTCGCCAGGTAGCGAGGTCGCCATTCAGACTGGTTATTTCGATCTCAATGCGTCGAGACATAGGGCTCCAATCTAGTCGCTCGGCTCTGCGCAAACATTTCGCTGAGTTTTAGTCCAATTTTAAAATTCGTTGCGTAGCATGGCATCGTGAGTGACACGCCCTCAGATTCCACTGACGAGATCAGCTCGAACACAACGCCCGAGATACCCAACACGCACGACGCCGCGACGCCATCACTTGATCGTTCCGGACTCGGAGCCGAGTCAACAACGCCGAGTTGGTCACGGCCGCCAGAGGTTGTCGGTGACGAGTCTTTCGCAACGAGCGGCAACGACCACTACCCGACACCACCCCCAAGCGCGCACGGCGCTGACGAGGTGGCCCCGGGCACGTCACGGGGCAAAAGTCGCGCGCTGTGGTCCACTCGTATCTCGCTTCTCCTGGTTGCCGCCCTGGTCGGGGGGCTCGCGGGCCACTTCGCCTCACCGGCATCCAGCGGAACCAGCGCGCTCAGTATCAATGTCGTAGGTGCCGCGCCGGGTGCGGCGTTGTTGCCCAGCGGCATGAGCATTCCCAAACTAGTCGTGAAGGTCCTTCCCTCCATCGTGAGTATTGACGTGATCGGCCAAGGCAGCGAAGACCAAGGCACCGGGATGATCATCACGAAGGGCGGCCTGGTCCTGACGAACAATCACGTCATTGCTGCCGCGGTCGGTGGCGGCACCATCACGGTCACGCGCAGTGGATCGACGAAGAGTGAGCCCGCGACGTTGGTGGGAACCAATCCCATTGACGACGTCGCGCTCATTCGTATCGACGGCGCAAAGGGTCTACCCGCGGTGACTTTTGGTAACTCCAACGCTCTGGAGGCCGGCGACGCGGTGGTGGCCATTGGTAACGCCCTCGGACTGGCCGCCGGTACGCCCACCGTCACTCAAGGAATCGTCTCCGCACTCGGTCGAACGGTGACCGCGGGCACCAGCACCGCTTCAGAGACTCTGAACAACATGATTCAAACCGACGCGGCAATCAATCCCGGAAACTCCGGCGGACCCCTGTTGGATTCGAGTGGTGACGTCATTGGCATGAATACCGCCGTTGCCGGCACGCTCGCCGACGGTGAAACCACGCAGAACATCGGCTTCGCCATTCCAGTCGCGACCATCGAGTCGCTGCTCGCGTCACTCAAGGCCGGCGAAAGTGTCGTGAACCACGGCGCCTTCATCGGCGTCGAGATTGAATCGATGACCCCCTCGTTGCAAGCCCAGTACGGCTTCTCAGTGTCGAGTGGGGCCGTGATCACGAGCATCATCTCGGGCACCGGCGCCGCGGCCGCGGGTCTGCAGCAAGGTGACATTATCGTCGGGATCAACAAGACCTCGATCAGCGGCGCACAAGACGTGAGTTCGGTCATCTCATCGTTGAAGCCCGGTGATCAGATCACAGTGAATATCGTGCGTGGTACCAAGCACCTGTCCATCAAAGTGACGCTGGGACACGAACCGGCGAGTTAAGCCAGAGTGGCGATGCCCCCGTCGACCGGCAGCACGACACCGGTGATGTAACTCGCGGCTGGCGAGGCGAGAAAGATGGCCGCGCCCGCCATGTCCGAAGGGCGACCGATTCGCTTCATCGGGGCCGCCTCGGCAATGGCGTCGCCAAACGCCTCGAGCGTGGCGCGCATCATCTTGGACTCAAAGGGGCCGGGCGCGATCGCGTTCACGGTGATCTTGGGCGCCAAGAATTTTGCGAGGTGACGGGTCAACTGGTGAACGCCGGCCTTGGACGCGGAGTAGGCGTAGGTTTCGAGGGTCGGGACGTGGATGCCGTCGATGGAGCCGATATTGATGACCCGAGAGGGACTCTCACTTGTGGCGTTCGCCTCGAGCAGGGTGCGCAGATACTTGGTGAGATGAAACACGCCCTTGACGTTGAGAGCCAACACTCGCTCGAAGGCCGCCTCGTCGTACTGATCCATCGGAGCGCCCCACGTGGCCCCCGCATTATTGACCAACACATCGAGGTGCGACTCGCGAGAGGCAATCTCGCTCGCCAGGCGTTGACACTCCGCTTCGCTCGACAGATCGGCTGGTAGGGAAGTGCACGACCCAATCTTTGAGAGCTCTATCGCCAGGGCGTCGCCGACGTCGGCCTTGCGTGAAGAGATATAGACCTTGGCCCCCGCGTCGACGAAGCCTCGCGCGATCATCTCGCCGATACCTCGAGATCCACCAGTCACCAGTACGACTTTGCCCGACACGTCAAAGAGTGAGTTCATGGGCCGAAGTGTAGGTCAGTGACCTCCGTGACTAAAAATGCGGTTCGCGGGCGGGAGAGTTCGGGGTGAAGCTGCTGCGCGATCACCAGGGCCTCGTCGGCGTCAAAGGCCTCAACGAGCTCTTGGGTCATGCCACGAGAGGGGTCACCCCAAAGGACACGAAACGTGACCGGCGCCGAGGGGCGCACGGTTAATTGGCGACGCGCAGTCGCGTGATGGAAATCGAGGAGACGTCGGACTTGGCATCGGTGGCAAACTGAGCCCTAATCGTCCATACCCCATTGGTGGTGAAGTTGAATTGGCACTCGACTTGGCTCTGCTGGACGGGCTGAAACGAGCAGACCAGGTTCGCATTCCCTGAGTTATCCGGCGCCACCGCGACCATGCGAACGACACCACCGGTGTGCTCGGGCAACACGTCCGCGATGATATTAAAGTTGCCGTTGGAGTTCGAGAGTGCCGCCGGCGCGCTGTTGTCACTGAAGTCAAAGGACAACACGACGTTATTGTTCCCGGAGTTGTCCGCAACAGCGGGAAGAGCGAATATCCCCACGCTGGACGCTACAAAGAGCGCTGCCAAAAGTACCCGACGCATGAGTGCCACTATACCAGGATTACGTGTTTTATTCGCCGATAATGTTCGTTATGTAAAGTTAATAAGCGACCCATAAGGTCGACTCAGAGACGTTTTCGTCTCATCACTTCCCTGATGAACGGTGGTTGTTCGATAGTTTCGTAGTAGCCATGCACGCGAATGTCACTCTGAAGCCGCGTGAATTTGTCATGGCATTGTCATCAGCGGCGCTCGGCGGATTCTGCGGCACGCTGCTGCGCGACTTGCTCACTTCGCTAGAACACTTGCCGTCGCCAACGTTGAACTCCGTTACCTGGCCCCAAGAGATCCCTTGGATGCTGTTGGGCATCAATGTGGTGGGCGCGTTCCTCGCCACCCGGCTGCTTCGAGGACCTCTTCGCCACCACGATCCCAACGACCGCACCCGCATCCTCGTCATAACTGGTTTCTTTGGGGGACTGACCTCGTATTCAGGGCTCTTCCTATCGCTCTCGGCCCTCTGGCACGTCTGTGTCGGCGGTTGCCTCGCCGTGGCTGCAGGAGCCGTTCTCAGCGGCGTGCTGGCGGGATGGCTCGGTTTGATGAGGTTCCGGCGATGACGCTCTTGTTGATCTCGCTCGTTGGCGCGCTGGGCTGTGTGGTGCGTTATCTGCTCGAGTACTCAGTACGGCGCCACCATCCGACCTATCGGCCCTGGGCGACCGTCGGGGCCAACGCGATCGGCTGTGGCGTGGCGGGCTACGTCGCGTATCGATTGGTGGGCCGGGCCGACGCTCACCTGCACGACATCGTGCTCACGGGCTTTTGTGGGGGACTGACGACCTTCTCTTCAGCCTTCGCCATTCCCGCGATCCTGCAGCGCGAGCATCACTGGGGGTACTCACTCGCCTTGATCACCACTACCCCACTGGCCTGTGCCGGGCTGTACGTCGTAGGTATGTCACTCGCCCACTAGCGATCCGACGTTGCGTTGATGCTGCGTGAAGGAAGTTACTCCGCTGAGCCGAAGCCCCTGATCGTCGCGAGCTCCGCCTCGCTCAACTCACGGGGCTGCACACCGTGGGCCACCTTCTCGCTCTGCACGTAGTGACGTATGTCCTCGACGACTTCGGGATTGGCCAATGTCGTGATGTCGCCCACGTCGGTGAAGTTAGAGATCGAGGCAATGACTCGACGCATGATCTTGCCGGAACGCGTCTTGGGCATGTCGGCCACAATCCATACACTCTTCGGTCGTGCGACCTTGCCAATCTCGACTTCAATCATCTGCGACACCTGCTCTTGAACGCCGTCGGGACTGAAACCGGGCTTCAAGGCGATGTACATCTCGACCGCGTGGCCGCGAATGTCATCGACCACTGGCACGGCCGCCGCCTCGGCGACGGCCTCGACCATGATCGCCGCCGACTCCAGCTCCTTGGTACCCAAGCGGTGCCCCGAGACGTTGATCACGTCATCGACGCGACCGAGTATTCGGTAGTACCCATCCGCGGCCTGCATGGCGCCGTCATTGGCGAAGTACGGCCAGTCGTGCCAGTCCGTGCTCTTCTTGTTCGTGTTGTACTTCTCGTAGTACGTCGACACGAACCTGTCGGGGTCGCCCCAGACGGTCTGGAAGATGCCGGGCCAGGGTGCTCGGATGCAGATGTTGCCGGCCTTGCCACTGCCGGCCGTGACCTCTTCGCCGTTCTCGTCCAGAATCCTCGGAAAGATACCGAGTGCCGCCGGACCACAGCTGCCGGGCTTCATGGGGTGAAGGGCCGGCAACGTGCTGTCGAGGAATCCGCCGTTCTCGGTCTGCCACCACGTGTCGACAATGACAGCCTCGGATTTGCCGACCGAGTCGTGGTACCAGCGCCACACCTCCGGCTCGATCGGCTCCCCCACCGTCGTCATGTGCTTGAAGTGGTAGTCGTACT
>PKWA01000093.1:0-3866 GCA_003131665.1 Acidimicrobiaceae bacterium
GGATTCGCTCGATTCCCTCGGCCACAATGAGCGACACGGCGATGGGCTCGCGGGTCGGCGAGCCCTGCCCCTCGATTCGTGACAGGTCCAGGAGGTCTTCGATGATCCGGTTCACTCGAAAGGCTTCATTGTTGATTCGTTCGGCGAGTCGATGGGCCACGGAAGGGTCACGTTCGTACTGCAACGTCTCGGCCAGCAGCCCGAGTGCGCCCATGGGGGTCTTGAGTTCGTGCGAGACGTTGGCAATGAAGTCGCGTCGAATGTCTTCGAGACGGCGCCGTTCGGAGACGTCTTCGATGATGGCCAGCACGCCCAGTGATCGACGTCCGTCGTCGATGACGGTGGCTCGAATGGTGAGCGCGCGACGAGGGGGACCGTAGATATCGATGGTGCGCTCGGCCACGCCGCTGGACCACGCGTCGGTGAGCACGTCGGTGACGGCCTGGGCGGCGATGGCGTCGCCGTAACGACTGGCCATGAGGTTCTCGGCTTGCGTGTTTCGAAAGATGACGCCGCCGGCTTCGTCGCACAGCACGAGACCGAGCGGCAAGGTATCGAGAGAACGTCGAAGGCGAACGGACTCCGCGTTCGATTCACTCACCGCGTTGTGGGCGGCGCCAGTGACCTCTTCAAGGTAACTGAGTGAGGACTCGACCTTGCCGTCGCCATGGCGCGGATCGACGGCCAGACGAGAGGCCAACGCGGTGAGGCGTTGGGCGATGGCCCGATGCCCACGGTGGCGAAAGATCAGAATTCCCAGCACGACGCCCACGAGCAAGACGCCAGCAACGGAGAGGTACACCTCGATCGATGACCACTGCGCGATCACATTTTTCGTCAAGACACCGAGCACGACTCCATTCTCGCAGACCCGGTCAGGTCAGTGGCGACGGCGACCGTTGGGCACTCTCTATTCGAAAGCGAGACCACGATGTTGTACGCCAATGTCACCCTCACTCCCTCCACAACGGCGCTTCCGGGCGGAGCGGCTCTCCAGCAGATTGCTAACGGAATCGCTTCGTGGGCGCTCATTGGCGCGCTCGTTGCCTTGTTGCTCGGCGCGGCGTTGTGGGCCGTGGGCAGTCACACCCAGAACATGCACCAATCCGCACAAGGTCGTCGTGCGGTACTGACCTCGCTCGGCGCCGCCATACTTATCGGCGCCGCGCCCAGCCTGATCAATTTCTTCTTCAACACGGGACTCAGCGTTCACTGATGGGTGGGTTGCTCTGCATTTTCTCACCCGGCACGTGCGCCGGCACCATCGCGAAGTCCACCTTTAACGATCTGTTCGATGCACTGACGAGTTGGATCTTGAGCAGCGTCCAGTGGCTATTGGACGCTGCGGGCAAGGTGCTCACCTCAGCCAGCGAACCCACGACGATCCTCAACGGCGCCCAAGGCGAGTTCACGACGCTGCTGGTCCTGGCGGCCCCCCTGATGATGATTGGACTGTTGGTGTCGACGCTCCAAGCGCTTCGCCACGGCGAAGCGTCGATGCTCTGGAGGGTCTATCTCGGCGTGGCCCCCGCCTGCGTGGCGGGTATCGCGCTGTCTCGTCCGGTGGCGTTGATCATCCTTCAAGCCATCGACCAGATGTCCTCCGGTGGGGCGAACACCGTGGCACAACACGAAGCGACGCTCGCCAAGAATCTCCTGACCCTGGCGCCTTCGACACCCGGCTTCGCCCTCTTCTTGCTGGGCGGCGCCGTAGTAGTCGGGACGTGGCTGTTGTGGTGTGAACTTATTGTTCGAACGGTGGTGCTCACGTTGTTGGTGGTACTCGTTCCCGTCGTCGTGCCGTTGTCGACCTTTCCTTCGATGCGCCGGCTCAGCTGGCGTCTCGCCGAGACGTTCCTCGCGGTCGCGGCGAGCAAGTTCATCATCGTGGTGACCCTCGTACTCGGACTTAACGAACTCGAGGGTTCGTCGCTCACCGAGGTGATCACTGGCGCCGTGACCCTGGTGATGGCAACGTGCACGCCGTTTCTCCTGCTTCGAGTCATTCCCTTTGTTGAACAGTCGGCCCTGCACAGTCTCGAGGGAGTACGGGCCCGTGCGACCCGCGGCGTATCGAACGTTCAGTCGTCGCCGATTGCCCAAGCCGCTCGCTCCCTGACCCCCAACGCTCCGATCCCGGGTCCGCCGACGCGTCCCGACGATTTGGGCCTTGAGACGTGGCAAGGTGAGGGCGACCGGCCGATGCCACCCCTCGACGGCGAATCCCCGTCGCCGCCGATCGGCGAGCCGCGCACGCGAGGCGGGCACGTCGCGTATCACCGTGACGAGATGGGGCCGGTCGTCGGGTGGCACTTTGACGAGTGAACTCGTGGGGCTCGGTGAGTCCGACGCGAACGCTCGATGGATCGGCGTTCGACGACATCAAGCAGTGCTGGTCGTTCTTGGCGTCGGGATCTTGAGCGAATGGCTCTTAAGCCCATCGGCACCAACGAGTGAGCTCATCGTCGGACTCGCTCTTACGATCTGCGCCGCGACCACGTACGACGGATTGACCGCCGGTGAGCAGCTCGTCGTCGCACTTCGTTACTGCTCGCGCTCTCACTGGAGCACGGTCAGCGCCCTCGAGTTCGGCGACGAAATCGCCTTGTGGGCGAACGGCGACGTCGCGTTTCGAGCCTACGAATTAGTTCATCGAGGCCGACTAGATCTGTCGGGTCGTGACGTCATCAACGCCGAGGCGTTGAAGTCTCTGGCCGACGCCGCGGGCGCCTCTAGGACGGGTCAGCACTTCTCCGAGCACGTGCATCGCCAAGATGACGACGCGGGCACCCTGCTGGCGTTGCCCCTCGGCGTCGCCGCGCCCGACGGCTGGATGAAGGGCACTAATCTCGCTCGGCGCGTCATCGGACTGGACGACGACGCCACGTCGCTGCGCTTGCTCGAACGTTTTACGTATCTGCGCGCGCCCACACAACTCCTTCGCGTTTACCGCGTTCGAGACTTCGCTTCCGTGCCCTCAACCCGGGGACTCTTGGACCAGGTGCTGAAGTCATCTACGCCGGTGGACCTCGCCCTGCACGTTGACGTCGTTAGTGGCTCCAGAGCCCAGCGACTTTCGGCCCGAGCGGTTCATCGCGTCGGCAGCGACGACGCCACGTCGCGGGCGGTTGGCTTTCGTCGAACGGCCCGTTCCGTAAGGAACTATGAGCGGCTCGCGCAACGCGAAGCCCTCGTGGCCAGTGGTCGAGCGTTGGTGCGCGTCGCGGTCTATCTGTTGGTGAGGGCGTCGTCGCTCGATGAACTGCACCGGCGAGGTGACGCGTTGTGGCGCCAGGCGCACGACGCCGGCCTACGTCTCGAACGCGGAAGGGGTTGCCAAGCACAGTGGCACCGGGCGCAGTTGCCCGGTGGTCTGGGCTGGTGAGCCGGGCGTGGACCCACTGGGCGACCTCGGCGGACCTGGTGAGCTTGCGCGTGCCGGCGCACGATGCGGGAACCGGACTCACCGGGGCGAGCCTCGGTCAGTCACAGTACGGAGCGACGTTCGTGCTTGACGTGTTCGACGCCTACGGCGCGGGTCTCGTCTCGAATCCCAACGTCATCGTGGCGGGATCGATCGGCGCGGGCAAGAGCACGATCGTCAAAATGCAGTTGGACCGGGCGTTGCGTCGAGGGCGTCGAGCCGTGGTGGTGGACCCCAAAGGTGAGTACGGCGACCTCGCCGCGCGCCACGGCGTCACGCTCGAGCAGACGCTGGCGGTCGGCGATGCTTGGAACGACGTGCCGCTGCTCGACGCGGCCGCCGTCGGCGTCGCGATGGGATCGGGGCCGCCCGAGTTGCTGAGCCGCGCCGATCACGTCGTCGCCGACGTCGCTCACGACGGCGTCGCCGAGGCGATCGAGCG
>PKWA01000093.1:3883-4088 GCA_003131665.1 Acidimicrobiaceae bacterium
GTGACGATCGACGTGCCGGTCGGTTCGCCCGTCTCGCGCGACCAGGTGAGCTCCGCTGCGCAGATCGCGCCCGATGCAAACATCTGGCTGCTCGATCCCGGCGCCATCGCACGGCGCATCGAGGCGATCCCGTACGTCGATCGCGCGACGATCGGACGCCGGCAGTTTCCGCGCGCGGCGCTCGAGATCGCGATCGGCGTGCGCC
>PKWA01000126.1 GCA_003131665.1 Acidimicrobiaceae bacterium
AGCACAAGTGCGCCGACATGCTTCTAGAGGTGGAGTCCGCAAGGTCGGCGGCGTACTACGCCGGGTGGGTTGCGGCCGAGGACAGTGATGAGTTGCCCGTCGTGGCGAGCCTCGCGAAGGCGTNNATCGGCTTCACCTGGGAGCACCCGGTGCACTTGTACTTCAAGCGCGCCAAGTCGTCCGAGCTGCTCTTTGGCGATGCGTCGCATCACCGCGAACTGCTGGCCCAGAGAATCGGAATCTAGAAGAAGGACGATCGTCACCGCTGGTAGTCTCGCCAAAGGTTTTCGGAGATCCGAAAATGGGTAAGCACAACTAAGCACGACGACCAACGAAAGGTCAGGCCCATGAGCATTCTCGGCAATCGCGTCGTACGGCGAGAGGACCCCAAGTTTCTCACCGTGGGCGGAACCTACGTGGCCGATCTCGATCTGCCCGGTTCGGTCTATTTGACCTTCGTGCGCTCATCGATGGCCCACGCGAAACTTCTGTCGGTTGACACGTCGGGGGCGAAGGCGATGCCCGGCGTCGTTGCGGTCTACACCAACGATGACCTTGGAATCGCCCGAATGCCGACGATCATGGGTATGACGAATGAAGCGATGACCCAGCCCATGCTGGCCTCGGGAACGGTGCGCTACGTGGGCGAGCCCATCGTCGCCATCGTCGCTGAGTCGCGCGAAATCGCGGCCGACGCGCTCGAAGCGGTGGTGGTTGAGTACGAGCCGCTGACGGTGGTCATTGATCCGGCTGAGGCCAGAAAGGACAACGACCTTCTCTTTCCTGACGCGGGCACCAACACCACGTTCACCCTTGACTTTGGCGGCGATGAGGCGCTGTTCGACGACTGCGAGGTCGTGGTCGAACTCACGTTGATTAATCAACGTGTCGCGCCGTGTCCGATGGA
The DNA here is from genome assembly GCA_003131665.1 of Acidimicrobiaceae bacterium. Classification (GTDB taxonomy): domain Bacteria; phylum Actinomycetota; class Acidimicrobiia; order Acidimicrobiales; family RAAP-2; genus RAAP-2. Next base: position 908 of record PKWA01000126.1, read on the forward strand.
GGGCCGTTCGGCGGCCGCTCACATGACCAAAGACGGCCGATTGGAGTTCAACTCCGCGACTCAAGCGCCTCATGGCGTGCGCGACGGCCTTGCGGGTTTCCTCGGTCTCGAGCCTGACAAAGTGCACGTCGTGACGCCCGACGTGGGCGGAGGGTTCGGCGCGAAGGCGTCGGTCTACCCAGAAGACATCGTGGTGGGATGGTGCGCGGTGCACCTCGGCCGTCCGGTGCGCTGGACGGAGACACGCTCCGAGAGCATGCTCGGTCTCGGACATGGTCGCGCGCAACTCCAGCACGTGCGCATGGGCGGAACTCGAGGTGGCGTCATCAGCGCGTACCGCATCGACGTGCTCCAAGACTGTGGCGCCTATCCCGCCTTCGGCGCGGTGCTGCCTTTCATGACTCGGGTCATGACCTCGGGCCCGTACAAAATCCCCAAGGCCGAGTTCGGGAGTGTCTCAGTGGTGACCAACTCCACGCCCACCACGGCCTATCGCGGTGCGGGACGACCCGAGGCGACCGCGGCCATTGAGCGAACCATGGACGTGTTCGCGCGAGAAATCGAGATGGATCCCGCCGAACTGCGTCGGCGCAATCTGATCGGTAAGGATGAGTTTCCTTACACGACGCCGACCGAGACGGTCTACGACGTGGGCGACTACCACCAGGCGCTGGAGTTAGCCCTCGAGGTGGCGGGCTACGACGAGTTGCGCGCCAAGCAGGCCCGTCGTCGGGCGTCGGGCGATCCGATCCAGATAGGCATTGGCCTGTCGTGTTACGTGGAGATCACCAACGGACTGCCCGACGGGGAGTTCGGGGCCGTCGAGGTTCGACCCGACGGCAAGATCATCGTTCGAACCGGCACCTCGCCCCACGGCCAGGGCCACGTCACGGCGTGGTCGATGCTCGTCGCTGAGCAGATGGGCGTGCCCATCGAAGACATCGAAGTCATTTACGGCGACACCGACGTCGTGCCGAGAGGTGCGGGCACGATGGGCTCGCGGTCACTGCAAATTGGCGGCGCCGCCGTCAACCAGGCCGCGGTGGACGTCGTGGAAAAAGCGAAGGACCTCGCGGCTGATCTTTTCGAAGCCGACCGCGAGGACATCGTGCTCGATAAGTCCAACGCGAGCTTCCACGTCATCGGTACGCCGGCGGTGTCGAAGAGTTGGGGCGAGCTGGCCAAGGCCGCGGTCGCCAAAGACGGCAACCCGCTCTTCGCCGAAGTCGATCTCGCGTCGCCCGGACCAACGTTTCCCTTTGGCACCCATATATCGGTGGTCGAAGTTGACGTCGAGACCGGCAAGGTGACGCTGTTGCGCCACATTGCAGTCGACGACGCCGGCCGGATCCTCAATCCTCTGCTCGCCGAAGGTCAGGTGCACGGGGGCATCGCCCAAGGCGTGGCCCAAGCACTGCTCGAAGAGGTGGTCTATGACCCCGACGGCAACCCGTTGACCTCGACGTTCGCCGACTACTCCTTCATTTCAGCGGCCGAACTGCCCAGCTTCGAAACTCGCTTCACCGAAACGCCGACGCCAATTAACGCTCTCGGCGCGAAGGGCATCGGCGAGTCGGGAACGATTGGATCGACGCCCGCGCTCCACAATGCGGTCTGTGACGCCGTAGCGCACCTCGGAGTGCGCCACGTTGATATGCCGACAACGCCGATACGAGTCTGGAACGCGATCAACGACGCGGCGCCTCACCACGATGCCAAGAACACCACGAAGAAGGGAGGGCGTTGAGATGAAGGTCGCGATGACGGTAAACGGGACACTTGAGTCCCACGACGTGGAGGCGCGCACTCTGCTCGTGGACTATCTGCGCAACGTGGTTGGACTCACGGGAACCAATATTGGCTGTGACACGACGTCGTGCGGCGCATGCACGGTGCTGCTCAATGGACAGTCGGTGAAGTCGTGCACCGTACTCGCCGCCCAGGCCGCGGGCGACGACATCACCACTATTGAAGGGCTGGCCCTTGAAGACGGACGGCTGAATCCGGTCCAGCAAGCGTTCCAGGAGTGCCACGGCTTGCAGTGCGGCTACTGCACGCCGGGCATGGTGATGGCGATCACATCGTTGCTGACGGAGAACCCTCATCCCACCGAAGAGGACGTTCGCGTCGGCCTCGAGGGCAACCTCTGTCGTTGCACCGGGTATCACAACATCGTGGCGTCGGCGCTCGCCGCCAGTGGAGTTGTGGAGATGCACCAATGATCCCGGCGAGCTTTGACTACGTTCGCGCCGAATCAGTCGATGAAGCGATTGGACTTTTGAGCGAGCACGGCGACGACGCCAAACTGTTGGCCGGGGGTCACTCTCTCTTGCCCCTCATGAAGCTTCGCCTGGCCCAGCCGGCGATGCTGATCGACATCGGTCATTTACGCGAACTCAGTTACGTGAAAGAGGAGAAGGGGTACGTCTGCGTCGGTGCGCTCACCCGTCACCACGACCTCGCCAACAGTCTCGTCGCGCGCGCGAGTGCGCCGGTGCTGGCGCACGTGGCGGGCCAGATCGGTGACCCTCAGGTACGCCACCGCGGAACAATCGGGGGATCGATCGCCCACGGCGACCCCGCGTCGGATCTGCCGGCGGCGTTGCTCGCCCTCGGCGGCTCGCTCGTGGTCCAAGGACCGAACGGGATTAGAGAGATCGACGCGAACGACTTCTTTCTCAGTTTCTTCGAGGTGGCCCTGACACCCGAAGAAGTGTTGATCGAAGTGCGGGTGCCGCGCTCGGAGGGCCAATGGGGATTCGAGAAGTTGACGAAGCGGGCTATGGACTGGGCGATCGTGGGCGCACTCGCTGTGCGAACGAGCAACGGCGTTGGCGTGGCACTGATCAACATGGGGCCGGTCCCGATGCACGCACGCGCGGTGGAAGCGGCGCTCGCGTCGGGGGCCAATGCTTCTGACGCCGCGCAACACGCCGCGGAGGGCACCGAACCCTCCGCGGACTTCAACGGATCGGTCGCGTACCGCCGCCACGTCGCGAAAGTTCTCGTAGGCCGGGCGCTCAAGACGGCGGGCGTCTGATCCCTAACGTGCCCTTCGCCGTTGCCTCGCCCGAGCAGATGTCCGAGATTTTGGCCGAGCACGGCTACTTGGCGGACGATTCGCTCGCCACGTCGCTCTTCTTGGCGCTGCGCATGGGCCGACCACTGCTGCTCGAAGGTGCCGCGGGGGCGGGCAAGACCGAAGTCGCCAATGTGCTGGCGCGCTGGACCGGGGGAGAACTCGTTCGCCTGCAGTGTTACGACGGCATCGACGTGTCCCAGGCGGTCTACGAATGGGACTACTCACGCCAGCTGTTGCATCTTCGAGCGGCCGAGACGACCGGAAGCGGCACTGATCGTCCGGTCGAACTCGAGCATTCGCTCTACTCCGAGGAGTACCTCGTGCGCCGCCCGCTGCTGCGCGCCATTGCGGGCACCGCGGGCGATGGACCAGTACCGATTCTGTTGATCGACGAGATCGACCGGGCCGATGACGAGTTCGAGGCCTATCTCTTGGAGATCCTCTCGGACTTCACGGTGACCGTGCCCGAACTCGGCACCTTTCGCGCGCAACGCCCACCCGTGGTGATCTTGACGTCGAATCGCACGCGCGACGTGCACGACGCACTGAAGCGCCGGTGTCTCTATCACTGGGTCGACCATCCGAGTTTCGAGCGAGAGGTCGCCATTGTTCGACTACGAGTGCCCGAAGCCACCGAAGAAATCGCGCGCGAGGTCTCAGCCGTCGTCGCTGAACTTCGTCGCCGAGGTCTGTACAAACCTCCGGGCGTCGCCGAGACGATCGACTGGGCTCAAGCGATCAGCGTGCTCGGATCGAGTCACCTCGACGAGCGAACGGTCGAGCGCACGCTGGGCGCCGTCATCAAGTACCGCGAAGACGCCGAACGCGTTCGCACGGCGGNNGGCGGGATTGACGGATTTGGTGAGCGGGGCCTTAAAGTACGGAACATGAACGCTCTCGCGACCACTGACCTGGCCGCGCTCGCCACCGGTTTCTCTCGTTCACTGCGCGGTGCCGGACTCGACGCGCCGCCGAGTGCGACCATTGACTTCGCCGAAGCGCTGTCGCTGGTCGGGACCGACGAACCTTCGCACGTCTTTTGGGCCGGTCAGACCTGCTTCTGTCGACGAGAAGAAGACATCGAGCCCTACGCCGAGACATTTGCTGCGTACTTTGGCCGCGTCGCGCCGATCTATCCACGCGGGCGACTCACGACGGTCCCGCCGGTGCCGGTCGCACGGCCACCGGCGCTCGTCGAGAACGGCGACGCCCACGATGACGGTGTTGAGGATCCCAACCAAGACCAAGTCGTACGACCGCCGCTTCGTGTCGCCTACAGCGCAAGCGAGATACTGCGCACCAAGGACTTCGCCTTATTAACGGAAGCCGAACTCGCCGAAGCGGAACGGTTGATGGCGACGCTTCGTTCTCGGGCGCCCATGCGGCGCGGGCGACGTCTTAGGGCGAGTCACGACTCGAGCCGAGGTGTGCTCGACGTGCGACGGACGCTCAAGCGTTCCTTGGCCCAAGGCGGCGATCCGGTGCACCTGGCCCGTCGAGTGCGCGGTACTCGCCCTCGACGAGTGGTCTTCTTGCTCGACGTGTCGGGTTCGATGACTCCCTACGCGCGCGCCACGCTGCGCTTCGCGCATTCGACAATTCTCTCTCAGCGCAGCGTCGAAGCCTTCACGCTCGGGACTCGCTGTACGAGAGTTACTCGTCAACTCTCGTGGCGAGATCCCGATGCGGCACTGGCGCGAGTGGCGGCGTCGGCGCGCGATCTCGAGGGAGGTACTCGGCTCGGTGAGTGCTTGCGCGAGTTCAATGAGTCTTGGGGTCTCGGAGGGATTGCGCGCGGGGCAGTCGTGGTGTTCATCTCCGACGGATGGGATCGGGGCGACCCTTCGCTGCTCGGGGCACAGATGGCCCGACTCGCCAACGTGGCGCACCGAGTGATCTGGGTGAATCCCCTCAAGGCCTCGGAAGGATACGAGCCGCTCGTGCGCGGCATGGCGGCCGCTCTGCCCTACACCGACGAGTTCCTTTCTGGAAACTCGCTCGACGCGTTCGAGCAACTCTCGCAGGTGATGTCTCAATGAGAGAGATCTTGTCGACCGTTGACACCTGGCTCGCCGAGGGCAAGCGGGTGGCGATCGCTCGAGTCATTGGCGTGGAGCAGTCAGGTCCTCGAGATCCGGGAGCCACCATGGCGGTCAACGAGGACGGCGAAGTGGCGGGGTCGGTGTCGGGGGGTTGTGTTGAAGGGGCGGTGGTCATTGAAGCGCTCGACGTGCTCGCGACAGGGGTCGCGCGACGTTGCAGTTTTGGCTACTCCGACGACCAGGCCTTCGCGGTCGGGCTCACGTGCGGGGGAACCGTGCACCTTTTGGTGGAGCCGCTCGACTGGTGAGCGGGGAGATCTTCCAAGAGCTTCGCCGCTGCTTGCTATCGGGTGAGCCAGTTGGCCTCGTCCTGGTGACTCGGGTGGCCGACGAAGTGGCAGCACTCACACCACTCGCTTCGAAACTGTTGATTCGCCCGGGTGCGACAGTGCTCGGCAGCCTGGGCGAGCCTGAACTGGACCGGGTGGTCTCGCGTGACGCGCTCGCGATGCTCGAACGCGGGGTCTCGGGAACACGCCACTACGGTTCTCGCGGCGAGGCTCGTCGCGAAGAGATTGAAGTGTTTGTTGAATCCTTCGTGTCTCCGCCCAAGTTGATTATCTTCGGCGCGGTCGATTTCTCGCGGGCGTTGGTCGAGGTGGCCAAGGTCCTCGGCTTTGTCGTCACCATCTGTGACGCTCGTCCAGTCTTTGCCACGCGTGCCCGTTTTCCATTGGCCGACGAAGTGGTGGTGGACTGGCCGGATCATTATCTCGAGGAGGTGGGGCCGACGCTCGGCGCACGCGACGCCGTGTGCGTGCTCACGCACGACACGAAGTTCGACGTGCCAGCGATCATTGGCGCGCTCTCTAGCAACGTGGGCTACCTCGGGGCCATGGGATCACGCCGTACGCACGAGAAGCGCTGGGAGCGACTCCTCGAGGCCGGCGCATCCGAAGATGAACTACGAGCGCGCCTGATGAGCCCCATTGGACTGGACGTCGGCGCGCGCACGCCCGAAGAGACGGCGGTGTCGATCTGTGCCGAGATCATTGCGGTGCGCAGCGGACGCGCGAAGGGTGCGATGTCCTCGCTTCGAGACGGTTCGGGTCCGATTCATTGAAGCGTTGCGTTGTCAGAGCCTTTCTCGGGTGGTCGTCGGGTGTTCGTAGGGAGTCTCGCTCTGCAGAAACCACTCGCGACCTTATGCTGAGCCGATGACCGTCGCCGCTGTGATCTTGGCCGCTGGAAGCGGAAGTCGCTTCAACGGCGAAGACCCCGACGCTACGCCCGGCGCCAAGTTGTTGGTGTTGGTAAAGGGCCAGCCCGTTCTTATCTGGGCCATCCGGCCAGCGCTCGCGGCCGGTCTCGATGAAGTCGTCGTGGTGGGTGGTGCCGCGGACCTCAGCACCATCGTGCCCGAATCGGTGACGTTGCTCCAGAACGATGACTCGCCGCTCGGATCGGCGAGGTCGCTCACGGTTGGCCTCGAGTGGTGTGCCGCGAGGGGTCACGACCGTGCGGTGATCGGTCTTGGCGATATGCCGGGACTCGCTGCGGATGCCTGGCGAGCAGTTGCCACCGAACCCGATGGACCCCTCATCTTTGCGACGTACCAAGGCCAGCGCGGTCACCCGGTGGGCCTGGATGCCTCGATCTGGTCAATGGTTCCTTCCAGCGGCGACGAAGGCGGACGTTTCCTCGCGCGAGAGCACCCCGAACTCGTTAGAGAAGTGGCCTGTGTCGGAGTGCCGACCGACATCGACACGCGAGAAGACCTGCAACGATGGAGTTGAAACCATGGAGTTAACCAACGAATTTGATGTGGCCGTACCCGTTGAGCGGGCGTGGGCTGTCTTAACGGACCTTGAGCGCCTCGCACCGTGCCTGCCTGGCGCGCAACTCCTAGAAGTCGAAGGCGATGAGTATCGCGGCGCCGTCAAGATCAAGGTCGGCCCGATCACCACTTCGTACAACGGAGCGATTCGCTTTGTTGAACGTGACGAGTCGACACACCGCATGGTGTTGAAAGCGGAGGGGCGCGAAACCCGCGGACAGGGCAACGTGGCGGCCGTGATCACGGGAACGATGTCCTCCACGGAGGCCGGCACGAAGGTGGTCGTCGCGACGGATCTCACGATAAGTGGCAAAGTTGCGCAGTTCGGACGGGGCGTGCTTGCGGACGTGTCGGCGAAGCTGCTCGACCAGTTCGTCCTCAACCTCGAGTCGACGGTGNNATTGAACGAGGATGGGAACGCCCCAGAGCGCGAAAATGGTTCACCAAACGTCGGCGCCGCCGCGCCCACGGCACCCGTTGAAGCGACCCCGCCCTCGAGTGCGGATGATGACGTTCTCGAAGGGACGAGCAACGAAACCGAGCCGGGTGACGTGGTGGCGCACGACCCTGGCGCCGAAGACGATTTGGGCTCGACTCGCACCGTCCGCAAGATCAACTCTGCTCCCGTCGAGCCCGTCGACCTCGTCGACTTCGCGGGAGGTTCGCTGGCGCGACGACTTTTGAAGCCGTTGGTCATCTCCGGTGTCGCGGTGGCCGTGGTACTTCGCCGCCTTCGCCGTCGTCACTGATGATGGAAAGAAGTCGTCATTAGGAGCACGTTTCCCGGTCTTCGGGAAAAGGTGCCGATCCACCCCGCTTCAAGGGAGCGGTAACTAGATATTTCCCAATGAATCTCAAAGTCGCTCTTGACTTTGTGGTACAAAGTGAGATAACTTTGTGCCACAAAGCATAACGGAGGAAGCTCAATGAACCAAGATCACGAATCATCCGAGTCCACGACCGCCGACGACGGTGGAATACTCGACCCGCGTGAGGCGGCAGCGCTACTGGCGAAGACCACTAGTCAGGCAAAGCGACAGTTTGACGTGTGGCCGCCGTATCTGTTGTTCATCGGAGCCGTCATATTCTTTGGCGCCTTTGGCACCGCCTGGTGGTCAGTACGAGGACAGCATCCCTACACGGGGCCGAGCGGCGGAGCGTTGGCGACAATGTACGGGGGAATCCTTCTATGGATCATTGCCGTCTCCGCGGTGCTCCGGCGCGCCAACAGCGGCGTGGGCGGTCAATCGGCGAAGCAGCGAAAGGCGTATCGCTCGGGCTGGATCGTCGTAGTCGTCGCCTACTCGACTTTTCAAGGCGCGCTGTACCACGCCGGAGCGAGCCACGCCATCGTCTACGGCATCTATCCGGCTTCGGTGCCGTGGTTATTTGCCGGAACGGTCTTCGTGACCATTGGGGCGATTCGTGAAGACCTGCCTGCCTTGATCCTCGGCATCGTCCTATTCGTCATCGGTCTCAGCAGCGCCTTCGCCGGACCCGTCGCCGCCTGGTTGGTCACCGGCATCGGCCTCGCCGCCGCGTTCGTGAGCTTCGCCGCGGTTCGTATCGTCCAGCGCCGCTCGTAGGTAATAGCTGATGACCGCTGGCGAGCTCAACCCGTTGATTCACGTGCCGGCGCGTCTGCGCATCATGGCTACTCTGGCGGCGCTACCGAGCGGCGACGAGCTCTCCTTCACCAGGCTCCAGGACTTGATCGATCTCACGCCGGGCAACCTGATCACCCACTTACGCAAGCTCGAAGACGCCGGCTACGTCGCCACCGAAAAAACCGGCATCGGCGCCGCCTCGCTGACCATGATCGTGCTCACCTCTCAGGGCCGCAGCGCACTCGACGCCTACACCGCGGCGTTGCGTGAACTACTCGAGGGTCTGTAAATAATCTCGCAAAGTGAGATCAGAGGTGGCGCTCGGTCAATCGATCTCAGATTGGGGTAAACCCTGATTCGACGCACGCGTGTTCACAGAATCTGAGGGTAATGCCGGATTGCCCAATGAAGGTTCGTTGCGTACTGTCCTAAATATGACCGACGTGGTCGGCGACGGCACGCTCCGCACCGTGTCGATCGAATAGTTCAACGAGGGATTGACCATGGTTAGTATATCGAGTAGCATACTCAGTATGTATATCTGCGAAAGTCCACGATGAGCATCCGGCACTCGCTGCTCGCACTTTTAAGTGAGGGTCCGAAGTACGGCTTTCAGTTACGCCAGGAGTTCGAGGCGAGTACCGGCGATGTATGGCCGCTGNNTGAACGTTGGTCAGGTTTACACGACACTGGACCGCCTCGAGAGAGACGGCCTCGCGGAGTCTGATGACCACGACGCCGATGAGCGCCAAAAGAACTTTCGAATCACGGCAGCGGGCGAGGAGGAGTTATCTCGTTGGCTCCGTACGCCGCCCGATCTCACGCAACCGCCGCGAGACGAACTGGTCATCAAGGTTCTCGTGGCTTCTCGGCTGCCCGACGTGGACGTGTACGACGTGATTCAGGTGCATCGCCGCTACCTCGTGCAGTTGATGCAGCAGTGGACGCGTCTAAAAGACGACGAAGCTCACTTCGATTTGGCTTTCGCTTTGGCGGTGGACGCCGAACTGTTTCGACTGGACGCCGTGGTTCGATGGCTTGACGCCGCCGATGGTCGACTACGGCGCGCGAGTCACGAATCACCGACGGGGACCGCAGCCGCACTGCCGCGACTTCCAAGAAGGATTGGAGCACAGAAATGAGCGTCTTGGAACTTAGAAACGTTTCGAAGGTGTATGGGGAGGGTGACACCGAGGTCGACGCCATCAGCAACATTGATCTTGCAGTCGAACGTGGATCCCTGGTAGCGATCATGGGGCCGAGCGGTTCGGGTAAATCGACCTTACTGACCATTGCGGGGAGCCTCGAGCAGCCCACGACCGGTGACGTCATGATTAACGGATCCAACGTGGTGGGCATGTCGCGTAATGACAAGGCGCGTCTCCGGCGTCGAACCATTGGCTACGTCTTTCAAGACTTCAACCTCCTCGCGGGCTTGAGCGCCGTCGAGAATGTCTCACTGCCCCTCGAACTCGACGGAGTAGCGATGAAACAGGCGCGGGCTCAAGGAATGTCGGTGCTGGACGAACTCGGCCTCGCGGATCGCGCCGAGCGTTATCCCGACCAGCTCTCTGGAGGTGNNAGCGCGTCGCCATCGCCAGGGCCATCGTGGGCGAACGCAGTCTGCTCCTCGCCGATGAACCTTCGGGTGCGCTCGATTCAGTGAACGGCGAAGCGGTGATGCGAATGATCCTCACCGCGTGTCACGGTGGCGTCGCCGCGCTCGTCGTGACCCACGACGCGAAACTCGCCTCATGGGCCGATCGCGTCGTGTTTTTGCGCGACGGAAAGGCCGTCGATGAGACGTTGCCCCCCCAGCGTCCCGAAGATCTACTCGGACTCGACGCAGCGAATCCGTCAGAATCGTGACAACAGAGTCGGACCGAGTAGCGCGACGTCCATCCGACGGAGGTTTGCCCGCACGGCGAGCCGTAACGCGATGGGCGTGGCGACTTCTGCGGCGCGAGTGGCGCCAACAGATACTGGTGTTGGCCCTTATTGCGGTCGCCGTAGCAGTCACCACCGTTGGGGTTGGGGTCTCGGCGAACACGCCACTCTCGCCCTACGTTGGTTTCGGCACCGCCCAGGATTTGGCGTCGTTTTCGAATAACAGTGCGTCGACGACGGCACAGATCGCGTCGTGGCACCATCGCTACGGAGCGGTCGACGTCATCGACAACGAAACGCTCACGGTGCCGGGGTCGGTAGACACGTTCGATCTTCGCGCACAGAATCCCCACGGCCCCTACGGCCAGCCTCTGCTGTCGCTCGTGTCAGGACACTTTCCGACCAATGCCGACGAGGTGGCAGTGACCGCGGGCGTCGCGTCGGACCTCAATCTGAAAGTGGGGAGCCGCTGGAGCGAGGGGGGCGTGACCCGCACGGTCGTTGGCTTTGTCGAGAATCCGAAGAACCTTTTGGATGAGTTCGCCCTGGTGATACCGGGGCAGGTGCCCTCGCCCACTCAGGTGACCGTGCTCTTCGACGCACCGCAGGGCGGCAAATCGCTCGGCTCTAACGTCATCACGCCGGCGTCGCTGTCGAGCAGCAATGTGTTGAACCCCGAGACCATCTCAATCGTGCTCGTCACGATGGCGATGCTCTTGATCGCACTCGTCGCCATCGCCGGATTCACCGTGCTCGCCCAACGCCGACTGCGCTCGATCGGCATGCTCGGCGCGCTCGGCGCCACCGATGAGCACCTCAAACTGGTGGTTCGCGCGAACGGCGTGTTCGTGGGTCTGGTCGGTGCCGCGGTGGGCTTCGTCGTGGGTTTCGCGGCGTGGTTGGCCTATCGCCCCATCTTGGAGTCGAGTGCGCATCACGTCGTCGGCGTGTTTCAGTTGCCGTGGGTGGTCATCGTCGTGGCCGTGGTGCTCGCCGTCGCGGCCGCGTACTTTGCCGCTTCGAGGCCCGCACGGGCCATGACGCGGATCTCCACCGTGTCAGCGCTCGCCGGCCGACCGGCACCACCGAGGCAACTGCGCCGTTCCGCGGTACCCGGGATCGTGCTCGCCATCGTGGCGTTCTTTCTCCTCGGCGCCGCGGGTGCGAGCGGAGGTAATGGTGGCGGCGTGGGGGAGCTTGCGCTCGGTTTCGTCGCGTTGACGGTCGCGGTCGTCTTGGTCTCGCCCTTTCTCCTCACATGGCTCGATCGACTCTTTCGTCGCGCACCCTTGGCGATTCGTATGGCGACGCGCGACCTCGCGCGTTATCGGGCGAGATCGGGTGCAGCTCTGGGCGCGATCAGCGTCGGTGTGCTCATCGCCATGGTCGTCATCATCGCGTCGGCGGCACGCTTTGGCAACGTACTCGACTACGCCGGCCCCAATCTCTCGTCGACGCAACTCATCATCTACACGTCGAACGGTCCCTACGGTGGGCATGGTCCCGGCGACAAGGCGGGACCCGCCGTCGGTTCAGCGCAATCGCCGGCGTCGATGGCTGGTAGTGCGCGCGACATCGCCACGGCGCTGGGGTCCCGTCAGATCATCAAACTGGAGAGCACCAGCGCCTCGCTCCAACACGCCGCGCCCGGACGTAGTTTCTCCGGTCCGCTCTACGTCGCGACGCCCCAACTCCTCCAAGCATTCGGGATAAAGAAGTCCGCCATCGATCCGACTACCGAGATTCTTTCCATGCGACCCGGCTTCGCCGGTCTCAGCCAGATGCAGATTGTCTACGGCAACTACTTCAATGGTCAGGTCGGCAACGGCCAGCCCGGGAATGGGCCGGGCGCCGTCGGCGCGTGGCCCTGCTCGAAGAGCGACTGCCTCGCCAATCCCTCCATGCAGGAGGTCAGCGCGTTGCCCGCGGGAACCTCCGCGCCGAACACGGTCATCACTCAGTACGCGGTTCAACGTCTAGGACTCACGCCGTTCACGTCGGGTTGGCTGGTCGATACCACCAAGCCATTGAGCGCGGCGCAGCTCACGGGCGCTCGCAGCACCGCGGCGGCCGCGGGACTGAGCATCGAGAGTAAGTCGAGCATTCCCACATCGGCCACCATCATCGATTGGGCCACGTTGGTTGGCGTACTCCTCGCTTTGGGCATCCTCGCGATGACGATCGGCCTCATTCGCAGCGAGACGGCCGGCGATCTTCGAATCCTCGCCGCCACCGGGGCCAGCAGCCGTACCCGTCGCAACCTGACGGCAGTCACCGCGGGCGCGCTCGCCCTCGTCGGCGCGCTCGTCGGCACTGCCGCGGCCTACCTGGCGATGATTGGCTTTAGCCGCACGAGTGCCCTGGACGGGATCAGTTCGCTGGCGTCGGTCCCGGTGGCGAACTTGTTGACGATTCTGGTGGCCATGCCGGTGGTGGCGGCGATGGTGGGTTGGCTTGCCGCCTGGCGAGAGCCCAAAGGGCTCTCCGGTCAAGTGATTCAGTGACTCTGCATCTCCGACGGCCCTTGTCCCTGTTCCGGTTCGAAGCGACATCGCTGCAGGCTCTCGTGAGACCCATTGGCTTCTAAGACGGCGCTCACGCCTAAGGAACTTGTGTCGACACGCGACGTACAACGGCCATCGATGGTCAACCGATCGTGAACAGAAGTGCGCTTTGAACGAGCAACGTGTTGAGTCGAGCTGACACAACCCAGGGACGCCTCAGGGTTCTCCCCGATGGTGGGAGTTTTTCTTCCGCTCTACTGTGCCTTCGACGGCACGGAACGTGCGATGGAAAAGCGATGAGAGGATGTTGAGACATGGCAGTTCGATCTGAAGTGGGCTCGCGCGGCGACTCGTTCGCTCGCCGTCGATGGCTCGTCCACCTCGCGCTGATCCTTGGCTTCCTCGCCGCGGTGATCTCGGCGGTCTTCCTCTCCAAGAAGTATTTCGGTTACTCGGGGACGACGGATCACTCCATCATTGGACTCGTGGTCCTCGGTCTCGTGCTCGTGCACTTGACCCAGCGCCGTCGCACCGTGAAACGGCTCCTCTCTCAACTTTTTGGAAGTAAGAACGCGACGGTACATCGGTCCCGCTTGGCCGAATCGGACATGATTTTGTGGCTTCTCACGTTGAACGCAATGGTTTCGGGCGTGGCGGACTTTGTCGTCGGACACACGATCTTCCTGCCGATCCCCGGTCCGAACATCCTTCAAAAGTGGCACGCGACGTCAGTCCTGGTGCTGCTCGTGTACGTCATCGTTCACGTGGTTCGACGCAGAAAACGCCTTCGAACGTCGCATATTAGGTAGATGATCTGGCCACACGGCGAAATGGTCGAGGTGAACGGAGTACCGGGACACCGTGGATCGAGGGGCGGGCACGAAGACTTGGCATGCCCTCTTGTGGACGCCATCCGTTTCAAGCCGGGCGCCCTCAGACAGATTGAGTCGAGTTGCGCGAGTCTCATAAGGGTCGCATGGTGCCCTCGCGTAGGTAGCGCGCGTGCCACGAGAGCGCCTCTTCGATTAAGTGCGGGGTGTGCTTGCCGGGCGCCGTGGCGCTCGCGCGCTCGAAATAGTCCTGCAACATCGGCCGGTAGTCAGGGTGTGCGCAGTTATCGATGATCCGTTGAGCACGCCGGCGCGGCGCCAGGCCGCGCAGGTCCGCGACGCCCCACTCGGTGATGACGACGTGCACGTCGTGCTCGGTGTGGTCCACGTGGCTGACCATCGGCACGATTGAAGAGATCGCGCCGTTCTTGGCGGTCGAGGGCGTGAGGAACATCGCAATGTAGGCGTTGCGGGCGAAGTCACCCGAGCCGCCGATGCCGTTCATGATGCTCGAACCCATGACGTGGGTGGAGTTGACGTTGCCGTAGATATCGGCCTCGATGGCGCCGTTCATCGCCAAACACCCGAGGCGGCGTATCACCTCGGGATGGTTGCTGATCTCTTGGGGTCGAAGGATGATCCGCTCGTGGTACTGAGCGATGTTGGCGTGCAGGTCGGCCGCTCCCTCTTCGCTGAGCGAGAAGGCGGTCGCCGAGACGGTGCTCATCGTGCCCGATCTCAACAACGCCAACATGCCGTCCTGGATGACCTCGGTGTACGCGGTCAAGGGATGGAACGGCCCACCGTCGAGTCCGCGAAGCACGGCGTTGGCGATGTTGCCGACACCCGACTGCAGGGGCAGGAGCGACGCGGGCAGGCGCCCTGCCTTCACCTCGTTGGCCAGGAACTCTAGGAGGTGTTCGGCGATTCGCTGCGAGGTGTCGTCGACCGGTTTGAACGCCGAGTTGCGATCGGGGGCGTTTGTCTCGACCACGGCCACAATCTTCTCTGGGGGGCAGTGCAGGAAGGGGACGCCAATGCGGTCGGACACGTGGAGGATTTCGATGGGCTTTCGAAATGGCGGTAGTGCGGTGCCGTAGTAGATGTCGTGCATCCCCTCGAGCGCGGCGGGCTGCCACGCGTTCACCTCGAGGATGACGCGGTCGGCCATGTCAATCCACGTCTTGTTGTTGCCGACCGAGGACGACGGAATCAGTTCNNTCCCAGACCATCTGCGCGACGTGCGAGAGATGTATATCGACGTAGTCGAGCAGTCCGGCATTGATCTTCGCGCGACTCACCGGGTCAGACTGGTACGGCATGCGCATGTCGATCGCGTCGACCGCGGCGAGCGCACCGTCAAGCTCGGGAGCCGTCGACGCCCCCGTCCAGACACTCACCGCGAAACGCTCACCTCGGGTGGCCGCGTCTTTGACTCGCTCCACTAGAGCCCCGGGCACCTGCTTGGGATAGCCCGCCCCGGTAAAGCCGCTCATTCCGACGTGGTCGCCCGGTCGAATGAATTCGGCGGCCTCATCGGGCGACATAATCCGTGCCGCGATTGACGCACTCTTGATTCGAGAATGGTCTGCGGGGGTCACTTCGAAAGCCTAACGGTGCCGGATTGCGCCACTATTCGTTGAGCTCAGCCCTTCGCTAGCCTCTTCTCCAGATCAAGGGTGTCCCGTTGACGAAGATGGATGGCGTGCATGGCGGCGCGAGATTTACTTGGTCCTCGTTACCGGTGATGTCGGCGCTTCGAAAGACTCGTCAACTTCTTGAGATGCAAGTGGAGTGGTCAATGAGTTCGTCCGATGAACTAGTACTAAGCGAGCGCCTCGATCGAGTGTTGCTCGTGACCTTAAACCGTCCGACTCGACTCAACGCCTGGACCGACGAACTCGAGGAACAGTACTTTGACGTGCTGACCGAAGCTGATGCGAATCCCGCCGTGCGAGCTGTCGTCGTAACGGGGGCGGGTCGTGGATTCTGTGCCGGCGCTGACATGGAGAACCTCCAGGCCGCATCCAGCGGGAGTCTGAAAGTGACGCCGCGACGCCGCCCTCGAGACCTTCCACTGACGATACAAAAACCAATGATCGGCGCCATCAACGGCGTGGTCGCCGGTTTGGGTGTCGTTGAAGCTCTGTACTTCGACGTTCGCTTTGGAAGTTCGAACACTCGCTTCATGACTGCCTTTGTCCGGCGGGGCCTCATCGCCGAGTACGGAATAGCCTGGTTGCTGCCTCGCGTCGTGGGCATGAGTCGGGCGACCGATCTTCTCCTCTCGGGAAGAATGGTTGACGCGGAAGAGGCTCTCCGGATTGGCCTGCTTGACTACGTGGTGAACGATACCGACGTCGTGAGCTCCGCTATCGATTACGCCAACGAGCTGGCCGAGTTCTGCTCACCCCATTCGATGGCAACGATCAAGGATCAGCTACATCGCTCCGCGATTTCGAGTTACGAAGACTCGNNATCGACGCGAACAAACTCATGCTCCAGTCGTTCCGACAGTCCGATGTAGTAGAAGGTGTCGCTAGCTACCTGGAGAAACGATCGCCAGCTTTCCCTGATTTTCCTTGAGACGGCGTCTTTGTTGAAGCCGCATAGTTAGAACAACCAGGTGTCGAATGTTTACGGGCTTTGGTGGGCCGCGCGGGTCTCGATCCCGGCACCCTGGGATTAAAAGGAACTTGCCANNGTTTTCAAGGAATCGTGTTGTTTTCAGTAAGTCTCGTCTTGTGGTGTTGCAGAAACATGAGGCCTAAAATGAGGCCTGTCCGGACCTAGAAGTTCGCAATCTTCTCGGCGAGTTTCAAGAACGGACTGCTTTGGTTCGCGTGCCGGTTCACTTCGGGCCTCCGACACCAAGTTGTACGACACTGGCGTTGATGTTGTACAATGCAACCATGGTCAAAATTTCCGTCAGCAAGGCTCGTGAGAAACTTTCTGAGGTCGTCGAGATGTCCCAGACCGAACCCGTCGAACTTGAGCACTATGGACGACGTGCGGCGGTCGTGGTGAGTCCTGATCAGTACGACGAAATGCTCGAAGCCCTCGAAGAGTCTCAGGACGTAACTGCTTTCGATTTGGCCCTGGCCGAAGCGGGAGACAATATCCCTTGGGAGCAAGTGAAGAGTGATCTCGGCTGGTCGTGAGCGATTATCGGATTGAATTCCGGCCCGCGGCACTTCGAGAACTTCGCAGGATCGATCGTTCGACGCAACCCCGAATTCATGGTGCAATTTCACTGCTCGCGAAAGATCCACGGCCTCCAGCCTCGAGACCGCTGAGAGGGCGCGAAGGTTATCGACTCCGAGTGGGTAACTATCGAATTATCTACACCATCGACGACGGTGTTCTCTTGATCGTCGTGGTCACAATCGGGCATCGTCGAGACGTCTACCAATAGATTGCTCACCGCTTCGAGACGGGCCGTCCCATCAAACGTCTAAGCGCCAGTGAAGGGTTGCACCCCCGTGGCGTCGGGCCTCCGACTCCAAGAATCCACGAGCGCATCAATCTCCGTTGGTCTACAACTTGCTCGAGCACCTGCCTGCCCTCGGCCGCGTCGACGACCTGCATGACGGGGGCGCGAAGTGAACAACCGCGCCGCCATTAGGTGGATCGAGGCCATGCTTGATGAGTCGCACTTCGTCGAGCGGCTCGATTCATTCGCCGTCGACTGAATCGCGGGGCCGCATGGCCGCGATCATCGCGAGAATCGCCGGATTCGCGTTGATTGGTACGAGACGTGACGAAGGATTTTCCTGAGCCCATACTCTGAAGAGTTGGTCGGCGAAGCCTTGTCCTATCTCCGATATTCCGGCGAAGTCGAGTTCAATTTCTTCAAAGCCTTCAAGACGAGTCCCTATCGCTTTGGCCTCAGTGCGCGACACGAAACTGCCGCCGTGCTCTTTGAAAAGGTCGACATGGATCGTTGTCTTGTCATATCGCCCCGTTGCTGGATTAGAAAGTTCGGCGTACACGTCGCGAGGCGCGACGGTGGTATCGCGTCTGATCTCGCAGCGCACTAAGGTCCCAGTTCGGGGCTCATCCAACCAGCCCCAGGCCACGTCATCGATCTCGTTGTCAACGACCCAAGAAATCCGTCCGGCGCTTAGGACGAAACGATTGACCATACGAGACGTGAAAAAGATGCCCAAACCGCTGTGATGATCGGGATCAGTCGTCTGCTTGCCCTTCGAGAGTTCGCCGAGCGCTTCGAAGTCGTCGGCGAGATTCCGCTCCTCGCGGATCGTGGTGAATGCACCAACACCGTCGTCCTCAACTTCAAATGCAATTCGGTCGGGTTCAAGGAACCATCGAACGATGACGTTGGTACCTCGCGAGTGGTCGATGGCATTGTTGACCATCTCGGTGAATGCGAAATTCAGAATCTGTATAACGTTCTTGATCTCGAGTATTTCGGGGTCAAGGTTTCTCACCAAGCGCTTCTCGTTGCCCCAGACCTCGTTCTCGTCGAGATCCCTGAGCTCATAGATGTGTTCACTTGATGCGAGGCGACGGTAACGGGTGGACCGACTGGCGCCCTCTTGTACGATCTCGCCTCTGGTTGCCATCTTGGCAAGGTGAGAGTGGGCCGCCTGCCGGGTGATTCCGGCTTTGGTAGCGACTTCGGCGGTGGTGATGTAGGTTCGTGACTCGAAGAGGCGTTCGATCGCCGTCGCAATAGTTCTTGATGTGGTTTTGCCTCGCACACTGGTCTTTGACATGTTGCTCCCACTTGCTTTACACATTTACTCAAATGCCAGTATAGAGCAATTTGTGTCAATATGTAAAGCAACTCTCCTTAATCCTGGGGATTGACGTACCTGAAGCGGCCTGGGTTTCCCAGAGGCTTTGTTCCTTGGAAGTAAGGATGGAACATGGCAAAAGTGAACCCCCGGACAGAAGAGGTATCCGTCTGAGTTGAAAGAGCGAGCGACCAAGATGGTGCTCGATCTTCACGCTCAATCCAGTCCGACGGTTGTGGTGAGTCAGTTCTCGACGGCGGAAGCCAGGCGATCGATCGATGCGGCGAGGCGCTCCGCAGTCGTGGAACGTGCGCGCTCGAAGCGAGCCTTGTCCTCGAGTTTGGACCAGTCGTAGGTGTGCACAACCAAGGTACATGCTTCGTTAATCGGCTCTAATTCCCAGCGCCATAAGTGGCCAACCGGCGCCATCCCCGGTTCGGCAGGCTTCCACGCGATGCGCCGCCCTTCAATGAACTCGACCACGTGATTCTCACGAACTGATCCTTCCGTAAGGGTCATGGTGAAAACGTCGCCGACCGAGTGAACTCGTTGACCAGTTACAGCGCATGCCAGATTCCTATTACCGTCCCACGCCGGTTGACGAGAGGGATCAGCTATCAATTCGAAAATTCGATCCGGCGTGGCGCGCACTTCACGGGATGCGGAAGCGATTCTGGGCTCAGTTGAAGTCATTAACTAAGCATTTCACGTAACGAGTCTTCCAGAGCCCCTAAGTCGGGAACCACGTGCTCTCGTGTGGCAAAACCGTGCCCGAGACGGTGCTGTTCCATGTCGGTCTCGTCTCGTGGTGTTGCAGAAATTGGAGGCCGAAAATGAGGCCAGTAGCGGTGTGCGACGTTTCACAGAACCGATGCAAGGGTGGTTGCGAAACGACGAGTAATTCGAAAATCTTCGACTTTCCATACATGGCACCGCGACCGTTGGGAACCAAGAGCGTGAACGTGCAATTCTTCTCCGTGGGCTGTGGTGGGCCGCCCGGGTCTCGATCCCGGCACCTTGGGATTAAAAGGAACTTGCCATCGGTTGTTCTGAGTCGGTCTCGTTGCGCTTGTCCATAGTTTTCAAGGAATCGTGTTGTTTTCAGTCGGTCTCGTCTTGTGGTGTTGCAGAAAAATGAGGCCTGTTTCGAGGCCTGCTCGGGGGTATCAGCGCTCATACGAACGGGCCATGCAGAGTCTGCAGAAATTCGCTGAACACTCCTACACTGGAACCGTGACGATGAGTGCTGTGAAGACGGTAGGCGAGTTGGCCGAGCGTATGCGCTCGGCGGGACCCCCCTCGGAAGATGACGTGACGATCCTCCTCGACGGTCGCCGAATTGACTCGAAAGAAGCAGCCGAGCAGTGGCTCGCTGAAGTCGACGCCATCCGGACGTCGAGAGCCGCGCTGAATGACCCCAATAAGTGACGGTCCCAGCCTTGATTTACCTCGACTGATTGAAGCACTCAATCGCCACGAGGTCGAATATCTCTTGGTTGGCGGTGTGGCCGCCACTGCATATGGCGCGGAACGAGAGACCGAAGACGCGGACTGCGTGGTGCGCCGCGAACGTGTCAATCTGGAGCGCCTTGCGGCGGCGCTACGCGAACTGCACGCACGACTGAGAATCGCCCGTATGAGCGATGACGAGGCCAAACAGCTGAAGGTCCAACTCGATGGCGTGATGTTAGAGAACTCGGGCAACTCGACGTGGACCACAGACGCTGGTCCCTTTGACGTGTTAGCGGACTTGAAAGACTCCTCGGGCCGGTCCGTACCGTATGAGGAACTCATCACACGATCGACAGTCCTGCGAGGTGACGGCTTCGTGCTGCATGTCGCGTCCCTCGACGATGTCATCGCCGCTAAGACGTTCGCTAATCGAGAGAAAGACCGTGAGGCGCTTCCCGAGCTTCTCGGTCTTCAACAACGACCCGGTATTGGCGAGGACCAGGCGACTCAGCCGAGTAGTGAGATAGAGATACCCGGACCGACGTTGGAACTCTAGGGTCTTTCATGACGAGTGCATCTCCATCTCGAGTTTGAAGCCCTCGGCTTTGGGTTGAATGCCGCCTAAACCTATGAACCTAAACCGAGACCCATATCGACTGCGGCCCCACGCATGGAGTTCACACTCGTCGAATGACTCTGCCACCAGATTCCCGGTCCCCGGCTGGAGCGTTGCCGGACCTTCTGGAGCGCGACATTGACTTCAATCAGATTGAACGCGGTGCGATCAAAAGTGTCACCGCCGTTCCAACGCACGTAGTTCTCGTGTTCTTCGTGATTGGGGTCCGCCAGTGCCTCGAGGAAGTACTCAAAACCACCGGGCCCACCAGAGTCCTCGGGCGGGCAGGCGTTTTCACCGGAAAGGCAGATGGCGAACTTGAGAGCATGGGGCGTGCGGAATTCGGCGTCGATGGTGACGGTGTGCTCCCAGCCGTCGCCGAAGTCATATTCATAGGTGAAGCTCTTCTGTCCGCGCAACGCCTGGAGAACCGTCACAGTCTGCTCGTCGATCTCGCCCTCGGGATGTTCGTCAAAGCACATCCCATAACGTGTGCTGTCGACGGTGTAAGCGTGCAAGTGCGAGTTAGTCCAGCCCATGGCGGCCTGAATCATGTCGTGTAGTCGCGCCATCCGTATGCCCGTCGGCACTAGGATCCGGCGCCAGACGGTGGGCGTGACTTCGTCCAATTCGACGAGCAACTGAAGGGTCAATTGTGTAGGAGGGGTGGGCATGGGCTCTGCTCGCTTGATGGTCGGTGTTTGGAAAAGTTGAGACAGTCCAAATCTAATTCGCGCCCTAAACCATCAGGAAGAGAATCATCGCGGACGACGCAACTTCTTATTACTCACTTCGGAGTTCTGATTCGCACTGGAGCGCGGAGACTAGTTGATTCCAAAGACGGTGTTCTCGCTGGTCGTTCCCGCTTCGAAAGGTCGGCAGATGCGAGGCTTGAAATGAGGTCTACGGCGTTCATCAATGTCGAAGACGCTTCTCAAGAGACCACGTTGCGCTGTAAAACTAGAGCGAGAATCTTCGATTTAGTCCAGATGCACCGCGACCGTTGGGTTCCACGAGCGTGAACGCCCAACTATCTAATAGTGGGCCGCCCGGGTCTCGAT
>PKWA01000104.1 GCA_003131665.1 Acidimicrobiaceae bacterium
CGCACCGGCGTCGAGATGGAGGCGCTCACCGCCGTGACGGTGGCGGCGCTCACGATATATGACATGTGTAAGTCCAGCGACCGCACGATGGTTATTGAGGACGTGGCCCTGTGGGAGAAGTCGGGAGGGCGATCAGGTACTTGGCGTCGAGCGACCAGTGACGTCGCGCCCGACGCGCCCGAGGTCTGACCAAGCGCCACGGTGAGGTTCTAACGCGTGCGTGACCCGCTACCGTCGTGTCAAGCGAGAACGGGAGTTGAATGAGCGCCATCCGAGGAGGGGTCGAACAGAGCCGCGAACGACTCGTGGCGCTGGTCTTACTGCTCCAACGTGCCTGGCAGTACGGGCCACTAACGCAGGAAGAGATCCTGCGCGATCTCAAAATTGACGAGTACCCGGTGTCGGCCAAGGGTCCGCGAAAGATCCGCGCCTACGAAGGCTCCGACAGCACCGTGCGCCAGAAGTTTGAGCGCGACAAGGCTCGCATTCGTGACCTTGGATTTGAGATTGAAACCGCGGCCCACGACGACGGATCGGTCGGCTACAAGATTGACCCCGCCAGTGGCTACGCGCCGCCCCTCTACTTCAGTGCGGAAGAAGAGCGGGTCGTAAAATTGGCCTTGGCGTTTTGCGGCTTTGGTAAATCGGGGGCGTTCAGCGTCTTCAACGAAGTTCCTGCCACCGACGGGGGACTGGAGTCGTCGAACTACTACACCCCCGTTCTTCGCGCCCTCAAACTTGGTCGCTCGCTCGCCTTTGACTACTTCTCGGCGACGAATCGGCCGCGCCTCGTCGACCCACTGGTGATTGACGTCTTTTACGGTGCGGCCTACCTGGTAGCTCGCGTGAAGAACGCCGATGAGATCAAGGGGTACCGCTTCACTCGGATGACGTCGATGCCCGTAGTCCTACCCGATGCCTTCGACGTCGACGAGGCGACGTTGGCCATCGCACGCGCGTGGCGTCCGGAGTACGCGAAGTCACCGCGGCCGATCGACGTGGTCGTGGCGACGAACCAGAACTACGCCGATCTGTTGGTGCGCCAGTTTCCCGACGCGCTCGCCGCGCGCAAGAGCGGTGGCAAGGTGGAGGTCGGCATTACGTTTGAAAGTCCCCGGGCCGCGCTTCGATTCGTGCTCGACGGCGCCGATCGAGTCCGTCTCCAAGCGCCCAAATCGTTAAAGAATGAGCTCGCCGCGTGGCTCAAAGAAGTCAATCGGGGACAGGTCCCTGACGTAACCACCCTCACCTTCGATACGTCGCTCTCGAGCGACGTGCTCGGCCAGACCCTTCAGTTGTTGCACGCGGTTTACCTGAGTGAGGATGGATTGAGGGTGAGCGAACTCGCCCAGCGTTTTTCACTCTCGTCGGAGCACGTTCGACTCATCATGGACCGGTTGGTCTCGCTTGAACCGATGGCCGAGTCCACCGACGGAACTGACACGTTTCCCGCCCACGTCATCAAAGAGTGCGACGACTGGGACGATGAGGCCAACGACGACTCCACCTATCGCTCGGACTTCTCCAACCTGCCTCAGGGCGTCGACGACCCCTCACCCTTTATGTGGCGTGATCTGTTCGAGCTCAACATCGCCTTGCGCGAGGCATCGCGGATCTATACCGACCCGGCCATCTATTCAGCGATAGAGAAGATCGAGAGTGCGACGAGTGCACCGGTACAGATCGAGATGGCCTCCAACGAAGTATTGCTATCCCAGGTGGAGAATGCCATCGAGAGTCACTCCCAGATCAAGATTGAGTACACTTCGGGCGTCAGCGAGGAATCGCACGTGCGAACCATCGAACCTCGAGAGGTCAAGGTGCTCAATGGCCACACCTACGTGCGCGCCTACTGCGCCACTCGCGCGGCGTGGCGGACCTTTAGGGTCGATCGAATTAACGCGGTGCTGGCGATTTCGCCGGCGAGTGATTCTCGCCCGCTCGACACGGTGTCGAACTGGCTCACCCAAGTGGGGGAGGAGGGCGACGAGGTCGTGGTCGTGGTGGAGGCCTGGAATCGCTGGCTTTTCGAGCCTCTGCCGGGCGCGCAGTGGCTGCCCCTTGAGGACGGTCGACACGCCGTCAAGTTTCGGGCCTCCGAGAGACTGTTCGTGGATCACTTGATGTTGCGCGCCGGGCCCGGGGCGGTCGTCGCCACGGCCTCCTACGCCAAAGCGGGCCACGAACTCGCAAAGAGGATCGCCGCCCAGCTCTAGGCGACCGTTGGGCACCTCGAAAGAGGTGGCTGTGCTCCGTCTACTCCCTCGGCGTTCAAACGACGTTACGTACTTCACGAACGACCTTGCCCAGGAACTTGAGGGTCTGCGCGACGGGCCACCCGGTTGGTGGCTTCGCGGAGAAGGCGACACTCGGGTCGCCTCGGACGTGGCTCGCGTGCTCGTCACGAGCGGACGCTCGGCGATTTACGGCTACGACGTGGTCATCGCCGCGCCACGACCGTTCTCGGTCCTGCTCGCGGTCGACCCGGAACACGCCTCGGGTGTCGTCGCGGCGCATCGCGCTTCGGTTCGGGCGGCGATGTCGTACTTAGAAGATCGTGCGCTCGTGGTGCGTGAAACTCGTGGGGGAGATCGCCATCAGCACGCCGCGTCGTGGCGGAGTGTCGTGAGCTTCACGCACGGACTCAATCGCCACGGTGAGCCCCACCTACACGACCACGTGCTCATCGGCGCGCGTCCCGCGGGCGAGCGAAACGTGCTCGACTCTCGCGCNNATCGCGCGTCGCTACGCCACGAACTGAACCAGCGCACCCCGTGGTCGGCGTGGCGCTCGTTTGAGGGCGTGGAACATGTGCTCGGCCTCGACGAGGGTTATCGGGCACTCTGGAGCGGCCACCATCGTGATCGTGGTGAGAAACTCACGTGGAGTCGAGACGAGACGACGTCGTCGTGGAATCGCGACCGTGAGCGCTTTGAACCGATGGGCGAGCTCGCGGTACCCCCGCGAGATCGATCAGTCCTCGACGAACATCGGTTCTCCGGCGCGCTCGAGGGACGTCGTGACGTCGCGCGGCGCCACGTGCTCGCCGCCTGGGCCGACGCGGCCCCCTTCGGCCAGAAGTCGAGCGATCTCACCCGAGCGCTGGACGCGCTCTATCCGAGACTTCGCGCAGGGGGTGGGGTTCACGAGGCCACGATTGGGGTGCGCGAAGCACGAATGATGAACACCGTGCGCGAACTGGGCCCGCGCCCCCTCGATCGAAGTGAGTTCGACCAGTGGCGTCAACGTTCTCGCGAAAGGTCCCGTTCACGCGATGAACGCTCGAGGTAGGGGCGAAAACGCTCGTCGCGGTACGCAGGAGTGAGCCTCACCCACTTGAGCTGGTTTTGCGCGTCAAGACCGAGCGCGTGGCCCGCGCGTCCTTGCGCCAGTTCACTCATGGTCAAACAGTCGCGCTCCACCCAACTCGTCGAGTGACCCCGAGCGCGGCCCTTGGCGTCGCGCTGCACGCTGGGCGACGGCGCCATCTCGCGTCCCGCGAGGTGGCGCAACAGCTCGAGCGTGGCTCGATCCGCAATGCCCGGCAGGACCAGTGTCGTGGGAAACAGCGAGAGGAAACTCTCCGCCGACGGCCCCCACCGTCCACGGGCTTGACTGAGGTCTTGCAGGCAGGCCAAGATGAGTACGCCCTGGCCCCCACCCTCGGAGACGATGCTGGCCAGTCGGGGTAGGGGGGCGACGTTGGCGAGTTCGTCGAGGGCCAACAAGAGTCGAGCCCCTTCGTGGTGTCGGTCGTAGGTGGCGTGCACGAGCTCTTCGATCAGCCCGACGACGAGCGGGATGGATACGGCTTGATGACGGCTGGGCGCTACGACGTGCAGTTGGTGCGGACCGCTTAAGAACGCGCCGATGTCCAGTGGTGCCTCGCGGGCCGAAGCGCGCGCGGCCTCGGTACGAACCCCGGCGAACAGTCCCGAGGTCGTCGACCAGATACTCGAGCGTTCGCGCTCTTCGGTGGCCAAGACACCGCGCAGCAGGGTGACCGAAGGATGATGATCGCCGTGGCGCTCGAGGAGTTCGTGAACTAAATCATCGCACTTTCGTTCGTCCACGCGCGACGCGAGTTGACCGAGTGACTCGCCGCGAAGCGCGCTGGCGTGCATCAATGGAGCGACCAGCGCGCCGGCTCGCTCACTCCAGTGATCGTCGCTGCGCTCGACTCGACCGCGTCGCGCGACGTCCAAAAGGCTGCGAGAAGCCAAAACAGCGCCATCCCAAGTTAAAGATTGTCTTAGAGGTGAATAACCGATTCGATGCACTCCGGGCGGTGTCGCGACGGTTCCCGAAGGATCAAAGAGCAACGACGCACCATCGCGACGCGCATTCGCCATCAGCGACACGATGTCGTTCTTGGTTGACGTGACCAC
The DNA here is from genome assembly GCA_003131665.1 of Acidimicrobiaceae bacterium. GTDB lineage: Bacteria > Actinomycetota > Acidimicrobiia > Acidimicrobiales > RAAP-2 > RAAP-2. The sequence continues at coordinate 4,389 of PKWA01000104.1, forward strand.
GCATGAAGCAGTTGTCATCAGGAGATTCGGCACAATCACGGACGAAGTCTTTCCGCTTCGCGTCGGGCCCAAGACGAGTGTTGATCGTTCGTGTCCACTCATCGCGTCACCGTGAACGCCGCGTCCTAAGTAGATGCCGGCGTCAAAAAGCACGTCACACCATCGGTCGGAAAAGTTCTCGAAATACTTGACATTGGTGTCAATAACGACTGAACTTTTAGATGTCCTTCTGCGGAGGAGGCCAACGTTGTTCTCTTCGTTGCTTGCAACGTTAAGAAGGGCGCTCTTTCGCGTAAGGACCGTGCACTGCGATCAGTCGCCGCACAGCCGTGAGGTTGGGTGGTACATGGCCGAGTTCATGAGATATCAATGCGGTGCCTGAAGTGAGATCACCTACGTGGTGCCTCGAGGTCCCAAATTGATTCAACGTTGAGTCCCAAGGAGGGAAAGTGGCACCAGCCGCGAAGAAGAAGGCTGCAGCTAAGAAGCGTCCTGCAGCCAAGAAGCGCCCAGCAGCCAAGAAGGCCGCGAAGAAGCGNNGTCCTGCTGCGAAGAAGGCCGCCAAGCGGCGTCCTGCCAAGAAGGCTGCAGCGAAGAAGTAGTCAAGACTTTCACGAGTCTTGTTCTCGAGGGGGCCGTATGGCCCCCTCGAGTGCTGTCTAGGGGTCCTGAAGGTCGCTCAGTTCATCGACGTCGTAGCGCCAGGGGCTGTCGCTCACGACACGGCACGGTACCCCGAGCAGGCGCGCCTGCTCGACGTGAAGCAGCCGGGACCCGGTTCCGTAGGCAAAGTGAAAGTTCAGCCCCGTGGGCAGCACGAGTACGTTGGTACCTTCGCCCCGGTGGTCGGTCACGACGGTGATGCCCGGCTCCGGTGCGAAGTCGCCGAGCCCTTCGGGGTAGCGAAGGTCACCGTGGGCGATGATCAGACGCTCAAAGCGTTCCCCCAGACCCCGATAAGCGCCTTGGACTGCCTCGTTGAGACTGGTGGCCCGCGAGCTCCAGATTTCCGCGCCGAGCGAACTGGCAAAGCGTGCGACCTCGGGGTGTTCGCTGAGCACGATGACGTGACGGGGCCGACTCTGGCAAAGGACATTGCGGGCGAGCTCTTCGGCGAGGGCGGTCACGTCCAGGTCGGCGCCCTGGCGGAGCCGGTCCTTGGCGAGATCAAAGCGCTTCAGCGGGACGACGATGGCCTCAGTGGTCATAGTGGTGCATGATACGTGGCTCGAATCTCGTTACCCTCATAGAGGTGAGCGCACCACCCATGGATCTCCTCGAGTTTGAGAGAGTGCTGCTGGCTCGAGGTGAGGTCGTGGTCGGCGTTGACGAAGTGGGAAGGGGAGCGCTCGCGGGACCGATGACCGTGGGCGCGGTCGTTGTTCGATGCGACGATCGCCCGCCGGAAGGGCTCAATGATTCAAAACTCCTCACGCCAGCTCGCCGCGAGTCGCTCGTTGAACCACTTCACCAGTGGGCAGCCGAGTGGTCCCTCGGATCGGTCAGCGCCGCAGAGATTGACGACTGGGGACTGCGCCTCGCCCTAGCGGTCGCAGCCACTCGTGCGCTCAACGGACTGAAATCGACTCCGACGCACGCGCTGGTCGACGGATCGTTCAATCTATTGCGCAGCCCACTCGATGTCGGTTTCACGGCGGCGCCCCCGCCTTCGCTTTCCTACGCCCACTTGCCCGTCACGACCCTGGTCAAGGGCGACCAACGAAGCGCCACCATTGCCGCCGCCGCAGTGTTAGCCAAGGTCCACCGAGACGCGGTGATGGTCGCTTTGCACGAGGAGTTCGGTGAGTACCAGTGGGCGCGCAATAAGGGCTACGGGGCGCCCGAGCACCTGGAGGCGCTTCGACGTCGGGGCCCCAACGTCCACCACCGAAAGTCTTGGCGTCTACCGGCTACGGCCTCACCCTAAGGGACAGGTAAATCTTCGACGATCGAGGTTGATGAATCGGTGAATTCCAACCAGATGACTAGGATTGTGCAGTTATGTCCTCGCTGCTCTCAGTCAACAATCTGAAGGTTCAGTTCGCGACACGAAAGACCTTCGCCCTCGCGGTTGACGACTTTTCTCTCACCATAAATCCCGGAGAGAGCGTGGGACTGGTGGGTGAATCGGGCTGTGGCAAGACCACCACCGGGCTCGCCATTATGCGACTTCTACCCGGCAACGGCAAGATTACGGGAGGCAACGTCGTGCTCGACGGCGTCGATCTCGCGACGTTGCCCGAAAACGAGATGCGCCACTATCGCGGTCAGGCCGTGGCCCTGATCCCCCAAGACCCCATGAGTTCTCTCAACCCCACGATGAAGATCGGTCGTCAGATCGGTGAAGGCCTGCGAATTCACTCTGGCGCCAGTGACGCCGAGGCGCGTCAGCGAGCCCTCGAGGTGCTGGACATGGTGGAGATGCCTCGACCGGCCGAGCGCTTGGACCAGTACCCCTTTGAACTGTCGGGCGGACTTCGCCAACGCGTCATCATCGCGATGGGTCTGGTCTGTCAACCCAAGTTGCTCATTGCCGACGAACCGACGACGGCGCTGGACGTCACGATTCAGGCCCAGATCCTCGACATCATTGACCGTCTGCGCTCGGAACTGAATATGGGACTCCTGCTCATCACCCACGACATGGGCGTGATCGCCGGAAGAACGGATCGCGTGGTGGTGATGTACGCGGCCAAAAAGGCCGAGGAAGCGCCCACGCTCGAACTCTTTGATTCAATGCATCACCCCTACACCCAGGCGCTCCTGGCCTCGATGCCGAACTTGGAGAACACCAGCAAACACGAACTCGCTTCGATATCGGGACTACCGCCTGACCTCACCCAGGAGATCGTGGGATGTCGCTTCGCGCCGCGCTGCTCTTACGCCACTCAGCAGTGCCACGACGTTGACCCACCGTTGACCGCCGAAGGTGACCGGCTGTACGCGTGTTTTCACCCCACGCAAGGACCGCTGCCCGTGGTTATCCGCTCCGCCCAGGTCGCGGGCCTGAGTTTGACCGCCGGCAACGCCAATCTCGTTGATGTTCAAGGACTGGTCAAGGAGTTCCCGATCAAGGCTGGCCTCATCCGCCACAAGGTCGGCGCGATTCACGCCGTGTCCGACGTCAGCTTCACCATCCGAGAGGGCGAGACCTTTGGGCTAGTGGGCGAGTCGGGTTGTGGCAAAACCACCATTGGGCGAATGGTGGTCGGTCTCGAACATCCAACCGGTGGACAGATCACCTTTGATGGCGACCTCGTGTCCGCGAGGCGGTACAAGCCCAAGCGCTCGGAACTTCGCCAACGCCAGATGATGTTCCAAGACCCGTACTCCTCACTGGATCCCCGGATGAAGGTCGAGGAGATTCTCGCCGAGCCGCTCGTCGTGCAAGGAGAAGGAACCAAGACCGATCGCAGAGCACGAGTAAATGAGTTGCTGGCCGCGGTTGGACTCGAACAATCGGCCGGTGACCGCTTTCCCCACGAATTCTCCGGCGGTCAGCGCCAGCGCATTGGCTTCGCTCGAGCGTTGGCCCTGAATCCGCGCCTCATCGTGGCGGACGAGCCGGTGTCGGCCTTGGACGTTTCGATTCAGGCTCAGATATTGAACCTGATGAAGGAACTGCAAAAAGAGCACAACCTGACGTACATTTTTGTTAGCCACGATCTCGCGGTGGTGTACTACATGGCCGACACCATTGGCGTGATGTACCTAGGCAAGATCGTCGAAGTGGGTGACGCCGAGGCCGTGTTCCGTCAGCCCGCGCACCCCTACACCCAGGGTCTCTTGGACGCGGTGCCGGTACCCAACCCCATAGAAGCTCGGGCCCGACGCGGCCGTCAGGTCACCGGAGAGCTTCCCTCGTCGGTGAATCCGCCTTCTGGATGTCGGTTTCGCACCCGTTGTCCACGCGCGCAAGATCTCTGCGCCGTCGAAGAGCCCCTATACCAAGACTTTGGCACGAACCATAAAGCGGCCTGTCACTTTCCGTTGCAAACGCCGGTGACCATTGGCTCGCCCACGTCGTTAACCTTCCACTGAGCGCGGCCGTTACGGGTCGGTGAGTGAACCTCGGCTAACTATCGCTCGAGCAGGCGAACTTCGAAGGCGTCGCGCAACGCGTCGCCGATGTAATTGATGGCGACGACGACCAGGATGAAGATCGCTCCGAGCGGGTAGACCTCCCACCAGTAGCCGTTCTGTAACTGCGTCGCGCCGTACTGGAGCATGGTTCCCCAGTCAGTTTGGGGTGCGCGGATGCCGAGTCCCAGAAAGCCCAGCGCCGACAACGCCAGAATCGCGTCCGCGACCGAGAACGTCGCGACCGTCACGATGTTGCTGATGGAGTTGGGAAAGACATGTTGGCGAATGATGTGCCACTTGCTCGCCCCCATGGACGTGGCGGCCTGGGAGTATTCAAGTTTTCGAATCAAGAGGGCGTCGCCTCGGATAATGCGGGCGTTGCCAAACCAGCCGGTCACCCCAATGATGATGATGAGGAACATCGTGCTGCGTCCAAAAATGGTGATCATGGTGATCAGCAAGAAGTAGAAAGGGATGGAGAGCATGGCGTCGATGATGCGCATCATCACGGTGTCGACAATGCCGCCGAAGAATCCCGAGATCATGCCGTATACCGTGCCCACGACGATGGTGATGAAGCCCGCGAGGAAGCCGAGCGTCATTGAGTACTCGCCGCCGTACCAGATACGCCCGAGCTCATCGAATCCCGAACTGTCCGTGCCCAGCCAGTGATGAAGGGAAGGCGCGGCGTTCCATTTCGTATTGAACGTCAGTGCCTGGTTCGTTTGATTTCCGGGGTCGATGTGGGGGATGAGGTAACACGCGGCCGTAATGATCACGAGATACACCACCGAGATCACGGCCAGTTTGTTGTGGGTAAAGATTCGAAGACGCTGGCGCCACACCGGCGTCGGGCTATTAGCAACGTTCGTGACACTTATCGGGTCACTGGTCAGCGTCATCGTCCAGTGCCTTCAACTCGAATGCGAGGGTTCACGACGCCGAGCAAGATGTCGGCGATGAGATTGCCCGCCAACGTCAGAATGGAAATGAGCAACGTGATGCCGAGAATGACCGGAATGTCGAGATTCTGGGCGGCCGCCACCGTCTGAATGCCAAGTCCTCCGTAGTTAAAGACTTCCTCAATGATCAGTGCGCCACCTAAGAGCCCGGGAATGGAGAGACCGAGGATGACGACAATCGGTCCCAGGGCGTTGCGAAACGCGTGACGCATCAGGGTTCGACGATTGGAGCATCCCTTGGCCTTGGCCGTTCGCATGTAGTCCTGTACCAGCACCTCGAGCACGGCACCTCGCATGAATCGACTGAGGAAGGCGAGAGATAGCAACGTCAAACAGGCCACCGGCAAGATAAAACCGATCGGATTGGTGAAGATCGCCCACGGCGCGACGCCCGAAGGGGGAGAACTTGGCAGGTGAGGAAAGTGAAAGCTGAAGAAGTCGAGCGCGAGTTGACAGAGGAGAAAGGCCGGCACGCCGTAGAGAATGAACGCGACTCCCGTGCCGGTGTAGTCAAAGCGCGTATTGCGCTTGGAAGCCTGTGCGATGCCAAGGGGTATGGCGATAATGGCGGTCAGCATCAGTGATGTAAAGGCGAGCCAGATCGTACGGGGCACGTACAGCGAAATGATCTGCACGACGGACATGTTCTGCTTGTAGGAGTGACCCAGGTTGAAGTGAAAAAAGACTTGACCCACGTAGGTGATAAATCTGATCACGTACGGATGATTCATGCCGTGTTGGATGCCCCAAATCTTCACGTTGGCCGGCGTCGCCTTGGTGCCCAACGTCGCGTAGGCCGGACCGAGAATGCTGTGATCTTGAAAGTAGGGCAACGTGAAGGTCACCAACATCACGATGAGTAGTACGAACACCGATTGCACAATTCGGCGAATTATGTACGCAAACACGCGGAAAGTCTATCAGTGGCCTTGCGGGGCATTGGGTCGTTGCATCCCCTCATCGACCGGGCAAACAACGAGGCCCCCCTTGCGGGGGGCCTCGTTGTTTCTAGACGGCGTAACCGTCTTGACTACATGGTCTAGAAGTGTAGGTACTCCGGCATGAAGTTCTCAAGCGGGTTCGGTGTGAATCCAATTGAGCTCTTCAGTGTCTTGATGATTTCACCTGCACCGACAGCCTGGGGCTGGTAGAGCACCGGCAGTTGCTTCGCGGCGTACGTAGCGTAAGCCGTCAACTTGGCGGTGCCAAAGGTAGTCCCATTGATCAGTGTGGTCATCGCGGGGTCGCTGTAGCTACCGACGTTGAATCCACCCGTGGGCGTGAACAGTGTCTCGCCCGATGGGTAGTAGTCGGGAGCGTAGATCCAGCCGCCGCCCCATGAGCAAACTTCGTAGCCAGCGCCACCGCTGCAGTCCGAGATCACGTTGTTAAAGGTGTCCTCAGACGTTTGGAAGGTGATGCCGATCTGAGCCCAGTCGGCGACTTCGGCGTTGAACGTGTCGTCCAAGGCCGGTGAGCCGCTAGCCCAGATGATCTTGAAGTTCAACGTGTACCCTGACGCAATATTGGCGCCACAGTCGGTCGCCCCAGTGCCCGGTGAGGTACAGGTCATGACGCCGCCCTCTTCGGTCCACCCGTGCGAGGTCAACAGTGCCTTGGCGGCGCTGAGACTGAAGGGGTACGGGTTCGGCACGGCACCACTAATCGTGGACGGTGTGTTCGGAGGCAGTGGGCTGTAAATCGGGAAGCCGTAGCCCTTGTCCACGTTCGTGATAATGCCCGTCTGGTCGACAGCCGTTTGCAACGCCTGGCGGATGTAGAGCTGCGCGATTGCAGCAGACTTCGGATCCGCGGAGCTGAAGTTGAACGGTGCGTAGTTGAAGTCCCACTCAGAGCCCGTGATGATGTTGTAGCGACTCGCGAGTTGACCCCAGTTGGGACCCGCCTTACCAGGACTTGGCGCCGGTGAGGTGAGAATCGTCGGATCGACGAAGCCCAAGTCAATCTTGCCAGCCTGTAGGTCGTTCTCTTCCGCAGTCGTTGAGGTGTAGGCAACTTCCTTCACGAACTTCACTTGGGCCTTTTGTGGACCGTTGTAGTGAGAGTTCGGCTGGAACGTTGCGTTACCAAGGCTGTCAAAGGCGGTCAACTTCCAAGGACCGTCTACGCCGCTCTGCCACATCTTGTCGGTGTAGGTGCTGGTCTTCGAAGACTGTCCGTCTAGGTAGGCCTCAACGTTCTTGCACGCGACGGTGGTAGAAGCAGCACCGTAGGCGCCCGAAGCGCAGTTTGACGTCTGGGTAGCTGAAGTGCGGTCCCATGCGTTAGGCATTGGCGTGAGTTCTGACAAGTAGTTGTACAGAATCCAGCCAGGGTTCACGGAGGTGGTGAAGTTAATCGTCACCTTGTTGCCCTTGCCCGAAGCACTCTTGACCTGGTCAGGAATACCGAAACCGCCGTTATAGCCACAGTAAGACGTCGGGTCGGCCTTGTACATGTTCAAGAAGAACATGACGGCCTCGGCGTCTACGGTCTGGCCGTCGGCGAACTTCCAGCCCTTCATGTTGATGGTGATCGTCTTGTTCCCGTTGCTAAAGACCGGTGCGTTCGCTGTTGACAGCTTGTATTGCACTGCACTTGAGCCAGCAAGGCCGAACCAGTACACCGGACGAAACATCAGTTCCTGAAACTGGTTGAGGTTGTCAACGGAAAAGAATTGACAGCCCACGTAAGGGAAGATGTAGTTCGGGTTCGCACCCGGACCTTCCGCAAAAGTGATGGTTCCCGAAGGCGCCGCGGCGCCACTGATGGTCGGAGCAATGAGACCTAACGACAACGAACTGGCGACCGCGCCAATTGTCATCGCAAGTCGAAGTTTGCGTCCAAATTGCATATTAAATTGCCTCCCAGTGTCTCCGAAGTAGACACAATTGTTTTGCTTACCCATCACAGATGGACTTGTCGCAACTGTACTGGAGGGTAAAGGGGTTCACTAGTTCACCCCCGGGCGAAATATGCAGAATTCCTTGTGAGTTTGGGGCCAAACGATCTCACGGAGAGTAAACCCTTTATTTAGAGGGATTTTGACTACTTTTCCGTCGTTAGAGCCCATTTCAGCGCTGATTCGCCGTTTGGGTGGGCAAAGGTAAAGCCCGAATCAAGGAGGACTTTTGGCAGCACTCGCTGGCTCGCGAGCAGGAGTTCATCGGCCATCTGGGAACCGAACGCTGCTCGCAACGCCACCGCGGGAACGCTCAGAAACGCCGGACGATGTACTTGGTGCGCCAACAGTTTCGTGAACGACGTGTTGGAGAGCGGTTGAGGAGCCGAAAGATTGACCGGACCGATGATGCGATGATCAATGATCCAAAGAATGGCGCGGACCTGGTCCCATAGGGAGATTGGACTCATCCACTGACGGCCCGTCGCGAGGCGAGCGCCGAGACCGAGACGAAAGAGTGGCAGCTGTTTACCCACGATGCCACCGTTCGAGCTGACGACGAGACCGGTTCGCAGGTGGGCAACGGCCACGCCCCGCTCAAGGAGTGCCATCGTGGCGTCTTCCCACTGTTGGCACACGTCGGACAAGAAGCCCTTTCCCGCCGGAGAGGATTCGTCGAGCACCTCCTCGCCACGAGCGCCGTACCAGCCAATTGCTGAACCGCTCGCGAGAAAGATCTCCGATGAAGAGAGTTCGCCCATGGCCCGCGCCAACAGCAACGTCGAATCGACGCGCGACGCAAGAATCTCTCGCCGGCGAGCGGTCGTCCAGCGACGATCGCCGATGCCAGCGCCCGCTAGATGCACCACTGCGTCAAGTCCTCCGACGCGTCGAAGATCGCCGTCATCAACGTCGCCGTGCTGGGGGTCCCATCGGATCACGTCGCCGGTGACGGACTTGGTCGAGGGCCGTACGAACGTGGTGGTGGCGTCGCCTCGCTCGCGCAGCGCGTCGACGAGCGAACGGCCGATCAGACCCGACGCGCCAGTTACGCCGACGCGCACATCTGGTCCCATCGATGGAGAATCAGCGCGGCCAGTTGATCGGGGTTCTTAAAGTGCGCCGAATGGTCAGCCTCTTCAAGTTCCACAGCAGTGATCAAGGGATTCATCTCGGACAGCGCTGCGCCAAGGGCTCGGAAATACTCAGCCGACTCGCCGTCTCCATAAACGTAGGTCGCCGGTACTCGCAACTGCGCGAGATCGTAAGGCGCGACGCCACGTTGCAGTATTGAAAGGTCGCTCAAGAGCGCGGGTCCATCCAAACGGCGAGAGTCGCGTTCCGGCTCGCTCAGTCGATCCCACGCTCTATCGGAGACGACGCGCCGAAAAAACCTCTCCGCCTCGAACGTCGCGTCGCTGGTGAGGGGTGCTCGAACATGCGGGCGCGACAGAATCCAAGGGCACGACGATTCGTAGTTCACCTCGAATAGAACTTGCGAGGGCTCACGCAACGCCGCACCAAAGGTGACGACGCCGCCATAACTGTGGCCAAAGAGAATGACGGGGAGGTGTGGTGCCTCTTGGCGTATCAGCGCACAGAGATCGTCAATGTGATAATCGAGTCCAAGAGGTGTGAGCGCGCGCGAACCCTGGTAGCCCCGCCGGTCGTAAGCCACGAGGTCAAACGTGTCGAGTCGTCGAGCCAGGCGGGCGAACGCGGTACCGCGATCGAGCGCGCCGTGCACACAGATCACTACGGCCTGGGGGCTCGCGACACGCCGCTCGGCGACGGCGAGCCCTTGCACCGGAGAGTTTGCGACAAAGTGAAGTCGCTGCGGCGTCGACGATGAGGAGGTCACGATGAAAACCTACCGGGGCCGGTACGTTCCCACCCATCGAATATTGTGTGACGGGCCCTAGGCTGGAGGGGTGAGTACGCCCCCCGAAACCCCGGCGCCTCGAACGTCGAAGGGCTCGTTTGGACCCAACGCGTGGCTGGTCGACGACATGTTTGACCGCTTTTTGGCCGATCCGTCATCGGTGGCCGAGAGTTGGCGCGAGTTCTTCGTTGACTATCAGCGCTCCACGCTGCCAACGGTCTCGTCGGTGGTAGCTGTTGAATCGCTGAATACTCCAAAGTCCGTGAAGACGATTGACGCCGAAGCGACACCACTTCTCGGCGCGGCCGCCCGCATTGTGTCCAACATGAACGCGAGCCTGGCGGTGCCCACGGCCACCAGCGTTCGCACGGTCGCCGCTCGGCTCTTAGAGATCAATCGCGCGGCCTTGAATGAATCGCTCGCGCGTTCGAGTGGCGCCAAGGTCTCCTTCACGCACCTCATCGCTTACGCGATGGTGAAGGGCCTGGCCAAGATTCCGGCGCTGAACGCGACGTTCGTCGACGCAGTGGACGAAAAGGGTACGCCCGGTGTTCGACGCCACGAACACGTGGGCCTCGGCCTCGCCGTCGACGTCCGAAAGAAGGACGGCTCGCGCACGCTCCTCGTGCCGGTGATTCGAGACGCCGACACGATGGATTTTCGAAGCTTCTTACTCGCGTACGAAGACCTGGTGCGCAAGATTCACGGCGGCGCCTACGGGGCGGACGATTTGGTGGGAGCGACGGTCACCCTGACCAATCCCGGCACCCTGGGTACCGTGCAGTCGGTGCCACGGCTCATGCCCGGCCAGGGAGCCATCTTTGGCGTTGGATCACTGGCGTGGCCCGCCGGCTTCGAAGCGGCCGATCCTCGGGCGTTGGCGGAGTTGGGCGTCGGCAAGATCATGACCCTTACGTCGACGTACGACCATCGCATCATTCAAGGCGCCGAGTCTGGTCTGTTCTTGAAGTACGTGGCTGAGTGCTTGACCGGTGAACACGACTTCTACGACGACGTCTTTGCTTCGTTGGGCGTCCCGTATGAACCGGCCCGTTGGGCCAAAGACTTGAATCCTTCGACGAATGAAGGCGAAGCCGAGCGCATCTTGAAACAGATTCGTGTGCAGGCGCTGATCAACATGTATCGCGTTCGTGGTCACTTGAACGCTCACCTGGATCCTTTGAGTAGTGAGCCGCCGCCGCTGCACCCCGAGTTGGATTTGGCGACCTACGGACTGACGATTTGGGATCTGCAGCGTTCTTTCGTGGTCGACGGCCTCGCGGGTCTGCGCGAGGCCACTCTCGAGAGGATCTTGGCGATTTTGCGTGACGCCTACTGTCGCACGACCGGCATCGAGTACGGCCACATCCTGGATCCGAAGCAGAAACAGTGGATACAACAGCGCGTCGAGGGGGTGGACTCCTCGACCAGCTTGGAAGAGCAGCGTCGCATCCTGAGCGCGTTGAGCGACGCCGAAGTCTTCGAGCGGTTCTTGCACACTCGATACGTGGGCCAGAAACGCTTTGGCCTGGAAGGCGCGGAGTCCACCATTGTCGCCCTGCAGAGCGTCCTCGACGAAGCCGCAGACCGCGGAGTGAAAGAGGCCGTCATCGGCATGGCCCACCGAGGACGACTGAACGTGCTCGCGAACATTGTCGGGAAGTCCTACAGCGACATCTTTTCTGAGTTCGAAGGGAACCTCGACCCCGAGAGCGTCCAGGGCAGCGGTGACGTGAAGTACCACAAGGGGGCCCGCGGCGTCTTTAAAAATCCCCGTGGCGCCACCATCGACGTGTCGATGGCGTCGAACCCCTCGCACCTTGAAGCGGTCAGTCCCGTCGTCGAAGGCATCGTGCGCGCCAAACAAGATCTCGTGATTCGACCCAACGACGGTACGTACGTAGATCAGCCGTTGGTCGAGCACCCGTACCTCGCGGTGCTCATTCATGGCGACGCGGCCTTTGCCGGCCAGGGTGTCGTCGCCGAGACCTTGAACCTCTCGCAACTCTCGGGCTATCACGTGGGTGGCGCCGTGCATATTGTCGTCAACAATCAGGTGGGCTTTACCACGGCGCCCGAGTCGGCTCGATCGAGTTTCTATCCGACCGACGTCGCCAAGATGATTCAAGCGCCGATCTTTCACGTGAACGGTGACGATCCCGAAGCCTGCGCTCGCGCGGCCCGACTGGCCTTTGAGTATCGCGAAGCGTTCCAGCGCGACGTGGTGTTGGACATCGTGTGTTATCGACGCTACGGACACAACGAAGGTGACGACCCGAGTTACACCCAACCTCAGATGTACAAGATCATCGATCAGATGCGATCAGTTCGAAAGATCTACACCGAGACGCTGATCCGACGTGGCGACATATCCATGGACGAAGCCGAACGTGTGCTCAGTGAGTTCAACGCGCGTCTCCAGGGCGTGCTCGACGAGGTTCGAGCGGTCCCGGTGCCCGAGCTCAGGGGTGTCCCGGTTGCCGACACTCCGGTGGAGCGGCCCGCCCCGGAGACGGGCGTCGATCGCGACATCTTGATGAGAATCGCTCGGGCCACGGTCAGCGCGCCCGAGGGTTTCACCGTGCACCCCAAACTCGAGCGTCAATTTACCCAGCGCCTCGCCCTGATTGAAGCGGGGGACGTTGATTGGGCCTTTGGCGAATCGTTGGCCATCGGTTCGCTGCTGTTGTCTGGAGCCAACGTCCGCCTGACCGGCCAAGACACCCGACGCGGTACCTTTTCTCACCGTCACGCGGCGTTGATTGACTACGAGAATGGCGCGCAGTACGTGCCCCTGGCGAGCATGGGCGCGCCCGGATTCTTCACCGTACGCGACTCCTTTCTCTCGGAGTATGCCGCGCTGGGCTTCGAATACGGGTACTCGGTCGAAGCGGCCGACACACTCGTCGCCTGGGAGGCGCAGTTCGGCGACTTCGCCAACGGGGCCGAGATCATCATCGACAATTTTTTGGTGGCCGCCGAAGACAAGTGGGGCCAACGCGCCGGCCTGGTGATGCTCTTGCCTCACGGCTACGAGGGGCAGGGCCNNCACGGCTACGAGGGGCAGGGCCCCGAACACTCCAGCGGTCGTATCGAGCGGTTCTTAACACTGAGTGCACGCAACAACATTCGCGTCGCGCAGCCGACCACCTCCGCGCAGTACTTTCATCTCTTGCGCAGTCAAGTGCTTCGTGAACACCCCACGCCGCTCATCGTCTTTACCCCGAAGTCGATGCTGCGCGCCGTCCAGACGCGCTCGCCGCTCAGCGCGTTCGAGCACGGCTCGTTCCAGACGGTGCTCGACGATCAGGTCGCCAAGCCCTCGGCCGTTCATCGCGTGGTCTTGGCGTCGGGCAAAATCGCTCACGAGGCGCTGGGACGCCGTGACGCGCTGGGCGCGAAGGACGTGGCGATCGTGCGCGTCGAACAGATCTACCCGTGGCCCGCGCAGGAGATCGAGCGAGTGCTCGCGACCTACGTCAATGTCGACGAAGTGTGTTGGCTACAAGAAGAGCCCGAGAACATGGGCGCGTGGCCCTTCGCCCATCTACAGATGCACGATCACTTGCGTAATGCGCGTGTCACTCACGTGGCGCGCGCCGAGTCGGCGAGTCCGGCCACGGGCAGCGGGCTCGTGCACGCCGCCGAACAGGCCGACCTCTTGGCGAGGGCCATCGGATGAGTCCCCCCAAGAGCCCGCGCTTGCGCGTGGTGGTCGATGGCTCCAATCTCGCGACCGAAGGGCGTCTCACGCCCAGCCTGAGCCAGCTCGACGAAGCGGTCGGGGCCTTTCGTGAAGAGAATCCGACCGCCGAGATCATTGTCGTTGCCGACGCCACGTTCGAACATCGCGCCGCGACCAATGAGCGGAGCCGCTTCAACGAGGCGGTCCTTGAAGGTGAGATCGTCACGCCGCCCGCGGGGGCGGTGGGGCGTGGCGACGCGTTCATCTTGAAGATCGCCGATCGCATTAACGGCGTCGTGCTCAGCAACGACTCGTTCCAAGAGTTTCAAGACGACTATCCCTGGCTCTTTGAGGTGGGTCGGCTCATCGGTGGCAAGCCCGTGCGCGGAGTGGGCTGGGTCTTCACCTCGCGTCTGCCGGTGCGCAACGTCAAGGTGACGCGCGCGGCCAAGAAGTTGGCGCTGACGTTGCCCAACGGAGCCAAACCAACCATTGGCACAACGTTGACGCCCGTCAAAGTAGCCAAGAAGTCCGTGCCCGCCAAGAAGGCCGCGGCGAAGCCCGACAAGGTCATCGAAAAGGCCAGCGCCAAGACGTCGACGAAGGCGCCGACGAAGGTCACCNNCAAAAAGTCGGTGCCGCCGGCTCCGCTCAAAGCCCCGAAAAAGACCGCGAAGACTCCTTCGGCCTCGCTGGCGCCCGCGGTGGCGCTTCGACGTGGTCGCCAACCCGTCAACCCCGAGGCTGATTTCACGCTCTTTAAGACCACGTTTCGAGTGGGATCGCGGGTACCGGGCGAAGTCACCGCCTTCACGTCGCACGGGGCCGTGATCAAAGTGCAGTTAAAGGGTGGCAAACAGGTCGAGTGTTACGCGCCCACTACGCTGCTCGGATCTCCGGCTCCGGCGCGCGCGAGGGACGTGCTGACTCGTGGTGACCAACGCACCTTTCGACTGGTGACGGTGGACAGCGAGCGGCGAATCGCGGAGTTGGCCCTGCAGTGAGCGATCTCTCACTCGATCCAACGCACTGGCTGCCGCACCGGCCGCCCTTTTTGTTCCTCGATTCTCTGGTCAGCATTGAACCAGGTGTTCGCGCGACCGCACACTGGACGCCGCGCGGAGACGAGTGGTTCTTTCCAGGCCACTTTCCTGGACGCCCGACCACACCGGGCGTCCTGCTCCTCGAATCGATTGCCCAGTGCGGCGCGGTCGCGGTACTGTCAGATCCGCGATACGTGGGACGCCTGCCGCTTTTTGGTGGGGTCGAGCACGCCCGGTTTCGACGTCAGGTTCTGCCGGGCGACACGGTGGAGGTGACGTGCGAGATGACCCAGCTCTCGGCACGCGGTGGCAAGGGAGTCGGTCGAGCGACCATCGCGGGAAAAGTCGCGGTGGAGACCGAACTGTTCTTCATCCTCGCTGACGCATCGTGATCGTCGCGACGTGGAACGTTAACTCTCTCACCGCGCGTTGGCCCCGGGTCGAGGCGTGGCTGGGCGAGAAGCGTCCCGACATTGTGCTGGTCCAAGAGACCAAGCAGAACGACGCGAAGTTTCCCTTCGACGCGCTCGCATCGCTCGGGTATCAGTCCGCGCACCACGGCCAGGGCCAGTGGAACGGCGTGGCCATCCTCTCGCGAGTCGGACTCGACGACGTGACGCGTGGTTTCGACGACGACGACCCCGAGGCTCGCCTCTTGGGCGCGATCTGTGGAGGCGTGCAGGTCTACTCGTGTTACGTGCCCAATGGTCGCGCGCTCGACAATCCTCACTACCAGTACAAGTTGCAGTGGCTGGCCAAGCTGGCGGAACTGCTCGAGCGGCGCGATCGAACGCGCCACGTGGTGGTCGGCGGCGACTTCAACGTCGCGCCGAGCGATCTCGACGTGTACGACCCCAGTGTTTTTGTGGGCTTGACCCACGTGAGCGAGCCCGAGCGAGCCGCGCTGGGGGCGATCGAAGCGCAAGGTCTGGTGGACCTCACCCGAGCGCTGCACCCCGACGAGCCCTGTTACTCGTGGTGGGACTATCGCAACGGCGCGTTTCATCGAGGATGGGGACTGCGCATCGACCTGCTCTACGTGGACGAGGCTCTGGCCCAAAAGGCCACGGCCAGCTACGTGGATCGTGAGTCACGAAAGGGCGAGAAGCCCTCGGACCACGCCCCGGTGCTGGCGGAGTTTTCTCTCTAGTGCAGGCCCTTCGGTAGCATTGCTTCAATAAACATCGGCCCGGGCGTGTCGTACGAGCGCTCGAGGGCCGACACCAGTTCCTCCGCACTTTCTACACGCGTACTTGGCACGCCCAGGGCTCGAGCGAGCGCCGCAAGGTCCAGTGTGGGATCGTCAAGTTCGAGCATGCGCGAACTGGCCGACCCCTCACTCACCGCGCCGACGCGGATCAGCTCCCAATTGAGCACCGCGTAGCTTCGATTTGAGAGTCCCACGACGGTGACGTCGAGTCCTTCGCGCGCCATAGTCCATAGCGCCTGGAGGGTGTACATCATCGAGCCGTCAGATTCCAAGGCGAGTACGCGACGCTTCGAGGCGACCGCGGCGCCCAACGCCACTGGCAGCCCGTAGCCAATCGCTCCTCCGGTCAACATCAGCCACTGGTGTTCGGGCGCGAAGCGCGTGGCCTCAAAGAGGTGCACCCCGCTGGTATTGGACTCGTCGGCGACGATGATGCCTTCTCGCAAGGTGGCGCCGACCGCCGCGGCGAAGGACCTCGTTGAGAGCTCGCCGCTCGGTGCAGCGGCCCGTTCTCCGTTTTCGAGTGGGACCTGCGGAGCGTGGAGATCTTCGACCATCGAGCGAAGCGCACCAAGCGTGTCGCTGCCCGGCGGCGCGACATTGATGATTTCGCACTCTTCGGGAGCGAGGCGGCTCGCCACTTTGGGGTAGGCAAAAAATCCGACGGGTTCTCGAGCGCCAATGAGAATGATGGCTTCGGACTCCTTCAACTGATCGATCGCGAATTCACTCAGATAGATGAGTCGCTCGGGACTAGCCACACCCGCGCCGCGGTCAATCTTCGTGGCGAAGGTCTCCATGAAGAATCGTGACGACGTCGCAGATGCCACCCGTCGGGCAAGGTCAAGTTGTTCCTTCTCCAGCGCACCGCCGCCAACCAGCAACGAACATCGCTTGGAGCGAAGAGCTTGAAGAGCTGACGTCAATGCCGCCTCGTCAATGGCGTGGAGCGCGGGCACCTTAGAAGTTGGCCACGTCGTTGGCACGGAACTCACGTCGCCCCACGACACGTCAGCGGGCAGAATCAAAGTGGCGATGCGACCGGGAGGTCCGTAGGCGCCGGCGACCGCGTCAGCCACGTCGGTGGCCACGTCGTTCGCCGAGGTGCTGCGCCGGCTCCAGCCCTCGAGTGCGTTGGCGAGCAGTCCGATGTTGCTCTGCAAGGGCGCGTCGAAGGCGCCGTGGTACGTGGCGTGATCACCTACGACATTGACGATCGGCACGTGCGCGCGCCGCGCATTATGCAGGTTGGCCCAACCGTTGGCCAGTCCCGGTCCGAGGTGGAGCAGCGTGGCAGCGGGAGTACCGAGGACCCGGGCGTAACCATCGGCGGCTCCCGTCGCGACACCTTCAAAGAGGCAGAGAATTCCCCGCATGCCGGGCGCGTCGTCGAGAGCGGCGACGAAGTGCATCTCGGACGATCCGGGATTGGAAAAGCAGACCGTGACTTCGTTGGCTTGCAACGTGGCCAGAAGTGCGTGCGCACCGTTCATCGACGTGGCCTCTTTCGTGGTTCTCTTACGACGCCCGGTGCGAACTATACCCGCGGCGACTCGTCACGCGGAGCGGCGAGTTCGTCGTCGAGGCGCTCGACACTCTGCTCGAGCGACGCTCGAATCGCGGCGAGGCGGGCCTTTCGTGCGTCGCCTCTCAGGGGGGCGTTGCGGGCGTCGAGTTCGCGAACGACCTTGTCAATGGGTGCCAGAAAACGTGACGGCGACCGGTCCGGATAGCGGGGATCGTTTCGTCCCCGGCTCCACGTCATCAGCAGTGATCGTTCGGCCCGGCTGAGGGCCACGTACGCGAGGCGCTGCTCCTCGGCGACTTCTTCGGGTGTCGTCGCGTTGTAGTTCGGTAACTGTCCCTCGGCCCAGCCAATCGTCGCCACGTGTTGAAACTCCAGTCCCTTTGCGCGATGAATCGTCGAGAGTGCGACGGCGTCGCGATCGGTTTCGAGTAGTCGCCGTGACGTGAGTTCCGGCGCCGTGAGATCAGAGGCGGGCGAGTGTTCGGGACCTCGTCGCTCATTGGGGATGTCGGCGGCATCGAGATAACCGGCGACGAGTTCGAGTTGGGCGTTCGTGCGAGCCAACACCGCCATCGATCTCCAGGGGCTCCCGGGCTGATGTTTCGCGGCGAGCCACGTCGCGACGTGTTCGGCCTCTTCTTCGTCGGTGTTGTAGTGACGTATTAACGGCACCTCCCCTTCGTCCTTGGCGGGCATGATGCCGCGCGCCCCTTCTTCGAGCAAGGTGTTGGCGACCGCGATGATGTTGGCGGTGGAACGATGGTTGCGCGTCAGATCGAGTACCACCGTGTCGGGCCAGGTAACGAGAATCTCGTTCATCAGCGTCGGCGTACCTCCATTGAAGCCGTAGATGGACTGGTTGGGGTCGCCCACGCAAAACAGGTCGGGGTCGTCACCGGCCATTTGGAGCAACAACATGAACTGCAAGGGATTCATGTCCTGGGTTTCGTCGACGTAGAGGGATCGATTCCGGTAACGAAAGGACGCGAGTACGTCGGGCTCCTCTCGTAGCAAGGTGATGGCCTCGCTCAGCAAGAGATCGAAGTCCAAGAGGCCACGACTACGACAGAGCCCGACGTAGCGATCGAGTACTTCGGCCATCTGCGCGGGCGCGAGGGGCACGTCGCGGCGAAGTCGCCGCGCGTTCTTTGCGTAGAGCGTGCCGTTGTATCCCTGGCTGAGGGCCCAGCCGATCTCTTGCTCGAGACGCGGCAGCTGCCAGTCCTCGAGTTTCAACTCACCGCTCTCACGAAGCTGCTTGGCGAGCGCACTCACGAGCTTTCGCCGGTTGGGCTCGAGGGTCAGCGCTCGCAAATGGCGGTCCTCGCGGTACTGAGAGACCAAATTCAGCGCGGCCCGGTGGAACGTGCCCGCGCGAACGTCGCGCACGCCGGCGCGAAAGAGTCGCCGGCGAAGTTCGTCGCCAGCCTTGCGAGTAAACGTCATGGCGAGTACTTGATCGGCGGCGACGTCGTGATCGGCCACTCTTCGTTGGATGCGCAAGGTCAAGACGTGCGTTTTGCCTGAACCGGCTGTTGCACGCACCAGATGGCGGCGCGCGGGCGACATCACGGCTTCACGCTGCTCCGGAGTCAGGCCGACGAGCAGTTCGTTAGAGAATGTCGCTTCGTCACTCATGGTGACTACGACGCTACCGGCAGGTCGTGACGTCGTCTTAGGCCCGCGAGGCGCTTCACTAACCTGAAGGAGGTGCTGCGCAGCTACGGTGACACGAATCTCTTTGGAGAGTCCTACGGCGAAGGCCCGGCTCGGGTGCTGTGGCTCCACGGGTGGGCTCGACGCGGCGAGGACTTTCGCGCCGTGGCGCTCGAGTTGGCTCAGCGTGGCGTGGCCTCGGTCGCCTTGGACTTGCCGGGCTTTGGCGCTTCGCCGGTGCCCGGGCTCGCGGGTGGTGCACGCCACTACGCCGAGCTGATTCTGCCCGCGGTGAGGGAGATCGCCGATGAACCAGTAGTGCTGGTGGGACACTCCTTCGGCGGTTGTGTGGCGACCGTGATCGCGAGTACGCGCCCAGAGTTGGTTCGTTCGTTGGTGCTCGTGGCGGCGCCACTTCTTCGAGCCGCGCCGTCACGTGCACCGCGCACGTATCGGATGGTGCGGTGGCTCCACTCGAAAGCTCTCGTGAGCGACGGGCGAATGGAGGCCGCTCGCCAGAAGTACGGCTCGAGCGACTATCGACGAGCGCACGGTGTGATGCGCGACGTTCTGGTAGCCAGTGTCAACGAGAGTTACGAAGGCGAACTCGCGCGTTTGCGCGTGCCCATCGTGTTCCTATGGGGCGAGAACGACCGGGAGGTTCCCGTGGAGGTGGCCAGTCGTTCGGCCTCGCTACTCACCACCACGCACGAGGAACGCGTTGTCAGTGGCGTTGGTCATCTTGTACCCACAGAAGCGCCCGAAGCCCTCCTGAGCGCCGTCGAAGCGTCACTGCGATTATGAAAGTGGTCGGCGCCGTACTCGTGGCGGTCCTGCTCGCCGTGGCCTACGGCGCGCAGATGTCGCGCTGGCTTCGCGTCCTTCAACGCGAGCACTACGACCCACGCTCGATGCTGCGATTCCTCGCTCGATGGTCCTCGCCGTTGGTCGCCGGAGCGAAAGCGCGTACGCGAGTGCGCCCGCACCGTCCCTTCACGTGGAGTCACGCCTTCCTCGTCGCGATCGCCGCCACCATTGTTCTTCGCTCTTACGTGCTGCTGGCCGTGGTGGGCGCGGGGTACGGACTGTTCTGTCCCCAGGGACTCTCGATCCGCGGAACGACCAGTCCTTTGGAGTGGACTCGACGTCTTCGCGCAGTGGCGCTGCTCGCCGTCGGACTCTCACTGGTGGTGGCCGTGCTCGGGGCGTTCACGTCCGAGCCGTACTTGGGCGCCGTGGTCATGGTCTTAGCGGTGCCGCCGATGCTTGATCTCTCGACGCGCCTGCTTCACCCGCTCGAAGAGCGGCGAGCCCAGAAGTTTGTCGACCAAGCCGTGACGCGGCTCGAACGAATCCACCCGACGGTGGTGGCGATCACCGGATCGTACGGAAAGACTTCGACCAAGCACTATCTCGCCGAGCTCTTGAGTGGTGACGGCGCCGTGGTTGCCTCGCCGCGCAGCTACAACAATCGGGCCGGACTGTCGCGGGCCATCAATGAGAACTTGGCCGAAGGGACGCGGGTTTTCATCGCCGAGATGGGCACGTACGGACCCGGTGAGATTCGCGCGCTCACCTCGTGGTGCCCGCCCGAGATCGCCGTCATCACCGCCATCGGTCCGGTCCACCTGGAGCGCATGAAGACCCTCGAGGTGGTCGAAGCGGCCAAGCGCGAGATTACCGAGCCGGCCAAGACCGTCGTGCTCAACGTCGACGACCTGCGCCTCGCCGCGTGGCCCGAGTCGCTGCGAGCGGCGGGCAAGCGCGTCATCGCCGTGGGCTCGATCAGTACCGAAGCTGAAGTTCGCGTCACGCTCGACGCCAAACGCTGGACGCTGATCGTGGGGGGCGTCAATCTCGGCTCCCTCGATGAAGTGGTGGGCGTGTTGCCAACGAACCTGGCCTGTGCGCTGGGCGCGGCGCTAGCCCTCGGGCTCGGCCCGACCGAGATGCTCGAGCGCGCCCGGCGCGTGTCGCCCGTCCCCAATCGATTGAACGTCGTGACCGCGGAGTCGGGCGTCGTTGTAGTCGATGACACGTTCAACGCGAACCCCGCGAGTGCGAAGGCCGCACTCGCGGTGCTGAGCGCGCTTGATCTCACCGGCCGTCGAGTCGTCGTCACGCCCGGACTCGTGGAGCTGGGCGAAGAGCAACACACGGAGAATCTTCTGCTCGCTCAACGCGTCGCGGCCGTGCCGGCCGAGCTCGTCGTTGTCGCGCGAACGAACGTCGCGGCGCTCGAGGCCGGTTACCACAAATCGCTTCGGCGTTTTGACTCGCGTGACGAGGCCACGGCGTGGATACGCTCGTCGCTCGTGCCCGGTGACGCCGCGTTGTACCTCAACGACCTGCCCGACCACTACCCTTGAGGTCTTAGTGACGCGGTGGAGAGGTGACCGGTGATGAGTGGAGTGCTCTTTGGGGGTCCCTCTCCCGAACACGACATTTCGGTCCTGACCGGGCTGCAAGCGCTGCGCGAACTCGAACGAGCCGGGGACGACCCTTTGGGCATCTATTGGACGAAGACGGGATCCTTTTTCTCGGTGGCCAGTGACGTCGAGGCGGACGCTTTCCTCGATGGAGTGCCCAAAGGCTCTAGCGAACTCGCGCTGCACCTCGGCGACGAAGGGGGTTTGTACGCGAGCGGCGGACGTCGCGGTCGTGGTCGTCGCCTGGACGTGGAGGCCCTCGTGCTCGCGACGCACGGCGGCCCGGGCGAAGACGGCACCCTCCAAGGAGCCCTCGATCTCGCCGGCATTAACTACACCGGACCCAGCGTGGCCGGGGCGGCGTTGGGCATGGACAAGTGGACGTTCGCCTCGCTGGTGGAACGGGCGGGACTGCCAACACTGCCTCGCTCACTCCTCACCGGTGACATGTCGTCGTTGCCCTTCGACGGCCCCTACATCTTGAAGCCTCGTTTTGGCGGTTCGTCGATCGGCATCGACGTCGTCAGCGACTTCGCCACCGCCAAGGCGCGCCTGAAGTCAAACGCCCACCTCGAGAACGGGTGTGTCGTCGAGACCTTTCGCCACGACTTGACGGATCTTCAGATCGCTATTCGAACCTATCCCGCGCTCGATCTATCGGCCATTGAACGACCGCTTCGACGTTCCAGTGACGCCGAGATACTCAACTACCGCGATAAGTACGTGGGCGGCGAAGGCATGGTCACGGCGCCGCGCGAGTTGCCCGCCGTACTGCGCGCTGAGCAGCGCGACGCGATCATTCGCTACGCCACGACGATCGCCGATCTGGCCGCCGTGCGCGGTGTCGCGCGAGTCGATTTCTTGGCGAGTGAGACCGAGCTCTACGTGAACGAGATCAACACGATTCCCGGCTCACTGGCCAAGCACCTCTTCGTCGATCCGCCGCTGGCGTTCGCGACGTTACTTCGAGACCTGTTGAGTGAAGCGCGCGAACGACCAGCTCATCGCTACAGCGTCGCGGGAGCGGACGGCGTCGTTCTTCGTTCCGCGGGTTCCATCGCCGCCAAACTCGCGTAGTCGAGGCACGCGGCTCAGGGCCTCGCTCAGCGCGTCGCTAAAGGGATCGATGAGGAGACCTTGCTGTAGCGCCCAAAAGGCCAAGTCGTAGTTGCGGCGTTCGAGCGAAGTGTGGTGCAGCGCGAGCGCGGCCCACTCGCCATCGCGCGCCAGGCGCGCGCCGTGGCCCTCGGCAAGGAACCACTCAAAGCCTCGCAGCGCGCTGGCCAACGGTTCGCCCTTGATGAGTAAGAGGGCCTGGTGGATGAGCGACGACCCGTCGTTGACGGGGAGTTGGCGGGCGCGTCCAATCAACGTGGAGAAGAGCTCGACGTCGCTGGACAGTCCGTGGGTGACGTACAGCCCCGACGAGGTCACGGGATGAAGTCGCGGACCTCGCGCGTCGAGCCCCAGACTCCGGCGCACGGCGCTCGCGGTATTGGCCAGGGTGCGATTGGAGGCGTCAACGTCGGCGTGGGTCAAGACGCGCGAACGCAGCCGCTCTCCGGTGACGGGTTCGTGGCGATGCAGGGCGAGGTACGCCACCATCTCCACGCACCGGCGCCGAAGGGTCGCCGTGAAGGGTTCGAGCAGTCCCAGCACCTGGGGGTCGGCCCGCAAGAGTTCCACGCGCAGGTCACTCGACAGAGGGGCGTCACTGGGTGTCACGTGCGCGTAGGAACCCGAGAGTGAGCGGGGATCGGCGTTGGGCTGCAGGGTTATCGCGCAGGCGGCGAGTTCGTCGTCGAGTTCATTGGCCGCGCCCAGGTAGACGACCAGATTTTGGCGCAGCGATCGAGTCGCCAGGAACCGTAAGAGTTCTGGTTCGCTTCGAGCGAAGAGCAGCTTGCCGTCGTGTAACGCGACCACGTTGGCCACCACGTCGTCGTGGTTCCACGCCGCAAGAATTGGTAGTCGACCGCCTTCGCGAGCGAATCCCACGAGCGCACCGTTCGACGTGGCGTCAAGGACGCAGGCCACGACGGGCACGATGGGTCCGTTCAACGCTCTCGTGGGCGTGGTGTCACGCAGGTTCAGTACGCCCTCGATCCCCTCGCCAATGAGGCAGGCGAGTTGGCCAATGAGTTCGGGGTTGCGTGCGCGAAGTAGTTCGATGGACTCGTCGACGTCCAATGTCTCAAGATTGTCGGGTTGTTCGCGTAGCAAGTCGCTTCGGCGCTTGGCCATCAGGGCCATTGGCACGCCGGCGAGTCCCAGGGGCACACTCGGCGCGTGGTGACGCGGCGTGGGTGTCGAGGTCGCAAAGCCCACGTAAGGAACAGTGATCGTCACCGGCGCCTTCAGCGTCAGAGCGGACGTTGGTATGACGAGGGCCAGCAGCGCGACGACCAACCCGGCCAACCAGGCACTGCCACCCCCGTTGACGTGCCGGCCCTGTTTGAGGCGCCAAACGTTCAGCCCGATCTGGATGAGAAAACCTAACCAGAAGATGGCGAGCACGACGAGGAGAGAGTGAACGAGCGCGCCGTTGCGCTCAGTGCTCGCGAGTCGCCATTTCGTCAAGACCACGTACGGCAGCAGCGCGAAGTATGCCACCAGCGCGGCCCCGTGCACGCGCGCCGCGAGCGGTCGCTTTAGGTGACGGGAGTGAGTCGCCACGTCAGTGCGGTCACGGGTGAGAGGGCGGAGATGATGAGTTGACAGCTTTGCTTCGAGCCGACCACTATCTCGCCCTGGACCTTCGTCTCGAGATTGGCGCACTGCACCGTGGTTCTCGCCGGCGAGCTCGTGGCGATTGACCAGGTGCCGGGGCCCTCGAGCGGGACGTCGGCGACGTCGAAGGACGGACGCAGTCGACCCGTGAGCACGCCGTTCGTCGCGCTCTCGGCGCGTGCGTAGACGACGGGCTTGGCGCTCCAGGCGATCTCGTTCGAGGAGTTGTTGGCGTTGGGCGCGTTCGTCGACGCCACGGTCGTCAGAGGTCGCGGCGCGAGCGTCGTACTCGTCGTCGTGGCTGATTGCGCGATCGGCGACGAGCTCGTCGTGGTCGAAGTAATTCGTGGAGTCGTTCGAAGCGTGGTCGCCACGATTGGTTGGTTCGTCGTAACGCTCGGCGTGGAACTCGACGCGGTCAGGGTGAAAACGAGGACCAGTAGCAAAAGGGGGCTCGACCACGTCACCCAGTGAGTGCTCTTGAGTGAGTGGGGCATTCGCATGGTGGTCCTCGCACGGTACTCGGTCTGTTTCACGCAGAAATTTGCTCATATGGTGTCGACGACGCTCAAAGTAAGAAGCGCACGGCGAAGTGTTGTAGTTCGCTCTGCAGCGTCAGTGGAGCACTGTGATCATGGGCCGCGAGCTCGCGCAAGGAGCGGCCCTCGAAGACTCGGGCGTAGGTAAGTCGTACCAATCGGTCGTGCTCGCCGCCGCGCAAGGTTTCGAGGCGAGTGAGGAGTGGCGACGTCTCCGCCGCCGGCTCGTCCACTTGATCGAAGTGAGAGACGTGTCGTAGCGCGGCCTTTTCTTTCAAGAGCCAGCGACGCAGACGTCCTCGAAGGGCTGAGAGCAGATCCGGCGCGGCGTACTGTCGCGACTGTCCAGCCCAGTCCACCAGTAACTCACTCAGTAAGGAGATGGCCATCGAAAGGGTCTCGCTCGCTTCGTCGATGATGCCCTCGCCGAATCGCAGTTGTCGACAGACGCTGACGACGCCGGGTAACAGTGTCTGTAAGAGGGCCCGATGGACGTCGGGGTCGCTCGCTTCTTCTAAGAGCGCGCGCACGATCTGCGCTCTTTCCAAGACGTTGCGGCCGCTTCTGGTCTCCAGCAGCGCCACGACCGCGTGCAGATCTTCCAGCGCGCCGAGTTGGAGTTCCGGGTGACGCTGCGCCACTCGACCACAGGCCTCGCGCGCGCTCGGACTTCTTCCGGCCCTCCGCCATTCGAGTCGCAGATTGCCCAGGAGGTCGTAGTTGGTTGTCATGGGCCTCAGTAAAAGACCCCGCACGCACGTGGTGGCAACTTCGCGCACACCCGTCGTGGTGACATTTCTCATGACGGACAGCGTGGACCAGGGCACGCACCTCGCGGCGCACATAGTGGCGGCGTAGGCTGGGCCGATGGATATCGAATCCTTTTACGAACAAAATGAGGCCCGTCGCGAGAGCGCCGAGTTCGAGTTCGGTGGTGAGTGGACTGACGCTTCGGACAACGAGTACGAACTGTCGTGGGTGGAAGCTACCGGCGAGCTCTACTTGATGGTCGAGCCAGACGCGCTCGTGACCGAGGACATGTTCGGAGATTTCCTGGTGTCCGACGAGCCGGTCAACGATCTGACGGTCGTGGTCATCGGCAAAGTCGCCTCACTGGCCGCCATTGAAGATCTCCTCCAAGGCTGGGAAGAATCAATGCTCGAGGAGAACTCCCTCGCGTGGCTCCACGAGCGCCTGCCCCGCACTGCCTAGAGATACGGCGTCGAAGAGTCCGCGACGTTGCACAGTCGCGTCAGTGACGCGACGAGATGCGACATCGGCACCCGTTCGGCTTCGTTAATCGTGGTCATGAGCGGGTTCCAACTTCCATCGAGTGACGTCGCCGCCGCCGCCGAGGGCGTCGCCTTTAAGAGCCGGCTCAGCGCGCGGGCTTGAAGGTGGGTGCGTTGTGCGCCACTGAGTCCTGGTAGCTCGCTCTGCTGTTCGATAACGAGCGCGCGTTTCACGTCAACGCAGGAGTGACGCACATCGGCCACTGCGCTACTTGATCCGCACGACGCGAGCAACACGCTCGCCAACGTGAGTGTCGCCAGAACGCTGAGCGGCCGGACTAGCCGAGCCACGAGTCAGCGGATTGGAGCAAGAAATCGCTCACGCTGCGCCCGCGCTCAAAGATGTCACAGAGTGGGTCGTCGCCCTTGGCGACCTGGCTCAAGGAGATGGCCCGACGCGCCACGATGGAGATGCGACGTTCCGAACTTTCGGTGGGCGACGCGAAGACGTCGGTCGCGGTGACTTCGAGGGGCATCTCCAGTCCGCCAATCGGCGCAAGGTCGATCGCCAGTCGCAAGAGGTCGGGCCCGTGGGGCATCGGCGGCAGACTCCAGGTCAACACGAGTGGGAAGTGGAACTCATCGGGCGGATCGACCTCGTCGGGCAGTCCCAGCACCGCGTCTTCAAAGGCGAGGAGAGTCCTTGGATCGACGTCGAGTTCGATGTGAAGATCGACCGGCCCGCCGCAGCCGTCCTCGGGGTGGAGATCAACCTCCCAGGCTTGGCGCAAAGAGTAGGTCTCAACGAAGTGACGTTCATCGTGCACGTGAAAGCCGTGGGTAACGGCGTGGTCTTTAAGGTCGGCAACGAATCCAGCGACGTCAATGGCGGCCATCACTACTCAGGCTAGCCTCCGCCCCACTACCGTTACTACGTGACACCATCACTTTTGATCCCACTTCGTGAGTGTGCGCACGAGATCGGTGAGATGGTCGAGTCCGGTCGGCACGGCGGGTTTAGCGGTCTTCGTGACTCGCAATATCGCCTCGATATAGTTGCGGACGAAATTGCGCTACGTGTCTTGCACGGTGCCGGCTTTCGCGTCGTGAGTGAGGAGTCGGGCGAGTCGGGTAGTGGTGAGTTCACGGTGGTCGTCGATCCGATCGATGGTTCGACCAACGCTGATCATGGCGTTCCGTTCTATGCCACGAGCCTTGCGGTGCTTCGAGACGATGAACTGGTGGCCGCCCTGGTAATGAACCAAGCGACGGGCACTGTCTACGAAGCCGAATTGGGCGGTGGCGCCTTCCGTGATGGGCAGGTGATTTCGCCGAGTAGCCAGAAGGACTTTACTCACGCCGTTGCGAGTTTTTCCGGGCTGCCGTCGCGTCATCTTGGGTGGGCGCAGTATCGATCACTCGGTGCGGCGAGTCTGGAAATATGCCTGGTCGCTGACGGATCGCTCGACGTCTTTTCCGTCGCGCAACAGTCCAAACTCAATCCGTGGGACTACCTCGCTGGTCTCCTCGTGACGCGAGAGGCTGGCGCGGTCGCGGGCGAATACGACGATGAAGAGCTCGTGACGACGATGCGGGTTCGTCGTCGCCCTGTTTTCGCCGCGACCAAGGAACTGCTGACGTTCATGTTGGAAGCGGAAACCTTCTAGGCTTTAACTCTCCGGGCGCTTAGCTCAGTTGGCTAGAGCAGCTGATTTACACTCAGCAGGTCGGGGGTTCGAGTCCCTCAGCGCCCACTCCTGTTTTGTAGCGAGACATCGTGGAAAAACGAACCCCTGAATTCTAGCTTTCCTTCGGCTTGGCCATCGTTTGGTAGTTCCTTTCGGGGTTGATGGTGATCTCTCCTAAGAAGGTTCCGTCGTCGTCGAGCACGCGGATGTGCTCGTCGACGATGTAGAGACGCACGCGCTTGCCGCGGTGGTGGTGACCGATGCGCACGTGCAGTACCCGTCCACGGTAGCGGAGAGTGATCTTGCCCCAAGGGTCGACCACATCCTTTCTGAGTCGGTGGTGCGGCTGATTGATCAACGTGTGGGCCGTGGCTTTGCCCCGGGCCTCGTAGGCCTGGCGCGGCGTGACGCGGCCCTTGGAACGGTGCGGTCGCTGCTCGTTGTAACGAAGAACGACGCGGTCGAGCACTTGCTGCAGCTCCTCGAGCGACGACGCCGGGTTCTTCACGAGGTAGCGCTTCAAGGTCTGATGCCAGCGCTCGACCTTTCCGCAGGTCTGGGGGTGATAGGGCGAGGAGTGCTTATAGAGCACGCCGGCGCTGAGCAGATCGCTCTCGAAACCACTGCGACCCCCGCGGTGCGCGGCGTTAAAGATGGCCCCATTGTCCGTCAACACCGAAGCGGGCGTTCCCCAGATGACACAGGCCCTTTTAAAGAGGTCGCGCACGTCGTGGGCCCGGACAACTGCGTGCACTTCGCAACCGACCACCACGCGTGAGTGGTCGTCGATGAAGTTGATGATCTCGACCTCGGTGCCGTCATCTAACTGCCAGTGGGTCATGTCCCCCTGCCAGCACTCATTGGGTAGGTCCGCCTCGAAGCGAATGTAGGAGGCTTTCGGGCGCTTTCGCGGTTCGGGGGTGATGAAGCCGCGTCGCTTTAACGCGAAGTAGATCGCACTCGCCGAGGGCACGTTCTCTCGGCGCTTCTCTAAGTGCCAGAGGATCGTCTGCGCGCCGGCGTCGTCACCGCCATCGAGGAGTTCTTTGCGCAGCGCCACGATCTCGTCCTCCACGTCGTGGCTCATCTGGCGCGGGTTGGCGTGGGGACGCTTGGAGCGTGGCTCGAGCGCCGCCGCGCCGCCACTTCGGTAACGACGGACGAGCTCGTAGACCCAGGACTTCGAGACGCCGTAAGCGAGGGCCGTCGCTCGGATCGAGCGACCCTCCAACACCACCGAATCGACCACCATCTGCGCCAAAACCATAGGAAGCACCCCTAAAGAAAGTGTCCACTATGTCTCGCAACAGCTGTCCATTATGTTAAAAACTCAGACACCTC
>PKWA01000019.1 GCA_003131665.1 Acidimicrobiaceae bacterium
CGGTACCCACCAAGTGACGTACCAAGGCATCCCGCTCTATCAGTTCGTGGGCGACAAAGCACCTGGCCAGGTGGCCGGCAATGTCAAGGACGGATGGGGTCAATGGTGGTCGATCAATCCCAAGAGCCCTCACACTGCACCTAAGAAAATTGGCGGCTCTGCCGTGACGACCACGACCAAAGCGCCGGTCACGACGACGACCAAGGGGCCCGACCCCANNACGACCAAGGGGCCCGACCCCACAACGACTACGACCAAGGGGCCCGACCCCACAACGACGACGACCAAGGCACCGGTCACGACGACTACCAGAGCGCCCGTCACCACCACAACCAACGCTCCGGTCACGACGACGACCAGAGCGCCCGTCACGACCACAACCCGAGCTCCGGGTGGGGGAGGTGGTGGCATTGGATACTAAATCCGTAGCCACGGTCGAATCGAGCGTTCTCTTGCCCGTGAGCTCGACGCTTCAGTTCACGTTCGTTGCCTCAGCGCCGCAGCGAACGTCCGGTCGATTGAAGAGGTGGGGTCGATCCTTAATTTTCAAAGAGGCCGGCGCGACGAAAGCGTGGTACGGCGTGCTCACCCTCGGGGCTCTGTGTACCTGGTTAGGGTACGTCGGGCTTCGCACGCTGATGAGCGAAGCCAGCCTTTCCCACGCCATCTCGTCCGCTCGGGCGCGCGCCGTAGGTCCGGTGCTGATCGTCTTTATCGCCGTCATTCTCCTCGCCGAGCAGCTCTGGCCGGCCGTGCCGCGCCCTCTACTCTCGCGAGCCCACGTGGTCGACGCCGGGTACCTCGCGCTCTTCGCGGTAGTGGTGATGCCGCTGTTGACCTTGGTGGAGACGGGCTTCAGCGTCGAGATCGCTCGTCACGTTCACGTTCTTCTGCTCGGGCGACTACCCATGGGTTCACAGATCGTCGTGGCCGGGTTCATACTCATCGGCATTGACGCCATGAACTGGGCGGGGCACGTCGCCAACCATCGTTCACTCACCTTGTGGCGTCTGCACGCGTTGCACCACTCTCAAGAAGACATGAGCGTGCTCACCACGTTTCGCACCCACCCCTTGGTGCACGCGTCGTATCTGCCGTCGCTCTTCCCGGCGCTCATCCTCGGCGCCAGTGGCACGGTGCCGGGCGTGGCGATCATTGTCTACGGTTGTCTCATTACCCTGCCCCACGCCAACCTTCGATGGACGTTCGGACCGCTCGGGCGCGTCGTGGTGAGCCCGGCGTACCACCGACTACATCACGCCGCCTCGCCGCTGGACGAACGGGGCACGGTGAATTTCGGCTTCGTCTTGGTCTGTTGGGATCAGCTGATTCGCCGCGCCGCGTTCCCGACCAACGCGGCCCCCGTGGCGACGGGCCTCACGGGCCGTCCCGTGCCGATCGAACAGACGGGCTCGGCCTTGGCCGCATCCAAGGTCATGGTCGCCCAACTCGCCCAACCCTTTAGGGTCCGCGCCGCGACCGACGGGCCGACGTGAGCGATCTGACGGCACGGGTGCGCCACGGGCACGAATGGTTCCGCGCGTCGCGCGACGAACGCCTGAGCCGGGACCTGGCTCTCCTCGTTGTCCGACTCGCCCTGGCCTGGATATTTATCTTCCACGGCGCGAGCACCTTGTTCGGCGCCTTCGGAGGCGCGGGGATTCACGGAGAAGCGGTCTACTTTTCCAACTACGCCCATCTGCACCCTGCGACCTTTTTTGCCGTACTGGCCGGCATCATCGAGTTCTTCGGCGGCATCGCGGTCGGTCTCGGGGTCTTTGGACGTCTCGCCGCCGCCGCGCTGGTGGGCGACATGATCATGGCCATGATCACGGTGACGTTCGCTCAAGGACTGGTCGGAGACTCCTCCGGGATCGGGTACCAACTCAACATCGCCTTGGCCGCGCTCGCGATGGTGATCGTGTTCTTAGGAACGGGCCGACTCTCGCTTGACGCAGTGATTCGAAAACTCGTAGCGAAATAACCTGATCGCGACGGCGCGCCTAGGTCGCACTACCGTCGAGGACCCGCGAGATATCCGCTGTTGGCTCCGCCAATCGATGGCGTCGACGAGACCGTTCCCACCTGCACTTGGCCCGGACCCAGTCTGACGATGACGTGGTTTGCCGGCAGCACGTACGACCAGACCCCCAAGCCAGCGAGCAGGGCGAGCAGCGCCAGTGGGTACCACCGTCGCAACTGTGTGAGCAACCACGCCGCGAGCAAGGCAATGAGCCCAAGCGCGGGAAGATAGAAACGCACCACGTGCTCTGGAAAACTCGGACCGAGGGTCTGGCCCACCGTCCAGGTGTACGCGGCGTAGAGTCCCCAGACGCTGAACCAACCCACCGTGAGCACGAGTGCCACCGTGGCGTCCTGGCGCCCTCGCGCGCGCCGTGACGCGTCCAGTCTTCGCGACGAGCTTTCCAGGAGTCGAACCACGATCCACACCAGGCTGGCCAGCGCGAACAGCAACATCGGGAGACTCTCGATCAGGCGTGAAGGCATCCGCTCGAGATTGGGGATGATGGCACTCGACCCGAAGGTGACTACTCCCGACGCGTAACCAGTTCTGAAGTAGCCCCCGTACAGGAGTCGATTGAGTTCGAGGTCGCCTAACGCGCACAACACCACGACGCCGAACCAACTGAGAAGCATCGCGCGAGTTAGTGAACTGACTCGATAGAGAGCGACGACCGCGATCATCGCGACCACGAGCACCGTGAGGTCGGTGTAACGAATGAGTACGGCCGCATCCAGAGCCAGGAACGCCAGTATCCCGAGCACGAGTCGACGAGCGTGAGAGTCCTCACTGGACAGCAAGACCCCGAGCAACAGGCCCGCGGCAGCGGCAATGAGCGACGCGTCGGTGAATGTTGGCATGGTGGAACGCGACGCGAAATTTAGAGCAGCGCCCGACGAGCAGTAGAGCACCACCGCATACGTCCCCCCCCAACGACCCAACCATCGTCGCGCTCCGTAAAAGAGTCCACCGCATCCAACGGCGCCGTAGAAGAGCGGAGCCCACCGCAGCGCGTGCAGCATCTGAAACGCCACCGCGAACAACGGATAGCCCGGATTCTTCTGACTAATCCACTTCCCGTTCGCCAAATGAATCCACTGGGATATTCCCCCGCCGCCGTGCACACTCAATTGGAGCTGCAGCGCGAGATACTGCGCATTCGTGAGCAGCAAATGGCCCTGGCTGAGCGCCACGATCGACGCGCGATACGCGTAATCGTCCGGCTCCAACAGTTGCGGCGCCCTCAAGAAGACTGCGACGCACATTGCGACGAATGCACCGATGGCAACCAATATCTCGCCCCGGGAGACGTTTCGCCTATTCGTCATCCGCATCACCTCGGCGCGACGTCGCGGAACTGGAGCATGAGCTCAACCGGATCGGCGCGCCGTGATCCACGTGAACGGTTGCGCGCGATCCGATGAAATCGACGATTGGTCGGCCACTCGGTCGATTGTATCGAGTGATCTTTGGAGTTGGTCTGAAGCTCATCTGGAGATTGAGTCAGCGGAAACCGACCAAACGAACTACTGCTTGGTTGTTACGACGCTGACTCGATTGACGTTGAGCGACGTCACAGTCTTTAGCGTCACTCGAATGTCTTTCGTGCTTTGTAAATACTTCTGTACCGCAACCGCTCGGCGTTTCGCCAGTGATGCGTTATGACGTGAGTAACCCGTGACGGTCACTGAAGCATTGGATTCAAGGTTTTTGGAGAGATTCGATAGAGCGGTTTTCGATTTTGACCCAAGGACGCTCGACTTTGAAGCAAAGGAGAGAGTAATCGCGCCGGGCTTTGTCGGAACGGTAAAGATCATTGGCGTGGCCAACGAAGATACTGACGTGTAGGTACCGTCACCGGACTTCGTCGCAGTGACGAGACACGTGCCGGGGGTAGTGGCAGCTAACGATTCGCCGGAGATTATGCAACCAGTTGCGGTTCCGTTCGAGACGGAGTAACTCACGAGACCAGTACCTGATCCCCCACTGGTAGTAAGGGTCATTGTGTCGAGCACGTCACTCGAACCGCTAACGACCGATAGCGCCGCCTGAGTTTCGAGGCTCTTTGAGGTCACGAAAAACACTGGGTCATTCGAGAACGTTATGGTTGCCGAACCATCGACGGTCGCCACTCCCACGGCCTCGAGGCCAGTGGACGTCAATTCATAGATGGTGTCTCCAGCAACAATCGATGGATCAGTAATCGTCATCGTGATCGGTACCGACGACTCGGCTGACGCGCCAGATGGATCGACCCACGAAACGGCAAACGAGGTCACGTAACTACTGCCCGTGGGCACATCGTTGATAAGAGGCAAGGTGTTGGTGATCGGGTAAACGCTCACTTCAACATCGCTCGCGAGCGCGCCCTCAGGAACGGTAACCGTCACACTGGTGTTTCCTAGCGTCGACACAAGAATCGTCGACGTATCCGCAGAAATATTGGCGGATGTCGGGATCCCGTAAGCCGTTGAAGGCAAGAGGGGAGGAGGAGGCGCAATCGTTTTAGTGGCCGAACCGCCGCCACCGCCACCACCGCC
>PKWA01000110.1 GCA_003131665.1 Acidimicrobiaceae bacterium
TCTTCCAGTCCTCGATGACGAGATCCTTGTAGCCGCGCTCTTTGAACCAGCGCGACTTCCAGTCCGTGGTGATCCCGAGACGGAAACCGTAAGGGTTTACCTTCTGACCCATTAGTTCGTCTCCTCCGTGGTGTCGTCTGACACCGTGTCGTCGTTCTCGTCGGCGGGCGCCGCGTCGTCCTCGGTGGCGACGTCACTGAGCTCAACCACCTCTGGCTCGACCTCTGTCGAGACCTCCGTCGCGACGTCAGCGGTGACATCAGTCGCGACGTCGGTAGTGACGACGTCGCTCTCGGTCGTCTCGAGCTCGGCGTTCGCCTCGAGTTCGGCGCTGGCGTCGAGTTCAGCCTGGGCCTCGTGAGCGGCCTCGCGCTTGTTAAAACTGGCCTGCTGATCGGCGCGACGTCGCGACGACGCCACCCGGCGCGAGCGGCTGGCGGTCGCCTGGGCACTGCGTGCCCCGCGCAGACGCTCGAGCCGTTCTTCGTCCATGCGCGAGACGATGACCGTGATGTGCGTGGAGCGCTTGAAGATCTTGCCGGCGCGTCCGCGAGCGCGCGGGGAGAAGCGCTTCATGGTGATGCCCTCGTCGGCGTAGGCGGCCGAGATGTAGAGCTCGTCGACGTTCTGACCGTCGTTGGTGACGGCGTTGGCGACGGCCGAGGCGAGGACCTTGGCGATCACGTCGGCCGCCTCACGGGTGGTGCCGGCCAGGATCTCTCGGGCGGTATTGACGTCTTCGCCGCGCACGATGTTCAACACGACTCGCGCCTTGCTCGCCGACATCGGAAAGCCGCGCACCGAGGCACGAGTGCCGGGACGTTCGTTGGTCTTAGCTCCGGTCATTAGCGCCGGCCCGTCTTCTCTTGGCCCGCGTGAAAGCGGAACGTGCGCGTGGGCGCGAACTCGCCGAGTTTGTGTCCGACCATCGACTCGTTCACGAACACCGGTACGTGGCGCCGTCCGTCGTGCACGGCGAAGGTGTGTCCGACCATGTCGGGGATGACCGTCGAGCGACGGCTCCAGGTCTTGATGACCTTCTTCTCATTCGCCGCGTTCATCGCGTCCACCTTCTTCAAGAGGTGGGTGTCGATGAAGGGACCCTTTTTTAAGCTGCGTGACATGTCCTACCTACCTCCGCGCGCCGCGTCCACGGCGACGTCGAATAATGAGCGCGTCGGACGTCTTGGGCAGACGCGTACGGCCCTCGGGCTGTCCCCACGGCGAGACCGGGTGACGGCCTCCGGAGGTCTTTCCTTCGCCCCCACCCAGCGGGTGGTCGACCGGGTTCATCGCCACACCACGGGTCTGGGGACGGATCCCCTTCCAGCGGTTGCGTCCGGCCTTGCCGACCTTGATCAGTTCGTGTTCGGAGTTGCCCACGATGCCGAGCGTCGCGCGACAGTCAATCGGCACGCGGCGCATCTCGGTCGAGGGCAGGCGCAGCGTGGCGAAGCCGCCGTCCTTGGCGACGAGCTGCACGCTCATCCCCGCGCTGCGCGCCATCTTGCCGCCGCCTCCGGGGCGTAGCTCGACGTTGTGCACGGTGGAACCGGTCGGGATAAAGCGCATCGGCAACGAGTTACCGGTACGGATGTCGGCCTTGGGGCCGGACTCGACGTAGTCCCCGACGTTGAGACCGTTCGGCGCGAGGATGTAGCGCTTCTCGCCGTCGGCGTAGTGCAACAACGCAATGCGACACGTTCGATTGGGGTCGTACTCGATGGTGGCGACTTTGGCCGGGATCTGATCCTTGTTGCGCTTGAAGTCCACGATGCGGTACTGCTGCTTGTGGCCACCGCCGCGGTGGCGCGAGGTCTTTCGTCCGTAGCTGTTGCGTCCGCCGCTCGTGGGCTTAGGCGCCAGCAGCGACTTCTCGGGCGTCGACGTCGTCAGCTCCGCGAAGTCCGACACGCTCTGGAAGCGGCGACCGGGACTGGTGGGTTTGCGATGACGTAGGGCCATGGTGTCCTTAGTTCTCGAAGAGGTTGATCTTGTCGCCCGGTTTCAGGGTGACGATGGCTCGCTTGGTGTTGGGCTTGGCGCCGGTGACGCCAGTACGGCGATTGCGCGTGTGCTTGCCCTTGCGATTGAGGGTGTTGACGTTGGTGACCTTGACGTTGAAGGCCTGCTCGACGGCGTTGCGCACGTCAATCTTCGTGGCGCGCGGGTCGACGATGAACACGTAGACGCCCGCCTCCATCGAGGCGTAGGTCTTCTCCGAAACGACCGGGCGGATCAGAATGCTGGTGGCGTCGCGCATCAGTCGGTCTCCTGGGTGGGCAACGTGGCGTCGGTGAAGAGCACCCAGTCGCAGTCGAGCACGTCGTAGGCGTTCAGTTCACCGGCGTCAATGGTCTTGACGTTCATCAGATTGCGAAAGGAGCGAAAGGCGTTCTCGTCGTCGCGCCCCAGCACCACGAGGATCTTGCCCTCAAGCCCGAGCGCCTCGAGGGTGATGATGGCTTCTTTGGTCTTCGGCTCGCTCCATGCGTCAAAGCTGTCCACCAGCGCCACGCGCTCGAGCGCGGCACGGTCCGACAACGCCGAATACAGCGCCAAGCGAATCATCCTCTTCGGGGTCTTTTGCTCATAACTGCGCGGCCTGGGTCCGAGCGCGATGCCCCCACCCGGATAGTGCGGCGCCCGGATCGTGCCCTGGCGAGCGCCACCGGTGCCCTTTTGATTGAACGGTTTGCGACCGCCGCCACGGACCTCTTTGCGAGTTTTGGTGGACTGGGTGCCCGAGCGCTTGGCGGCGAGTTGGGCTTTGATGACTTGGTGCAACACGGCCATGTGGGGCGTGATGCCAAAGAACATCGGCTCTAACGCCACCGAACCGAGCTCGGCGCCGCTGAGTGAACGACGGGTAATGGATCGCTCAACGAGAGCCGGTCGGTCCTTCTTGACCGGACCGCGAAGGGTGAAGACGTCACTCATCGTTTCCCTCCGGCCTTCATCGGGTTCTTCACCGACGTACGCAGGACCACGACGCCGCCGCGCGGACCGGGCACCGCACCCTTCACGAGAACGAGGTGGCGTTCGACGTCAACCGAGATGATCTCCAAGTTCGTCGTGGTGACCTGTGAGCCGCCCATGCGCCCGGCCATCTTGGTGCCGCGAAAGACGCGCCCGGGCGTGGCGCAGGCGCCGATGGATCCGGGGGCGCGGTGGTGTTTGTGGTTGCCGTGCGCGCCACCTTGACCCGAGAAGTTGTGGCGCTTCATGCTGCCGGCGAAGCCCTTGCCCTTGGAGACGGCGGTGGCGTCGATCATCTCGCCCTTTTCAAAGGCGTCGGCCAAGATCTCTTGGCCCACGCTGTAACCCGAGACGTCATCGAGTCGAAGCTCGACGAGCTTCTTACCCGGCGCGACGCCGGCCTTTTCAAAGTGGCCGAGTTCGGGCTTGGAGAGCGTCGAGGTTCGCCGGGTGCCCCAGGTCACTTGCACCGCGGAGTAACCCTCTTTTTCGGGGGTCTTCACCTGGACGATGCGGGCCGGGTTGACGCGCACGACCGTGACCGGGATCGCCCGGTTATGGCTGTCCCAGACCTGGGTCATGCCCACCTTCTCGCCGACGATCGCCTTGGTCGCCACGTCTTTCCTCTTCCTCTGGTGTCTGAACGTCGGACACGCCGACATACAGACGCTCCGTCGGGCCATGAAACCCGAACGGAGCGCTCGAATGGTTGGTTCAGCGTTCCAAAAATGGCAACTGAACACTTCTGTTGTCCGCCCTTTTCTAAAAGAACAGGGCTATTAACCGTACACCATCAGGTCCCCTGGACGCAAAGCCAGGATTCATCGGGGCCTAGTTTTGACGGATCTTGATCTCGATGTCGACGCCGGCGGGCAGATCGAGGCGCTGGAGGGAGTCCACGGTCTTGGCGGTGTGGTCCACGATGTCCAACAGGCGCTTGTGCACCCGCATTTCGAAGTGCTCGCGGCTGTCTTTGTGCTTGTGGGGACCGCGAACCACCGTGTAGCGGTGCTTCTCGGTCGGCAGCGGCACGGGACCCTGCACCCGGGCGTTGGTGCGCTCGACCGTCTGGACGATCTTCGCGGTGGACTGATCCAAGACGCCGTGATCGAAGGCCTTCAGCCGAATACGAATCATCTGTCGGTTGTCGGCCATGACGATCTACTTCAGGATCTTCGTGACGCGGCCCGAACCGACGGTGCGGCCACCTTCACGAATCGAGAAGGTGAGGCCCTCTTCCATGGCGATGGGCTTGCCGAGGGTCACGGTCATGTCGGTGTTGTCCCCGGGCATCACCATCTCGGTGCCGCTGGGCAGCTCGATGGTGCCGGTGACGTCCGTCGTGCGNNGAAGTAGAACTGCGGACGGTAGTTGGCGAAGAACGGCTTGTGACGTCCGCCCTCTTCCTTGGTCAACACGTACACCGCGGCTTGGAAGTTCGTGTGCGGCGTGATCGTGCCGGGCTTGCACAGCACCTGACCGCGCTCGACCTCTTCCTTCTTCGTGCCACGCAGCAACGCGCCCAAGTTGTCGCCCGCGCGACCCTCGTCGAGGAGTTTGCGGAACATCTCGATGCCGGTGACGACGGTCTTTTGCGTCGGACGTAGACCAACGATCTCGACTTCGTCACCAATCTTGACGACGCCTTGTTCGACCTTGCCGGTGACGACGGTGCCACGGCCCGTGATGGACATGACGTCTTCGATCGACATGAGGAAGGGCTTCTCGGTGGCGCGCACGGGCTCGGGGATCCAGGAGTCGACCGCGTCCATCAACACCATGACCTGGTCGCCGGCCGCGGCGTCGCCCTCGAGGGCCTTCAGAGCGGACACGCGAACAATCGGCGTCTCATCGCCCGGGAAGCCGTAGCTCGTCAAGAGTTCACGGACTTCGAGCTCGACCAGTTCGAGGAGCTCTTCATCTTCTACGAGGTCGGCCTTGTTGAGGGCCACCACGATGTAGGGCACACCGACCTGGCGAGCGAGCAGGACGTGCTCGCGCGTCTGGGGCATGGGGCCGTCGGTCGCCGAGACGACCAGAATGGCGCCGTCGACTTGGGCGGCGCCGGTGATCATGNNTGTTCTTCACGTAGTCGGCGTGGCCGGGCATGTCAACGTGGGCGTAGTGACGATTCGCCGTCTCGTACTCCACGTGCGCGATCGAAATGGTGATGCCCCGCTGGCGCTCTTCGGGGGCCTTGTCGATCTGATCGAAGGGCGTAAACGTCGATCCCTTGATGCGCTCGGACAGTACCTTGGTGATGGCCGCGGTGAGGGTGGTCTTGCCGTGGTCGATGTGACCCATGGTGCCAATGTTGACGTGCGGCTTAGTGCGCTCGAACTTCTGCTTTGCCATTGTCGGGGACTAGCTTTCTCTCTGGTGGCCGCTTCACGATGAATCGACCTGGTTTTTCGGCCCTCCCCGACGACGGTTTGGACCTAGTGGCGCTGGTTTCCCAGCTTCTTACGCGCCGGTGGCCTTGGCGACGATCTCCTTAGCGATCGCCTCAGGTACTTCCGCGTACGAATGGAACTGCATGGTGTACGTCGCTCGCCCCTGAGTGCGAGAACGCAGGTCAGTAGCGTAGCCGAACATGTCGGCCAGCGGCACAAGGGCCCTAATTACCTGGTTATTGCCGACCTGCTCCATGCCCTCGATGCGACCACGGCGAGCCGACAGGTCACCGATCACGTCGCCCATGTAGTCCTCAGACGTGACGACTTCCACGCTCATCATGGGCTCTAAGAGCACCGGACTAGCGAGCCGGGTGGCCTTTTTGACCGCAATAGAGCCGGCGATCTTAAAGGCCATCTCGGAAGAGTCCACGTCGTGGTAGCTGCCCCAGGTCAAGCGGACCCGCAGGTCAACCATCGGATAGCCGGCCAGCACGCCCGAGGTCAGCGCTTCGACGATGCCCTGGTTGACCGGCTGGATGTACTCCTTCGGGATCAC
>PKWA01000123.1 GCA_003131665.1 Acidimicrobiaceae bacterium
GCAGAAGTACATCTGGGAACTCGAGGCCGGAAAGCCATCAATCGCAACGAATCGACTTTTTGCCGCGATGCGCGAGACAAACATGGAATTGACTGCCGAGATTACTCCGAAGGTCGACCATGGCTGACCTGGTCGTGGAGTTGCACGGTACGCGAGTTGGAACCCTCATTGGGACGTGGCGGACGTTCGATATCCGGATTGATCCCGCCGCGGTGCTCAAGTTCGGGATAGACAGCCTCATCCTTTCGGTCGCTATCCCGCTCACTGCGGTGCCGGTCACGGCGCGAAAAGCTCGTCGTCAGAACTTCTTCCGAGAACTTCTTCCCGAAGGGCGGATGCTGAGCCGACTGGCCCAAGAGGCGGGCCTCGAGGAGCACGACGTCATCGGACTATTACGGAACTTCGGTCGTGACGTTGCGGGGGCGTTGCAGATCTGGGACCCTGACGTGCCCGGTGAACCAAAACGACCCGCCCTCGAGCAACTGACGATGGCCGGCGTCGCGACCATGCTCGAGGAAGTCCGCCAGAACCCGCTGGGTAACAAACTTCCTAGAGGTAAGACTTCGCTTCCTGGAGTCCAGGACAAGATTGTGCTCGCGCGCACGAAGGACGGCTGGAATCGTGTGGTCGACGGCTGGCCATCTACTCACATTTTGAAGCCAGAATCGCGAGATCACCCGACCATGATTTACGACGAGGAGTATGGCGCGCGTTTCGCTCAAGCTGTTGGTCTGACGACTTTCTCCACCTGGATCGAGGAGTTCGACGGAGTGCCGGCGGTTGTCATCGAACGTTACGACCGCGCACCGGACGCCCCTGAAGGGCGAATTCATCAGGAGGACTTCAACCAGGTTCTCGGTGCGGCCGGCGTTCAGAAGTACCAGAAGCACGGGGGCCGAGTGAGCCTGGAGCGCGTCGCGCTGGTGTTCTCATCCAGTGGCGACCGCGACTCGCTGGAGCACTTATTCAGACTCGTCGTGGTGTCGGTTGCTGTGGGCAACCTCGACCTGCACGCTAAGAACATCTCTTTACTCCACCGTCTCGACGGGTCGATTGTGCTTGCTCCGGCTTACGATGTCGTTCCGCAAGCACACGAAGCTAGCGATCAAGAAGTCGCCCTGGCGGTAGCTGGGGAGTATCGTCACGCCGCAATCACTAGGGACCTTCTCATTACTGAAGGGAACGCGTGGGGACTCAGCGAAGCGGCCGACCTTGCTGAAGACACGCTCCTTAGTGTTCTTGAACTGGCGAGGGTTGCCGTACCGCACGAACGCGCTCACCCCGGCCTCCGGGACGACATCGTACGCTTCACCTCAAACCTGCTCAGAGGGCGAGCCGTCGGAGATAGTTAGCTCACGCAGTCTGGGACTAAGCCCAAATTGGTTGACGAGTTGAAGCAACGCGTTCAACTGACCCCGTTCAACGACGACGTGCTACGGCATCAATAGTGCCGACCTCTTCGGCGCGGCGAGAGATGAAATTGCTCTCGGTGGTTCCGGGCATACTGCAGGCAAACACGGGCATGTAACTCGAGGCAATTGCGGTCACTCGCGGTCACCACAAATCACTTCCAAACCATTGCTATCAAAAGGATTAATACCAAAATCGTTGGAGCGGGCGACGAGAATCGAACTCGCGTTCTCAGCTTGGGAAGCTGATGTTCTGCCGCTGAACTACGCCCGCGTGGCCCAAAGGCTAGTGCGAGGCGGCTTGATCAGTTCGTCTCAGTCTCCACTGGATGCGTGTGTTCGGTCGCGGGCTCAGTTGCGGGAATCGTTCGAGGTCGGGGTTGACCAATTCCGGCGGCGAGCATCGCCGAGTTCGGTATTTTCAAAACGCCGTCGTCGGTTTGAACCGTGACGTATGTAAGACCAATGCCCAGCACTTCGCAGTCCAGAACTCCCAAAACCCCCGAGCGCACGCGAATACTGTCACCCACCACGAAGGGTCGAGTGATCAGCAGCACAATGGCCGCGAAGACGTTACTGAGACTCTGCTGGGCCGCGATGCCGAGTATGACGCCGGCGAGTCCGGCGCCAATGAGCAGATGCTGCAGCGAGACTCCAAGGACCGCGAACATGGCAAAAAGGAGTACGAGGTAGCCCAGGGCCGTGGCGATGAGGCGAAGAGTGGCGCCCGCGCCGAGGTTGGAGCGTCGTGTCAACTGCTGGCCCAAACTCTTGGCGATGAATCGAACGGCGGAGGCGCCCGCGACCAAGAGCACGAACGCGGCGCTCCAACCGATGACCTTGGCGTGGGTGGAGGACTGGGTGATTTTGCCGTAGGCAGTGCCGACGATCAGCGCCGCCAGCGCGACGACGCCCGCGACGCTCGCCTTCATCCATTCGCGCTTTAGCGCGCTCGTCATCTTGGGGGCCTTGACTCTTGCCATTGGTGACCACTGTATAGAACCGCCCCGAGCTCAACGAAAGCGCGCTTCGCTCCTCACAAGCGCCACGAGCGCCGAATCGAGACGGCGGCGCTGACCAGCGACCATCGAGGAACATCCCTCTGACGAGTCATTGGCAGTCTTGGCCACCGCTCTAGAGTGAGTCGTGTCCCTGCACTGACAGAAGAGTTGATGACGATTCACGATACCGAAATCATTCGCACCGAGGAACTCACGAAGGTGTACCCCGGCATGGACGTTCCGGCCGTGGACGCGTTGAATCTGAGAGTTCATCAAGGTGAGATCTTCGGTCTTCTCGGACCCAACGGCGCGGGCAAGTCCACCACCATTCGCATCCTCTGCGGCCTGCTTCCGCCCACCTCCGGCGACGCCTCCGTCGGCGGATTCGACGTCCGGACGCAGCCCGAAGACATCAAGAAAAACATCGGCTACATGTCGCAGAAGTTCTCGCTTTATGACGACCTGACAGTCTCAGAGAACATAGAATTTTTCGGCGGCGTCTATGGCGTCTCCCAGGAAAAGTTGATCGCGCGCCGCGACTACGTCTTGAATATGGCCGGTCTCGAAAATCAGCGCGACATGATGACCCGCCTGCTGGCCGGCGGATGGAAGCAGCGCCTGGCTTTGGGTTGCGCGATTCTGCACGAGCCGCCGATTCTTTTTCTCGACGAACCCACCAGCGGCGTCGATCCCATCGCGCGGCGCAACTTCTGGCATCTGATCTACGAGCTTTCCGCCGCCGGCCACACGATTCTCGTCACGACGCATTACATGGACGAAGCGGACCGGCTGTGCAATCGGATCGCGATTGTCGATCACGGGAAGTTGGTGGCGCTCGATACTCCCGAGGCGCTGAAGGCGAGCGT
>PKWA01000076.1 GCA_003131665.1 Acidimicrobiaceae bacterium
CATCGAGTGCTCGGCGCTGGCGCTGCGAGAGCTCGGCGAGACGATCGACGTGCACGGCGGCGGGCGAGACCTCGCCTTTCCTCATCACGAGTGTGAAGCGGCCCAGAGTGAAACGGTAACGGGCGCGCCCTTCGTCAAGCACTGGATGCACACGGGGCTCGTGGCGTTAGACGGCATCAAGATGAGCAAATCATTGGGCAATCTGGTCTTCGTGCACGAGTTGGCCAAACGTTCAGAGCCGGCGGCCGTTCGTCTGTGTCTGCTCGATCAGTACTACCGCGAGGACTGGGAGTGGCGTGACGAGTTGTTATCCCACGCCCAGTCGAGACTCGCGACGTGGCGCTCGACGTTGACAACCGGTCGCGTCTCATCGGTCCTCGATGACGTGCGCGACGCGCTCGACGACGACCTCAACACGCCTCACGCACTTCGCGCCATCGACGCCGCGGCGCATGCCGGATCGAGCGTCGCCTCGGCGGCGTCGTTGCTCGGCATTACGCTGTAGGCGACGAAAGGTCGCGATGTCCGAATTCGAAGTTGAACTACCCGATGCATCTGTTCGAACCGTGCCCGAGGGCTCGACCGCCCTCGACCTCGCCGCGGCGATCGGCAAGCGACTCGCCAAGGACGCCCTCTCAGCGCGAATCAATGATGAACTGACCGATCTTTCGACGCCGCTGCGCAGTGGCGACAAAGTATCGATCGTGACCCCCTCGAGTGAGGACGGTCGAGAGGTGCTTCGCCACTCCTCGGCGCACGTGCTGGCCCAAGCGGTCACGCGTCTGTGGCCCGGGGCTCGTTACGCCATCGGACCGGCCATTCGAGACGGCTTCTATTACGACTTCGAACTGCCGGGCGGGGCGCACTTTAGTGACGACGATCTCGTTCGCGTTGACGCCGAGATGCGCGCCATCATCGCGGAGGACCAGCCCTTCACTCGTGCGGAGTTTTCGATCAAGGACGGCCTCGCCCTCTTTAAGGATCAGCCGTACAAGATTGAGATCATCGAGGCAGTTGCTCGTGGCGCCAGTGAAGAAGATCTCGCCGAGACCGGTGGCGGCGACACCATTTCGACCTATTCGAACACCTCCGCTTTTGTCGATCTCTGTCGGGGACCCCACGTGCCTCGCACGTCGCGTCTCGGGCACTTCCAACTGACGAGGGTCGCGGGCGCCTACTGGCGCGGTGACGAAACCCGACCACAGCTTCAGAGAATTTACGGCACGGCGTGGGAGTCAAAAGAGGCCCTGGCCGCGCATTTGATTCAGCTAGAAGAGGCGGAAAAGCGCGATCATCGCCGCCTCGGCCAGGAGCTGGATCTCTTTTCGTTCCCGAGCGAGATCGGGCCGGGACTTGCGGTCTTTCACCCCAAGGGTGGGATCATCCGTCGGGTGCTCGAGGAGTACTCCCGCCAGCGCCACGAAGTGTCGGGTTATGAACTCGTGTACTCCCCGCACATCACCAAGGCCGAGCTCTTCGAGACATCGGGACACCTCGAGTGGTTCGCCGAGAGCATGTACCCGCCCATGGTGCTCGACGAGGGACAGCACTACTACCTCAAGCCCATGAACTGTCCGTTTCATCTCTTAATCTTCAAGGCGCGTCAGCGTAGCTACCGCGAACTACCGTTGCGAATGTTCGAGTTTGGCTCGGTTTACCGCTATGAGAAGTCGGGCGTTGTCCAAGGACTGACGCGGGTGCGGGGTATGACCCAAGACGACGCGCACATCTTTTGCACGCGCGAGCAGATGGCCGGCGAGTTGACCAGTCTCCTCGACTTCACGTTGGACCTGCTGCGCGA
Source organism: Acidimicrobiaceae bacterium (assembly GCA_003131665.1). GTDB lineage: Bacteria > Actinomycetota > Acidimicrobiia > Acidimicrobiales > RAAP-2 > RAAP-2. The sequence goes on from PKWA01000076.1 coordinate 1,802, forward strand.
TTTTGGTCTGACGGAGTTCTACCTGGAACTCTCGACGCGCCCGGCGCAAAAGGCGAGCGGCACCGTCGAAGAGTGGGACGAGGCCGAAGCCATCCTGGCCGCCGTGGCCGAGGCGGCGGGGCTCGAACTCGTGCTCGACGTCGGCGGTGGCGCGTTCTACGGACCCAAGATCTCGGTGCAGGCGCGCGACGCCATCGGCCGGCACTGGCAGGTGTCGACCATCCAGCTCGACTTCCAGACGCCGCAGCGTTTCGGCCTCGAGTACGTGGGCGCCGACAACACCCGGCACCGGCCGATCATGATCCACCGCGCGCTGTTCGGNNTCTCGGTGCAGGCGCGCGACGCAATCGGTCGCACGCATCAGATCTCCACGATTCAATTGGACTTCCAGCAGCCGAAGAACTTTGACGCCACCTACGTGGCGGCTGATAACTCCCGCCAACTCCCGATCATGTTGCACTGCGCGCTCTTTGGCTCGGTGGAGCGGTTCATGGCTATTCTCATCGAACATTACGCGGGCAATATGCCGACTTGGCTCAGTCCCGAGCAAGTTCGGGTGTTAGGTGTTCGCGACGATCACGACGACTACGCCGTTGAGGTGGCGGCGTTGCTCCGCCTCGAAGGGGTTCGCGTGGGCGTGGAAGCGGCGAGCGAACCGTTGGGCGCCCGCATTCGAAAGGCCAAGCTCGAAAAGATCCCCTACGTCGTGGTGGTGGGCGACGAGGACGTCGCCCAGAAAACTTTGGGGGTCAACTCGCGCGGCTCGAACGACCCCGATCGCGGCGTGAGCGTGAGCGCGTTTCGTGAGCGACTGCTCGACGAGATTCGCCGTCACGCCTCGCCCGAGGCACCGTAGTGGCCCTGGAGCGCCTCTTCGCTGCGTGGCGCGAAGGGTACGTCGCGAGCGTTAGTGCCAAAGAGACACGCGAGGACACGGAGTGCGTCTTTTGTGTCTTGGGCGCGGGAGAAGTTGATGAGTCGACGGGGGTGCTGCGAAAGAGTCAATTCACCTACGTGGTCTTGAACGCCTTTCCTTACGGCTCGGGCCATCTCTTGGTGGTACCACGTCGCCACGTGGGCGCGCTCGAAGAGCTCAGCGACGAGGAGTTCTCCGACTTCTTTCTCGTGTTGCGCGACGCCGTCGGCGCTCTTAACAAGGCGTACGATCCCGACGGCATGAACCTCGGGATGAATCTCGGCACCGCCGCGGGCGCCGGCATTCCCGGTCACCTGCACGCGCACACCTTGCCGCGTTGGAGTGGCGACACGAACTTCATGACGACGATTGGTGAAACGCGCGTACTGCCCGCGTCACTACAAGCGACGTGGCAAAAGGTGCACGACTACCTCTAGGCCCCGTCGTCGCGGGTGTGAACGGTAGACTCGACCGCATGAGCCAAGAGGGCCGATGTTCGACGGCAAGTTCCGCCAGTCGCTAGACGCGACGACGGCGCCGATCGGGCGCTGGCTCGTTCGCATAGGGTTTTCGGCCGATGTCCTGACGGCGTCGGGCTTGGTCTTCGCCTGCGCGACGGCCTGGGCCATCGCCATTGGCCTGCACTTTTGGGCGATCGTCCTTTTGACCTTGACGGGTTTTCACGACATCTTTGACGGGGCGGTCGCCAAGGCCTCTCAGCGCGCGTCCCAGCGCGGCAGCTTCTTCGACTCGGTCTCGGATCGACTGGCCGACGCCATCATCCTTGGGGGCGTGGCGTACTACCTGACGGCGCGCCATCACGGCCAGCTCGTGTTGTTGCCGTTCGCCATCTTGACTACGACCTTCATGATCTCGTATCAACGCTCCAAGGCCGAAAGTCTCGGTCTCGACGCCAAGGGCGGTTTGATGGAGCGCGCCGAGAGGATGATCCTCTTGGGCGTCGGACTCATCGCGACGCCGATCTTCATTCCGGTGCTCTGGCTCATGCTGGGCTTGACGGCGATGACCGCGGGGGGCCGATTCTGGCGCGTCTGGCAAGTGGCCGCGCGTCCGGCACCGTCGCCGACCTCGACGCTACGTGCCCGCCAACACAGTCGGCGCCTTCGCCGGGGTCTTAGTCGCTCCTCGCGTCACTAGTCGTGGCGAAAAAGGCGCGCGTCGCGCTCTTTAAATCCGTGGGCGCGCTGATGGAGTTGTTGCCCGAGCGCATTGACGTCGCGGTGGCGAGCGCGATCGCGGGATCAGTGGGGCGGCGAAGCAAGGGCGCGAGAGCGGGCCTCACTAGTAATCTCGAGCGCGTCTTGTTTCCTCCGCACTCGGCCACCAATAACGCCTTGCTCGAGCGATTCGTGGCGCGCGGTTTTCGCAGTTACGGCCAGTACTGGGCCGAGGGAGCGAAGCTGCCGGCGCTCGCTTCGAAGAACGTCTACGAGCGCTTCACCATCGCCGAGGGACTCGAGCACCTTCGCCTCGGCAAAGAGCGGGGCCGCGGCGTGATCATCGCCTTGCCCCACATTGGATCGTGGGAGTGGGGCGGCTCGTTTTTGAACTCACTGGGCCTGGGTATGACGGCCGTCGCCGAAGAGTTGGATCCGCCAGAACTCTTCGAGTGGTTCAAAGCGAAGCGTGAGTCGATTGGCATACGCATCGAACCATTGAACGATCACGCCGGATCGGTGATGTTGTCGACCCTTCGAGAGGGCGGCGTTGTGGGACTGCTCTGCGACCGCGATCTTCAAGGCAACGGAATTGAGGTGGAGTTCTTCGGTGAGCGAGTAACGATGCCGGCGGGTCCGGCGACCTTGGCCCTTCGAACCGGCGCGACGCTGGTCGCGGCGGCCTGTTACTCGGGGCCGGGCCGCGATCACTTCGCGGTCGTGACGACGCCGGTAGAGGCCGCGCGCACGGCGCGCTTGCGCGAGGACGTGACCCGTGTGACCCAACTGATCGCTGTGGAACTCGAGGGTCTCATCCGTCGCGCACCCGAGCAGTGGCACGTGTTGCAACCCCGTTTCGCCTCGTGAGCGTGCGACGGGTCGCTCTCGTGTCGCCCTACGCCCTGAGTGTTTTCGGCGGTGTCCAAGAACAGGTACTGGCGATGAGTCGGGTGCTGTGCGCTCGGGGCCGCGACGTACTGATCGTCGCGCCGGACTCTCGGGACGAGGCGATCTACGACACCCCGGCCACGGTTCATCGTTTCGGCCCGCGCTGGTCGATTCCGACCAACGGTTCACGGGCCCCTTTGACGTTGTCACCGATGGCGGCGAAAAGAGCCAACGCGGCCGTGAGAGCGTTTTCGCCCGACGTCGTGCACGTTCACGAACCCTTCGCGCCACTGCTCGCCTGGTCGATACTGCGCCATCACGCTCATCCCGCCATTGGCACGTTCCACCGCAGTGGCCCCGGCCCGGCACTGCGATATACCCGGCCGCTCCTCGCGCATCTCGCGACAGGTCTCGACGACGCGGTTTCGGTGAGTGCCGTCGCGGCGACGACCCTGCGCGACGCCTGTGGCCTCGAGGGCGAGGTGCTCTATAACGGTTTCGAGACCGATCGGTTCGTGGCGACGCCCCGGCAACGCGCCAGTGAACCGGTGCTGCTCTTCGTGGGCCGTCTCGAAGAGCGCAAGGGCGTGGCCTTCGCGATTGAAGCGGTGCGCGAGCATAACGCTCGAGGTACCGGTCCCTGGCAACTGATCATTGCCGGAGAGGGTCCCGAACGGCGTCGCCTAGAAGCCCTCGCCGCTCAAGACGACAAGATCATCTTCGTGGGTCGAATTGACGNNCGTGGCTTCGTCGCGTGGACGCGTTGATCGCACCCTCGACACGTGGCGAGAGTTTCGGGCTCGTGCTCCTGGAGGGAATGGCCAGTGAGACGCTCGTCGTCGCCAGTGACATTGAGGGGTACCGCGACGCGGCCAGTGGCCACGCGACGCTGTTTACTCCCGCGAGCTCATTGTCGCTCGAAGAGGCCATCGCGCGGGCGCTCGNNTTCGCGGCGGCGCGCCACTACGCCGAACAGTGGTCGATGACGTCATTGATGGACGCCTACGACGAACGCTACGAGATAGCCCAACGGCAATTTCGAGCGACCAGGTAACCTAACGAGGTGGCTACCAAGCAACGATCCCGTTCTCGCCGCACTAATTTCTCGCGCGATCGCAGTCCGCGCTTCGTGGCGCCCGTGCTCGATCCCACGTGGCAGAACCCCTACGCCCCGTCGACCAGCGAGCGCCATCACAACGTACGCGTCGTACGCCGCTTCGCCTTTAAACGCCGTCTGCCCCAGACGATCGTGATCGCCGTCGTCGCCCTGGCGCTGATCGCGGGCGTCGTGGTGGTGCCGTGGTTACCCGCGGTGGGCGTCGTCGTCGCGGTGGTGTACATCTGGGATCTACGACGGGTGATCGCGAGCTACGCCCGTCGCGGCCAGAGCCTCGGGGGAGCGTTACTCGCGGAGTTTTCCCCCGGAGGTGACGGTGCTGATCGGGTGCGTCTCGTCACGGTGCTGGACCGATTAGCCGCGACCTTTGGTGTGGACGGCGTGAGCGCCTTTATCGTGAGCGACCCGGGCTACAACGCCGCGCTCGTACCCAACGGCACCAACTTCTCGCTCGTGGTGACCAGTTCGCTCATCCAGGACTTTGAACTGATTGAACTCGAAGGCGTCGTGGCGCACTGTCTCGCGCGTCAGCGATTGGGCCTGTTGGACCGCGAGAGTCTGGCCTCGGTGATCTCGCTCAGTGACGATCAGCGCCAAACCCTGGCCGGTGACGGCAAGACCTACCGGGCCGACGAAGTCGCCGCGGCCAGCATTCGCTACCCCTTAGGTCTGGCGGGTGCACTGCGCAAGTGCGCTCGTCAACACCCCGCCGAGGGCTCGTTTTTCAACTCGGTGACCTACGCCCAGTGGCGATGGGTCTTTTTCGATCAGTGGAGTGACCGACGTGAGGGCGACTTGGGTGACCTTGACGACGTCGAGCTTCGAGCACGCGCTCTCGAAGAGTGGTAAGGCTCGGCCATTAGGCTGGAGCCATGAGTCCTTCGAAAAGTCCCGCCGTCACCGGTTCGGCGCTCGTGAAGCGCGGACTGGCTGACATGTTGCGTGGCGGCGTCATTATGGACGTGGTTAACCCCGAACAGGCCAAGATTGCCGAAGACGCCGGTGCAGTCGCGGTGATGGCCCTCGAACGGGTGCCCGCAGATATCCGTCGTGACGGCGGCGTCGCTCGAATGAGTGACCCATTGATGATTCAAGAGATTCAAGCCGCGGTGACGATTCCTGTCATGGCCAAAGCGCGTATCGGACACTTCGCCGAAGCCCAGATCCTCCAGGCGCTCGACGTCGACTACATCGACGAGTCCGAGGTGCTGAC
>PKWA01000084.1 GCA_003131665.1 Acidimicrobiaceae bacterium
CCAGGAATACCGGAATGTAGAACCAGTGAGGTGCCACGTTCGTTCCGCCACCGAGAAAATACGCAGCGACCCACGACAAGGCGGTCAACAGAGCAATGACCAGAAGTGCCATTGGGGCGGACAGGTTCATGAGGGTGAGCGAGGAAATGATCCGATCCGAGAGAGGTCTTTGCACTGTCGTATCGACTTGCGTCATACCTCCGGCGTGTTCTTGCGTTCCCCCGATGCCCATGGATTCACCCCTCTATGTGAAAAACACTACGAAAGGCCGCACTCTGTACGCCCTACGTTGTCATTACATTCACCCAACACTGGCGACAAATAGGCGAATGGCTGGTCATTTCGATTTTCGAGACCAGGAATCAATCCGAAGCATTGACCGCCCCCGGTATTCAAGGTGAGGCCAACGCACGTATCGCGACCGATAGGGGTTGGCCCGCGAAGAGCAAATCGGGTCACAAAGGGACTTTCATAAGTGCAATCCACCGTTTGGGGTTTAGGCCTGTCGGTGGACCGTGAGTCACACAATAAGAACCGGTACCCAACGTTACGGGTGCGCAGTTAGCCGTGGTGCTACGGCCAAGTCACCAGTAGCCCAGAAATGAAAACGTGTGACCAAAAGGACTCGATCGGCGACAGTTGGGATTCGAATGCCCACGCCAGATCAAGAGAATGTTGATATAACATATATGTACTATGGTGGCCTCATGATGAGCGGAGATTTAATCAAGGAGGCTCGACTGCGGGCCGGCCTGACACAGGTCGAATTGGGCGCTCGCCTCGGTAAAGCGCAGTCCGTGATTGCCCGCTGGGAACGTGACGACGTATCGCCGAGCCTGGAGACCGTGCGCGATGTCGTGCGCGCGTGCGGGTTAGGACTCACATTCTTCATGTCCAAATTTGATGACTCGAACGTGACGATCATTGATCAACATCTTCGGATGACTCCGGCCGAGCGATTCGCCGATCTCATGGCCAGGGTCCAATTCCATGACCGGCGTGCGAAACAAGGGGCCAACAGCCCTGACTGAGTTGGTCCCCTATCGTCCCGACGAAATCCTCGAAGTGCTTGAGCGTCACCAGGTGCTGTACGTCGTCATCGGTGGGCTGGCGGCAGAACTGCGAGGATCTCCGTATGTCACTCGTGATGTCGACGTGACACCTGCACGCACACGTGAGAACTTCACGAAGCTTGCGGCCGCACTGAGGGAATTAGACGCCAAGCTTCGGATTCCAGATATGCAAGAGCCACTAGCTATTGCGCTCGATGAGCGAATGTTCGAGCAAGGTACGACCTGGACCTTCGTCACAAAACACGGATATCTAGATATTGCACTTCTTCCGGACGGTACGCGTGGCTATGACGACCTGCGACGCTCCGCCACACGCGAGCAGCTAACAGACACGGTGGCAATAAACGTTGCTGCCCTGGCCGACGTCATCCGCTCCAAAGAAGCGGCCGGCCGTGAAAAGGATCGTGCCGTGCTTCCGATTCTTCGCCAAGTCCTCGAACGCTCACGTATGAAGGCCCAAGAAGATCGCGGGATGGAACGCTGAGACTTACAGGTGTCGACGCCTAGACCCGGGCTGCACTCTCATAGGCGCAGTCCACTTCACGGGATACAGGCCTTGGGGTGGAGGTGATGGGATTCGAACCCACTGCCTCTACATTGCGAACGTAGCGCTCTACCAATTGAGCTACACCCCCGAAGAGGTTTCTACTTTAGCCCAACGCGCGTCGGCGTAAGGGCTCTCGACTCCACTGCTCATCGGCGTCGGGCTCGTAAAACTCCGACGTGAACTCGTCGTCGTAACGAGCTTCGTACTGTTCGTCGTCGGCGTAGAGCGGCTCGATCGTCGCCAAGGGACGTCGCTGAGGCCGACGCAGCGGAAGCGACGTATCGTTCAGATAGCCCTGACTGACGGCGTAAAACGCCATCGCAATAAACGCAACGACGCCGAGCCACGCCACGGCTGTCACGTCGACCAGGATTGAGTTACCAGTCACGTACGCCACGATGGTCATCCCGAGCGCCACCAGGACCAAACGAGTGAAGACCATCCGACGTTGCGCCCTCATCGTTCGACGGCGAATCGGCGCGTGATACTCACTCGTGGTGACGGGTTCACTCGGGCGAGACGAATACGCCTTGGCGTAACGGTTGGTCTGAGGCGCGCTCGGACGACGCGCGTCGTACTCATAGTCCTCGCTCCACTCGTCCCAGGACGCCCTCGACTCAAGTGATCCGTAGGTGTCATCGGCGTGAACCACCGTCAATCGCGATCGGGGCGTCGAGGCGAGGGTGCCCGGGGCATCCTGATCAGGCTGGTCGAGGCGATGCGCCGGCGCCACGGCGTAGTCCTGGCGGCTCAGTACCTCGTGTTCGGCGTGAAACGACTGAATGGACTTCTCGGTTCCGCTGTCACGAAACCGTCGAACCGCGATCGGGGCCAAGAGCGCCACCCAAAAGAGGCCGAGCACTAACAGCAGCATCGAACCTGCTCAGAAAGACGGCGCCATGACATTGCGACAAATTTACTGTTGAAGTCGGTTTTTTTGGTGGATAGTTAGGCTTCGTGAAGCCCACACTCCTCTTTATCCATTCCGACCCATCGTCCGGACCTTCGATCACCGGGGACCTGCGGCTTGAGCGTCATCGCGGCGCAGCCGATCGACGCGTAGCCCTCGGCCCACAGGGGATGCTCTTCGAGGTCGTGACGAGTGAGGTAGTAGGCGACGTCCTCGTCGCTCCAGGTGGCTAGGGGATTTACCTTGACGAGTCCAAACTTCTCATCCCACATCAGGATTTTCATGTCCGCACGCGAGGGGGCATCGGCACGCTTCACCGACGTTATCCACGCCGAGTGATTCGCTAATGCCCGACCCAGCGGCTCAACTTTACGAAGCTCACAGCACCTCTCGGTACCACAGGGCCACGGCGCGGCGTCGGGGCCCGGAGTCGTGCGCGTGACGTGAAGATTCCAGTCCCGGCTCACGCGATCGGCGAAGTCCAGCGTCTCGGGAAAATGTCCTCCGGTGTCGAGAAAGATGATCTCGGTCGAGGGGCGCATCTCGTGAACCATGTGTAACAGCGCGAGGTCTTCAAAGGAACAGGCCATCGCCACACCGTCATCGAAACGAGAAAAAGTCCATTGAAGTATCTCAGTCGGCGAGGCGTGCTCGAAGCGCTCATTGACGACGGTGAGTTCGTCGAGCAGTTCTGAAGTTGGTGTTATTACCGTCATTCACATCTCAGTCTAACTTTGTCAAGTGAATTACTAGAATACAATTAATCAGCGAACATATGACCACGACCTTGCACACTCCTCACGCCACCGACCATCTTGACGTTTTAGAGTCGCACGCCCTCTTTATTCTCCGTGAAGTCGCCGCCGAATGCGAGCGCCCGGTGTTGCTCTTTTCAGGCGGCAAGGACTCCGCCGTGCTCTTGCACCTGGCGGCGAAGGCCTTCGCGCCCCAACAGTTGCCCTTTCCCGTTCTCCACATCGACACGGGCCAGAATTTCACCGAAGTTCTCAAGTTTCGAGATCGGGCGGTCGACGCCGTCGGGGCGCGACTCATTGTTGCCAAGGTGCAAGACACCATCGATCAGGGCAAGGTCGCCGACCCTGGACCCCTCGGCTCGCGCAACCGTCTCCAGACCGTGACGCTGCTCGACGCGATCAACACCAACTCCTTTGACGCCGCCTTCGGTGGCGCTCGGCGCGACGAGGACAAGGCCCGCGCGAAAGAGCGCATCCTCAGTTTCCGTGACGCCTTTGGCCAATGGGATCCGCGTCAACAACGGCCCGAACTCTGGCAGCTCTACCAGGGCAAAGTGAATCCCGGCGAGCACGTGCGAGCCTTCCCGTTGTCGGACTGGACCGAGCTCGACGTCTGGCAGTACATCGCGCGCGAGAAAATGGACCTGCCGTCGATCTACTTCGCCCACGAGCGCGACGTCTTCGCGCGCGACGACATGCTCTACGCCGTCTCGCCGTGGGTCGAGCTGATCGACGGCGAGACCCCGTTCCGCGAGAGCGTGCGCTACCGCACCGTCGGCGACATGACGTGCACGGGCGCGGTGCGCTCGCGCGCGGGGACGCTCGACGAAGTCGTCGCCGAGATCGCCGCGACGCGGATCACCGAGCGTGGGGAGACGCGCGCCGATGACCGGGTGACGGAGGCCGCGATGGAGGACCGCAAGAAGGCCGGCTACTTCTAG
>PKWA01000022.1 GCA_003131665.1 Acidimicrobiaceae bacterium
GACGATCACGGCGTCGAATCGCTCGCCGGCATCATGGGCGGCGAAACAACCGGCTGCTCGGAAACCACCACCGACGTGCTGATCGAATCGGCGCTGTGGAACGAGATCAACATCGCGCAATCAGGCCGCAAGCTCGGCATCAATTCGGATGCGCGTTATCGATTCGAGCGCGGCGTCGATCCCACGTTGGCGTTGCGCGCGGCGGCTCGTTACGTCGCTATTTTGAGTGAGAGCGTGCCCGACGTGCAGTGGCTGGCGAACCCTCTGGACGTGCGCGGCACGATTCCCACACCGCCCACCATCGAACTTCGTGGCACCGACATTGGACGCCTATTGGGTGTCGAAATCGCGAGCGAGGACGTCGCGGCCATCCTGGGCGGCCTGGGCTTTGGACTGGTGCAAAAGCGTGATCACCTTGAGGTCACGGCGCCCACGAGTCGTCTCGATGTTCGAACTGGCGACGAGGGGCGCGCGGACGTGATTGAAGAGATCGCTCGACTGTATAGCTACCGGCGACTCCCACGACATAATCCCTCGTGGCCCGAGTTCGGTGGCTTGGACGATCGTCAACGGCTTCGACGTCACGTACGCGATGTCGTGGTTGACGCGGGCGCGCTTGAAGTGTGGACCCCCACGCTCGGCAGCGACGCAGACTTTGACCTTCTCCACCGCGATCAGCCCCGGGTGCGGATCACCAATCCACTGGCGGCGGATGAATCAGTTCTGCGCGCTACCCAGATCACTGGCGTCGTTCGCGCGTGGGCCAAGAACTACGAGCGAGGCCTCGGTGATGTGCTGCTGGTCGAGTTCGGCGTGGTCTTTACTCATCCGAGCGCGACATCGGAACCTCGAATGGTGAAAGGCGGCGCCGGGGGATTGCTCACGCTGGCGCTGCCACGTGAAAACGAGCGCATCACCATCGTGCTGGGGCGACCGGACGACGACGCCACGAGCGCCGTCGCGCTGTGGAGTGTGCTGTCGAAACGCCTGGGTCTAAACGACGTAGTCGTTCGTTCGCTCGTCGAGGCGCCTCGAGGACTGCACCCCACCAGAGCGGCCGCGCTGGTGGATCGAGCCTCGGGCGCGCTGCTGGGCTACGTGGGCGAAGTCGACGGTGATCTAGTGGACCAGGTCACGTCGGCTTCACCCCTTCGGCGACTGGGTCTGATTGACATCGATTTTGACGTACTGGCCGATCCGCTCTTAGCGACGCGCTCGACGTCGTCCGCGAGAGTACCTAGTAGATTTCCAAGCGCTGCGCTCGACCTCGCGCTCGTCACGCCCCAACAGGTCCACGCCGATGATCTGGCGTACGCACTGCGCCACGCCAGCGACCTCGTGGAGGAGGTCTCGCTCTTTGACGTCTATCAAGGTCCCGGTCTCGTCGAAGGTACGCGAAGTTTGGCCTTTAACGTTCGACTCAGTTCCGCCGACCGTACGCTCAACGAAAACGAAGTCACTCAGTGTCGGGCCAAGTTGATTGATGTAGCTGCCGCACTGGGAGCCGTACTTCGCTAGAAGTACGATCAAGAGCCATCGTGCAAGAGTTCGTTCCCCTCACTGACCAGGGCCGTCGTTTTCGAGAGAAGTTCTTGATCCGACTCGGCGACGTCGATGCGCAGGGCCTCCTGCGACTCGACGGCGTCGCGCGTCTTCTCCAAGACGTCGCCACCGACGACTGGAACGACACGGGCGTTCGTTCGAGTGACATCTGGGTCGTTCGACGCACCACCATTCGAATGATCGAGGGCGCATCCTGGCCGCGCTACCTCGATCGGGTGTCCCTGACGACGTGGTGCGGAGGTGCAGGCGCCGCCTGGGCCGAGCGACGCACCAACCTTGATCTCGAAGGGGAGGGCCGTCTCGAGGCGGCCGCGTTATGGGTGCCGATTGACCCGAGCGGTCATCCGGTGCGCCTGCGCGAGAGTTTCTTTGCGGTGTATGGCGACGCGGTGCACGCGCGAAAGGTCTCTGGACGTATTGACCGTCCCGTCGTTCCCGCAAGCGCGGAACGCCGAGCGTGGCCCCTTCGTGCGGCCGATATCGACGTCGTGGGTCACGTGAACAACGCCGCGGTGTGGCAGGCCCTCAGTGAAGTCGTAACGCCGCCGCTGCACAGCGTGAGTTTGACGCATCACTCGTCAATTGAGCGAGATGACGACGTCACCCTCGTGAGCGAGCCGGGATCAATCTGGTTGACCGTGGACGGAACGGTCAGAGTCTCGGCGCAGTACTCAACGTCGTAGGTGACGTTCGCGGCGCTGGACTGCTCGTCGCAAAGACGCAACCAGTGATGACGAGGGGGAAACCCACGAGAATGCCGACGGTCAGCGGTTCGTGTAGCGCGACAATTCCCAGAACGACCGCGATAGCGGTATTGAAGTACGTCACGACGGTGGCGCGAGACGCTCCAACTTCCTTCACCAGTTCAAAGAAGGTGAGGAACGCGCCCACCGTGCACACGACGCTTAAGACCGCAACGCAGCTCCACGTCTCTCCGTTCACGTGCGCGGGCCAGTGCGCGAGGTCCCAGGGAATCCAGCACAGCGCTACAAAGCCAGTCGCGCCCATCACGACGGTGGGGCCGGCGACGTCCTTGAGTTTGGTGGCCAGCAGAATGGGTCCGATCGTGTAGCCGACACAGACGCCCATCATCAATCCGATCCAGGTAATCGTGCCGCCGTGGAGATTGAGACCCACTAACAGTGCGACGCCGAGGGCGCCAATGCCCAAGCCGACGTAGCGGCGCGGCGCGACGCCGCCCTCGGTACGACCGAACCGTTGGGCAATGACCGAAAAGAGGGGCACGCAGCAGATCAACAAGCTCGTGAGTGAACTGGTGATGTGTTTTTCGGCCGTCGCCATCAAATACCAGGGAAATCCGAATTCGAGGACGCCGAACACGGCGATCCACTTGAAATGACGGATAAGCGCGGGAAGTTGCCGCTGAGCGACGACCAGTGGTGCCAGTAGCAACGCCGCGGGCGCGGTTCTCGCCAGTACCAAGACCCCGGGGTCCAACTGGCGCACCGCCACGCGAATCAAGAGATAGGGAATGCCCCAAATGACCGCCATCGCCAGAAAGTACGTCCAACCGCGTCGAGACATGCCAGCAGATTAGCCGGACTGCGAGATATTTGCATTTTTACTCTCTGATATGCATAAAATGTCATATGCGTGTGGGTGTGATGGGAGCGACCGGCTACGCCGGATCGGAGGTACTTCGACTCGCCGCGTCCCACCCCGATCTCGAGGTGGTTCGAGCGACGGGCGAGTCAAGTGTCGGAAAGCGAGTCGGCGATCTCGTGCCGGCACTCACCGCGGTCTATCCGAGGCTCGAGGTCGAGGCGTCGTCGCGGATTCATGACGGGGAACTGGACGTCGTCTTTTTGGCCCTCCCACACGGCGAGAGCCAAAAATTCGTGCCGCAACTGATGGCGCGCGGTGTCCAGATCGTGGACTTGGGGGCCGACTTTCGCTTAAAGAACGTGAGTGACTATCACCACTGGTACGGGCACGATCACCAAGCGCCGGAGTTTTTGGCGTCGTCGGTGTACGGCCTCGTGGAACGCCACCGTGACGAGCTTCGAGACGCTCGGCTGATCGCCGTGCCGGGCTGCTATCCCACCGCCAGTGCCTTGGCGCTGGGTCCGTTCATCGACGAAGGAGTGATTGAGCGTGAGCACGTCGTCGTCAACGCGCTGAGTGGCGCGTCGGGTGCCGGACGCGCTATCAGTGAACGACTTCACTTTTCACGGCTCTCGGGCAACGCGGAGGCCTACGGGCTCTTGACGCATCGACACACGCCCGAGATGGAACAAGAACTCGGAGCGACGCTGCTCTTTACGCCACATCTCATCCCGCTGAGTCGGGGCATGCTCGTGAGCGCTTACGGACGCCTTAAGACTGAATCGCTCACGACGGCGCTCGCGCTCGAACTGCTCCGGGCCCGATACGCCCACGATCCCTTTGTCGTGGTCACTGACGAGCCACCGACCATGAAAGACCCCCTGGGCAGCAATCTCTGTTTCGTGAGTGCCCGGGTCGACGAACGAACCGGTTGGCTGCTCGCCATGAGCTCTCTCGACAACCTCGGCAAAGGCGCGGCCGGTCAGGCGATACAGGCCTGGAACGTCGCCACCGGACGTGACGAGACGCTCGGTCTCTCGCTCACGGGGCTCACGCCATGAACAACTACGTCGTCAAGATCGGGGGTCACGCGCTGGACTCACTCAATGTTGGCTCACCCGTGCTCGTCGCACTCGCGAACGACGTCGTGGCACTACGCCACGACTCCACGAACGTCGTCATTGTGCACGGTGGGGGACCGCAGATCGCGACACTGCTCGACGATCTCGGTCTGACCAGCCACTTTCACGAGGGCCTTCGAATCACCGACGACAGGACCATGGAGTATGTCGCAATGGCGTTGAGCCAGGTGAATCTTCATCTCGTGGCCGCTCTCAGTCAAGCAGGACTCGTCTGTGTCGGACTGTCCGGCGCGGATGGCTCGACGTTCTCCACCTCGGCGCTCGGCGCGCCCTGGGGCCGAGTGGGCGCGTCGCCCAAAGTGGACACTGGGCTCATTGAAACGCTCTGGAACGCTGGTGTCACGCCGGTCATGACGTCCATTGCCGTTGACGAAGGTGGTGAACTGGTGAACTGTAACGCCGACGCCGCCGCGGGCGCGTTAGCCGGTGCCCTCAACGTTCAGTCGTTGGTCCTACTCAGTGACGTCGATCAACTTCGTACTGATCCGCTTGACGAGAGCACCGGTCTCTCGTCGGTGACGGCGGGTGAGGTTCACCACCTCCTCGAGGTGGGCAACGCCCGGGAGGGCATGCGACCCAAAATGTTCGCGGCTCTGGACGCGCTTGAGAGCGGGGCTCAACGTGTCGTGATGGCCAACGGATCGAGACCGCACGCGCTGCGCGACGCGTTGGCCGGCTCGATTCCCACCACGGAGGTGTTGCGATGACTCGGCACTTTATGACTATTGAACAGTTGAGCGACGCGGACTTGATGTCGATTTACACCTTGGCGACGTCCCCCTTCGATGACGAGACGCTCAAGGGTCAAGGTGTCGCGCTCATCTTCGAGCGCCCGAGTCTTCGAACCCGAGCGTCGAGCTCAACGGCCGTGCACGAACTCGGGGGCTACGCGACGTTCTTCAGCGACGAGGAAATCGGTATCGACAGTCGTGAAACGGCGGAGGACATCGGTCGCACCATCGCCGAGATGTACACCATCGCGGCCCTGCGTGTTCGCCACCACGACGTGTTGGAACGAATGCGCGCGGCCACGCGCGAGCGGATGTCGCTGATCAACCTGTTAAGTGACGCGGCGCACCCAACCGAGGCAGTGGCGGACGTGCTTAAAATCGCCGAGGAGTTCTCTAAGGGCGACGTCACGGGACTGGCGGGTCTTGAAGTGGCCTACGTCGGCGACGCGACCAACGTGACTCGATCCCTGGCCGTCGCTTTGCTGCGATTGGGCGTAAACGTCAGGGTGGGGTCTCCTTCGGGCTATCAACTCACACCCGGCGGCGTGGAGGATCCCTTCGAAGTGGAGGGGCCCGGATCGCTTCGACTATGCGAGCGCGCCGACGAGGCAGTTCGAGGGGCTGACGTCGTATACACCGATGCGTGGGTCTCGATGGGTTTTGAAGAAGAGAGCGCCCGTCGACGTCACGACCTGGCGAGCTTTCAAGTGAACGAAGAGTTGATGGGTCTGGCGAAGGATCGTGCAATCGTGATGCACTGTCTGCCGGCGCATCGAGGCGACGAAATCACCAACGAAGTACTCGATGGCGAGCAGTCTCGCGTCTGGGGACAGGTCTTTCATCGCCGCTCGGCGATGATTGGCGTGCTGCGCTGGATAAAAGGAGAGTCATGACCAAGACCCAACGTCAGCACCGGATCGGTGAACTAATCGATCACGACGTCATTTCGACGGCAGCGCAGATCGTGGCGCGACTTCACGACGAAGGCATCGCGGCCACCCAGGCCACGGTCACCCGTGATCTCCAAGAGCTGGGTACCGTCAAGGTTCGTGACGAGCACGGCGCTCGTCGCATCGTGATGGCGGCCTCGCCCAAACTCGCGCCCGCGCCGCTAGATCACCTACGACGCATGATGGGCGAGTGGGTCGTGTCAGTAGAAAGCTCGGCCAATTTGGTGGTGGTGCGTACTCCTCCGGGGTGCGCCCACGTGGTCGCCTCGGCGCTGGATCGAAGCGCGCTGCGCGGCGTGCTGGGATCAGTGGCCGGTGACGACACGGTGTTGGTGATCGCTGCGGAAGAGCACGGTGGAGGGGCGCTGGCCAATGACTTTCGAGCGCTGGCTGGCTTGAAGGTGGCGTCTGAGACGAAAACCGAGGGAGCGCCGCGATGACCAAGCGAGTCGTACTGGCCTACAGCGGAGGGTTGGACACGTCGGTCGCCGTTCGCTGGATGATCCAAGAGTGGGGCGTGGAAGTGATCTGCCTCTTAGTGGACGTCGGTCAAGACGTGAAAAGTTCTGAGAGTTTCGCTGAGATTAAGGCACGGGCTCTCGCGGCCGGTGCGCTCGAATGCGTCACCGTGGACGCCAAGCGCGAAATGGCCGAGGAGTTTTGCGCGCCCGCCATCTTCGCGAACGCTCTTTACGAGGGTAAGTACCCCTTGGTCTCGGCGCTGTCGCGACCGGTCATCGATCGACACCTCGTCGACCAGGCCCGAAAGTTCAATGCGCAGGCCGTCGCACACGGCTGTACCGGCAAGGGCAACGATCAGGTGCGCTTTGAGGTGGGCACCCACGCGCTCGCGCCCGAACTCGAAGTACTCGCGCCTGCACGCAACTGGGGGATGACTCGAGCCGACTCGGTGGACTTCGCCCAAAAGTGGGAGATACCGATCAAGGCGACGAAGGAGAAGATCTACTCGATCGATGAGAACTTGTGGGGACGTGCCATTGAATGCGGAGCCATTGAAGACCCCTGGGCCGCACCACCAGAAGAGCCCTACACCTTGACCCGAGTGACTACCACTGAACCGGTGGAGTTAACGCTCAGCTTTGTCTCAGGGGTGCCGAGCGCGATTGATGGCGTGAACATGGAACTCGCCGAACTGATCGCCGCTGTGAACGCACGTGCCGGTTCGACCGGATTCGGCCGACTTGACATGGTTGAGAACCGTCGCGTGGGCATCAAGAGCCGTGAAGTGTACGAATGTCCGGGGGCACTCGCGCTCATCACCGCGCACGCCGATCTGGAGGACTTGGTGCTCGAGCGCGACGTGCACCATGAGAAAGCTCGCCTGGAGAGTCGTTGGGCTGAACTCGTCTACGACGGCATGTGGTTTTCGCCGTTAAAGGAGGCCCTAGACGCCTTCATCGCCGACACGCAACGTCACGTCACCGGTGACGTACGGCTCCGCTTTGACCCGCCGGGACTTCTCCGCGTGGTCGGCCGACGCAGCCCCAAAGCGCTCTACGATTACGGACTCGCGACGTACGAGGCGGCGGACACGTTTCGCCACAGCGACGCCGAGGGATTTGTTCACATCTACGGGCTCGGGGTCAAGACTTGGGCCGCTCGCCAAGGCGCGAAGAACTCGACCCCGCCGACGCCATGACGCTCTGGAACGCTCGATTCTCCTCGCCCATGGACGAAACACTTTGGGATCTCTCCGAGAGTTACTCCTTTGATTACGTGCTCTACGAGCACGATCTCAACGGCAGTCGGGCGCACGTGCAAGGGCTCGAGGCGGCGGGGCTGCTCAGCCACGTGGAGTGCGCCAAACTTCTTGCCGCGCTCGACCAGATTCAAGATGAGTTCGATAGCGAACAGTTCCTTCGAGTTTCGACCGACGAGGACGTTCACACCGCGATTGAACGACGCGCTACTGAACTCGCGGGTGACGTGGGCGCCAAACTTCACACCGCTCGCAGTCGAAATGACCAGATCGCCACCACGATGCGTCTCTTTACTCGCGACGCTCTGGGAGAAATCGTACGAGCCGCCCTCCTGTTGACCGAGATCCTTGTCGAGACCGGCGATCACAACGAGAGCACGTACCTGCCGGGTTACACCCATCTTCAACGCGCGCAGCCAGTGTTGTTGAGCCATCATCTTCACGCTCACGCCTTCGCCCTGCTGCGCGACGTCGACCGACTGCTCGACACTCGTGAGCGCCTCAACGTGTCGCCGCTCGGCGCCGGCGCGCTCGCCGGCACGTCGTTNNGCCGGCGCTCTCGCCGGCACCTCGCTGGGCATTGATCCGTCGCTCACCGCCGCGCTGCTGGGATTTGACGCGCCCTTCGCAAACTCGATGGACGCCGTCAGTGACCGAGACTTTGTCGCCGAAGCACTCTTTGGCGTGGCATTAATGGGTGTTCATCTCTCTCGCATGGGTGAAGAGCTGGTGTTGTGGACGTCCGCGGAGTTCAACTTCGCCTCATTGGGCGACGACTTCACGACCGGGTCTTCGATGTTGCCCCAGAAAAAGAACAGTGACGTGGCCGAACTCGCTCGGGCGAAAAGCGGGCGCCTGGTCGGCAATTTGACAGCGATTCTCGTCATGTTGAAGGGCCTACCGCTGTCGTACAACCGAGACCTTCAAGAAGATAAGGAGCCGCTTTTCGATTCGGTTCGCCAGATCCTTCTCGTTCTTCGGGCCCTTTCCGGGGCATATCGCTCGATGCGTTTTCACGCCGCCGTCGCCCAGGCGGCTGCCGACGATCCCTTTCTGGTCGCCGTCGATTTGGCCGAGGAACTCGTCGCCGAGGGCGTGCCCTTTCGCCAAGCCCACGAGCAAGTGGGACGGTTGGTCGCAGAGGCCGTTTCGACAGAGCGTTCGCTTCGCGACGTCGTGAACGAGACGCCCTCGTATCAACGCTTCACGTCTCTCTTTGACGACGGCGTGGCCCTCGCGCGGCGCCGATCGCCCGGGGCCTCTGGTCCCGAGCCGAGCGTGATTCAGCGGAATCGACTTCGTGAAGTGATCGACGAAGCTCTCGATCGTCTTTAACCGGTACTCATCTGTCACAGGCCTCGGCCATAGTTGAGGGGTGACGGCGATCGATGTTGAGCAAACCTACAGTGAGGGTGCATGGCCGAACGGCTTTTAACTCCCTCGAAGATCACGGCGTGGCTGGAGTGTGCCCATTTTCTCTCCCTGAGAAACCGGGCGGAGGTCGGACAACTCGTCGTTGAACCGAGGCCTCTGGGGTCGCTGGCCGATCTCCTCATTGCCAAGGGCGCCTCTCACGAAAACGACTGCCTTTTGGATCTCGAAAATCAAGGTAAGTCGATCTACCAAGTGCCCGGGCGCAACGCGGACGAAACGTTCATGCAGTGGGTGGCGCGAATCGGCAACCCCCTCGAGCGGGGCTTTGACGTTGTCTACCAAATGCCCTTTGTCCAAGAGGGGATTCGAGGCATCGCGGACTTTCTCATTCGCGTCGACGATTCAGATGGCCAGTACTGCAACTACGAACCCATTGACGCGAAACTCACTCGCACCCAAGCGAAGCCCGGTCACGTCTTGCAACTCTGTTTTTACGCCGACGCCCTTGAGGCTTTGACTGGTCGATCGCCTCGCGAGATGCACCTGTGGCTCGGTTCGGGAGAGCAAGAGTCGTTGCTCGTCGAACAGTACCGACCGTATTGGCGACGACTGCGTCGTCAGTTGACGGTGCTCTTGAACCAGGACGACATACGTGACACCTTTCCGCTGCCCTGCGATCACTGCGAGTACTGCGAGTTTCAAAATCTCTGTGAGGACCAGTGGCGATCGCGAGACTCCCTCGTGTACGTTGCCAACTTGCGTCCCGCGGACCGCGATGCGCTGGAATCGGTGGGCGTGCGAACGGTGGTGGAGCTAGCCGGGCGTCGGGCGTCGGTGGCCCACGTCAACGACGAGAGTCTGGCGCGACTCTCTCGCCAGGCGTCCCTGCAGGTTCGTTCTCGTGAGAATCCCACTCAAGCACCGGTGTTCGAACTCGTCGATGCGGGCGATGACCCTAAATACGGTCACGGCTTTGACTTGTTGCCCCGGCCCGGCGACGGCGACGTCTTCTTCGACTTCGAGGGCCATCCCTTTTGGACGCCCCAGCACGATCTCTTCTTTCTGGCGGGGCTGTACTACCACGACCGTGATGGGGCATGGTCGTACGACGCTCGCTGGGCTCACAACCTAGAACAGCAAAGCGTCATGATCAAGACGTTGGTTGAGTTTCTTGCCCGTCGGCGCGACGAGTATCCCTCGATGCACGTCTATCACTACAACCACACCGAACGCTCCTCGCTCGAGCGTCTTACCCGAGGGACCGAGATCGAGGGTCTCTTGACGTCACTCGTTAACACGGGCCTCTTTGTTGACCTGTACGAAGTTGCTAAGAACGCCGTGCAAGTCGGCACCGAGTCGTACGGGCTGAAATATCTTGAACGACTGACCGGTTATGAGCGTCACGGTGGCATCGAGCACGGCGCCGGCGCGGTCGTTGAGTACGAGCACTATATGAACAGCGGGGATCCGGCCGTGCTCGAGGAGATCGCCCGGTATAACAAGGACGACGTGGCCGCGACGTTGGCCCTTCGCGACTGGTTGGTCGAACAGCGCTCGAGCGAGATACCTTGGCGCGAGGACGTGCTGCTCGACGACGACCCGGGCCTGGACACCGACGAGTTGGTCGAAGGGTTGCAACGTTTTGGCGAAAACAGTCCCGAGCATCTACTGGGTGATCTGCTCAACTATTGGCGCCGCGAGCGCTCCGCCAACACCACACCCAAATTCGCTCAGGCCGCGTCAGACTTTGGTGCTCTCTACGACGACCGCGACTTCATCGCGAACTTGAAGTTTCAAGGATTCGAAGNNGGGCTCCAAGGGCGTCGTCACGAAGAACGCCATCTTCACCTGGCCCGCTCAAGTAGTGGACGTCAGTTTCAAACGTCAGTGCAGTGTGCTGTTTACGGGTATCGGGATCGAACAGGGTTACGGCTATCTGCCCGAGGTAGACCTCTCTAAACGTGTTTTGAAGATGCGCTGGCGGGAACGTTACGACGAACTCGGCGGCCTGCCGTCGGTGATGACGTTGGACGACTACATCTCTCCTCGAGAGAAACCCTCGGTGCTCTTTCATCTCGCCGAGCAGATCCTTGAACCTCAGGAGGGCGACGCGCCGAGTCGTGTCTCGATGGCGTTGCTCGCTCGAGACCGCCCGCGATTCGAGTCGGGCAGTGGACCGAGTAACGGCCTCTTCTCCGATGACCCCGATGCGGCATTGTCGTGGGTTGGACACTTGGATGAGAGCTTTGTTGCGATCCAAGGACCACCCGGAACCGGCAAGACCTATAGCGGATCTCACATCATTTACCGACTGATCAAAGACGGCAAGCGCGTGGGCATTACCGCGATGAGCCACGCGGCCATCGACAATCTCTTAGTGGCGACGTACAAGGTCTTCGACGATCATCACGACCTCGCCTCACTAAAGGCATTTCGAGGTGTCGTAAAACCGAAGGAGGGGGTGCTTGATGGTGTGCGTTATTCGGGATCGAGTGCCGAAGCGGAGAGCGGCTCGTACAACTTGATCGCCGGCACACCGTGGCTCTTCTCTCGAGCAGGCATGCGTGCGCATCCGGTGGACGTGCTCATCGTTGATGAAGCAGGTCAGTTGGCCCTCGCGGACGCGCTCGCCTCGGCCAACGCGGCGCGCAACTTGATCCTGCTGGGCGATCCCCTGCAACTTGCCCAGGTGTCCCAGGCTGAGCACCCCGGTGGGTCGGGTGCGAGTGTGCTCGAGCACGTGCTGGGCGAACACGCGACCATGCCGGCCAACGAGGGCGTCTTCATCTCGGTGACTCGACGCATGCATCCGTCCATCTGTGAGTTCATCTCCAATCAGATCTACGAAGGTCGATTGACCAGTCACCCGTCGTGCGCGCAGCAGTCCACGCAGTTCGGCACGGGCCTTCGCTGGCTGGAAGTGCATCACGCGAACCGTTCGACCGAGTCAGAAGAAGAGGCCAACATCGTGGCCGATCAGATTGCTCTCATGCTCGGCTCGCCCTGGACCGACCAATTCGGAACCGTCGCACCACTGCGCGCCGAAGACTTCATGGTGGTGGCGCCCTACAACGATCAAGTGCGGCTCCTTCGCGAACGTCTAAATGAAACGCCCGGTTTGGGCGGCGTTCACGTGGGCACCGTGGACAAGTTCCAGGGTCGCGAAGCGCCGGTGGTGTTCTTTACGATGACCACGTCCTCGAGCGCGGACATGCCTCGGGGGCCAGAATTCTTGTTCTCGAGGAATCGGCTCAACGTCGCGGTCAGTCGGGCACGTTGTTTGGCGTATCTCGTATGTACCGACACGCTGTTGAATTCGCGAGCGCGGACCATCGACGAGATGCGTCTCATCGGCACTTTGAGCGCGTTTGTCGAGTACGCGACGAAGGCTGAGTAACGGTGCGCGAGGCGTCCTGACTACCTGGTTGAGCTCGAAACGCTCGCGGGCAACGTCGCTGGCTCGATCGAATCGGTGCGCGAAAATGACGTGTTGAAACCGCATTTTGGTGACATGCGAACTGCTAACATGGTCTTCCTGCTCTTAGCGAGAACGGCCCAAGACTTGCGTTTTGAGGCTCTTCGCTGGTAGGGTAGGCATCCCTGTCATTGGGGTAACTCGATGACAGATTCGACGGAGAAATCCCGAGATGGTGTACTTCGCACCTACGACCTTGGTCGCGTGTGTTGTCGCTCCTTGAAAACGGAAGAACGAGAGCCAAAAGCCAGTACGGACGACGATGAACTGCTCTATCAGTTCGCGTCGGTCGTCAAAAATTGCAGTAGGCAACGAGGCCACCTCGTGGTACTCGTTGTTGTCAGGTGGGAGTATGAGTCACCCATCTGGCTCTCTGATTTCTAGAGAACTTCGGTTCTCGAAGAATCTTGATGGAGAGTTTGATTCTGGCTCAGAATGAACGCTGGCGGCGTGCTTAACACATGCAAGTCGAACGGAATCCAAGGAGCTTGCTCCGAAAGATTTAGTGGCGAACGGGTGAGTATCACGTGAGCAACCTGCCCCGAAGACTGGGATAACACCGGGAAACCGGTGCTAATACCGGATGTCCCCACCGAATCGCATGGTTTGGTGAGGAAATGAATTTTGCTTTGGGAGGGACTCGCGGCCTATCAGCTTGTTGGTGGTGTAACGGACCACCAAGGCTTCGACGGGTAG
>PKWA01000008.1 GCA_003131665.1 Acidimicrobiaceae bacterium
GGTCGTCGTACCACTTGTCGGCCTCTTCTTCGGAGTCGGCCGTCTCGTCGCGAAACATCGGGGCAACGTAGTTGAACATGAAACGCTCGCCGAGCGAGTTGCGCAGCACCCCGCCGTCGCCACGCACGCCCTCGGTGACGAGCAGCCCGCGCACGCTGAGCGGCCAGACCATGCCGGTGGGGTGGAACTGCACGCACTCCATGTCGATCAACTTCGCCCCGGCCCACAGCGCCATCGCATGGCCGTCGCCGGTGCTCTCCCACGAGTTCGAGGTGAACTTCCACGATTTGCCGATGCCCCCGGTGGCGAGGATGATCGCCTTGGCCTGAAAGGTCACGAACTCACCGCTCGCGCGCCAATAGCCCACGCAGCCGGCGATGCGGCCCTCGTCGTCGTGCACCAGCTTGAGGACCTTGCATTCCATGAAGACGTCCACGCCCATCGAGACCACTTTTTGCTGCAGGGTGCGGATCAGTTCCAATCCCGTGCGGTCGCCCACGTGCGCTAAGCGCGCGTAGCGGTGACCACCGAAGTCGCGCTGGAGAATCTTGCCGTCCTTGGTGCGGTCGAACAGCGCGCCCCACTGCTCGAGCTCGTGCACTCGGTCGGGCGACTCCTTCGCGTGCAGTTCGGCCATGCGGTAGTTGTTCAAGTACTTGCCCCCGCGCATGGTGTCGCGAAAGTGGACCATCCAGTTGTCCTCGGACTGCACGTTGCCCATGGCGGCCGCGATGCCGCCTTCGGCCATGACGGTATGGGCCTTGCCCAAAAGGGACTTCGTGACGAGGGCCACCTTCAGACCGCGGCGCTTGGCCTCGATGGCGGCGCGCAGTCCCGCTCCGCCCGCGCCGACGATCAAGACGTCGTACTCGTGGTGTTCGTACGTGGAGTCAGTCACGAAAATCCTTACCTAGAAAATCTTGTAGTCGGTTAGGGCGCCCGAGGCGACGAGACGCACGTAGACGTCGGTGAGGGCGACAAAGATAAGCGAGGCCCAGGCGAAGTTCATGTGCTTGGCGTTGAGCGGTGTCACGAACTTCCAGAATCGGTAGCGAATCGGATGTTCTCGAAAACTGCGCACCTGACCCCCACAGAGGTGGCGACAGGAGTGACACGACAGTGAGTAGAGCCAGAGCAACGTCGCATTCACGACCAAGACCACGGTGCCCACTGTCACGCCCCAGCCCAGACCGGGCTGGCGAAAGGCGCGAATCGCGTCGTAGGAGAGCAGGACATTCAAGATCAGTCCTAGGAAGAAGAAGTAACGGTGCGCGTTTTGCATGATCAGCGGAAAGCGCGTCTCGCCCGAGTACGACCCGTGGGCGTCCGCGACGGCGCAACTCGGTGGCGACCACCAAAAGGCCCGGTAGTAGCTACGCCGGTAGTAGTAGCAAGTGAGTCGAAAGCCCAGCGGGACGATCAAGATGATCAGGGCCGGCGACCAGGTCCACCAACCCAGGGCGAAGCCCGCCTTCGAGCCCGGCACGCAGTCGGCGGCCAGACAGGGCGAGTAGAAGGGGCTGACGAGGTCGCGGTGCACGTTCGCGCCCACGTAGTAGTACTTGTTCTGAAAGGCCGCCCACGTGGAGTAGATGACGAAAGCGGTGAGGATCGAGACGGTCACCACGGGCTGGACCCACCAACGATCTTGACGCAGGGTCGCCTCGTCCGGACCGCCCCTGACGCCCCCCAGTTGAACTTTCGTCGCACTGTCTAGGGCCGTCACTGACTCTCCTCGCTACTACTCCACTGGGCTTCGAACACCATTTTCCATACTAGGCATCGTGCGCCGGTCGCTAAATTCTCGAGCGCTTGGACGTCGCGAGAAGACAACCGTGGACGACGACGTGCGGAACGCTCGATCAGCGTGATCCGCCGCGACGGCCCTCGGCCGTGCCGCCGAACAACGCCCACGCGACCAGTCCGAGGCCGGGGATCAAGAACCAGATGCCAAAGACCAGGGCCAGTACGACGAAGAACGCGCCCATGCCCATGGTGAAGGGCCAGATCGACGTGCTCGGAAAGGCGCCCACGACGCCGGCGCCTTGGGCCTGGGTGGCGTTGGGGTTGTCCTCGGCGCGCGGTTTCATCCGCCGGCTCCACCAGTAGTAGTAACTCCCGGGCACGAAGCAGAGCAACATGCCCGCGAACATCATCACGCTGCCCGCGTTCTCGTGCCCCCAAAACCAGTACACGGTGACCATGAGGCCAAAGAAGAGACCGAGGCTGAGCAGGAGCTTCGCTTCTACTTTCACGTGAGGGGCTTCGCGTCGGGGTGTTCGTGATGATGTCCGTGTTCGGCCGCGGTGTGACCGGGGTGGTTGTAGTCCCAGGTCGGACGTTCGGAGCGAATCTGGGGCAAACGATAGAAGTTGTGGTGCGGCGGCGGGGAGGTGGTGAACCACTCCAGGGTCTGTCCGTCCCACGGGTTGTCCCCGGCCGGATACTTCTTCCAACTAAAGGCCACGTTCACCACAAAGGCGATCGTCGAGACGCCGATCAGCACCGCGCCCACCGTCGACACCTCATTCAAGAACTGCCACGAGGGATGCAGCGGGTACACCGCGACGCGCCGGGGCATGCCCCTCAGTCCGAGCAGGTACATCGGCAGGGTGAAGACCTGGGTGCCAATGAACAAGAACCAGAACTGGATCTTGCCAATGGTCTCGTTCAATAGATAGCCCGTGATCTTGGGCCCCCAGTAGTAGAGACCACCCATCGCGCCCAACACCAGCGCCATGACAATGGAGTGGAAGTGCGCGACCACGAAGTAGGTGTCGTGGGTGAAGAAGTCGAGCGGCGGACTCGCGAGGTAGATGCCGGTCAGGCCTCCGATGAGGAACGTCACGAGGAACCCCACGGCCATCAACATGGCCGTGGAGAACCAGATCTCCCCTCGCCACATGGTGCCGATCCAGTTGAACATCTTGATGCCCGTGGGCACCGCGATCAACAGACTCATGATGGAAAAGAAGGGCAACAACACGACGCCGGTTGTGAACATGTGGTGCGCCCACACACCCAACGAAAGCGCCCCGATGGAGATGGTGGCAAAGACCATGCCCTTGTAGCCAAAGACCGGTTTGCGCGAGAAGACGGCGATGATCTCGGTGACCATGCCGAAGAACGGCAGGGCCAAGATATAGACCTCCGGATGGCC
>PKWA01000114.1 GCA_003131665.1 Acidimicrobiaceae bacterium
ACATAGCGGGCGTGCTTGACGCTGCTGATAAGAGACCTCATGGCTACCTCCTCTCCGAATGCTCGAGAGCCAATCCGGCGGATGCCGTGGTCAGCGGATGACCACGACTTTGAGAGTCATCCCGGGGTGGACCGAACAGGTGAGGTAGAACGTGCCTATCGTCATCCACCGCCCCGTCGTGAAGACATCGTTCGTCTGCATGAGATGAAAGCCGGTCATCGGCACCCCGCGTTCGGGGCTGATGATGGCGGTATTACGGCCAGGGCCGATCACGTGAACCACGTGCGAGTCGTTGACCAGCGTGAGCCGCGCACCGCGGTGGACCATCACAACCGANNCCGATCATGCCGATAGCTCCGGCCGGAGCATTCTTGGGCGCGGCAATGACAGCAGGTACCAGTAAGCCGATTAGCAGTCCGGGAACGATCAAGAGGATCCGCGGTAGTGACTTCATCGTCAGGCTCCTGCCACGATCGCCCGATTTCCCGCTAACGGACTGGCCCACTCCGAACAGTACGTCACGGTGCTCAGCGCGTAAATAGTTACCGAACAGATANNCATCAGAATACAACCTCGTGATCGATTCCCACTCAAGTAACGATAGTCCCGGTTGTAACGCCGCTCTCATTAGTTACATTCATGTCGCCGCCTTTATTGCCGGGCGGGGCGAGGAGCTACGCGCCGGGCAGGTGCACGGCTGCCTGGTCGGCGAGGGCAATGGCGAGCTGGCCAAGGACAGTCGGGTGAAACGGGGCCGCCGCGCCCAGTCCCTGCACATACGGCTGCGGCGTGCACAGCTGGTGCCCGGCGAAGTCAGGCTGCGGCGAGGAGAACCTGAACTGGGCTGCGCCCTCGGCCAGCACCTCGTTCAGCGTTGCCAGCCGGGATGTCAGGGTCTGCAGGCTCGCGGCACTGAGCCTGGCCTGGCCNNCGGGCCGGCCCGGCGGCCGGTGGCGGCAGATGTCTTCCGCCGCCACCGGCCCGCCTTCATGGCGCTGGCCGGTCGTCCGGCGATCTCGTGGCGTCCCGGTGGCGGATGATCGACAGGTCCTCCTCGCCGAGTGCCTCTTGCTGCTCGCTGCCACCGGCGGCGGGCTGGAAGAACTGCTGGGCGATCAGCGTGGGCACGAAGGCGGAGAGAATGACCACCGTCACCAACTCCGTGTACTGAGCTTCGTTAATCAGATTGTGGGTGAGACCGAACAGGGCCGCGATCGACCCGAACGTCAGGCCCGTCGCCATGAGCAAGGTCGTGTACGCCCGCTCCCGCTTGGGCAGGCGAAAGTACGTCGACGTCGGCCAGACGCCGAGGAATTTTGTCACCATCTTCACCGCGAAGAGCGCGCCGATCACCCCGGCCCCGGTAATGAGCGCGGAGGCCGAAATGAGGGTACCCGCGCGCAGGAAGAAAAAGGGCGTCAAGAGGGCGAACGCGATGGTGCGGATTCGCTCCAAGATCACGCGATCGTTCATGAACACGCCCGCCACGACCAGTCCTGCGATGTAGGCCGGCAGCACCGCTTCGCTGCCCGCGGCCGTCGCGAGTCCCCCGAGACCGAGCAGTACGACAAAGATCAATTTGATCTCGGGTTCACTCACGCGATGGCCGAGATTCCTCACCGTCCAACGCAAGATCCGCGGGAAGAAATACAAAGTGACCGCGGTAACGGCGACGAAGACCAACAGCAACCACCCGTAGTTCGCGAACAGTCCGCCCAGCGCGAGCACCGTGCCCAGATCGGTCACAAAACACGCGGCCAGGATCAACTTGCCGATGTCGTGTCGATTGAGTCCGGTCTCGACCATTACGGCATAGACCACCGCCACCGACGTCGTGCTGAGCGCGATACCGGCAATCTCCGCCGCGTGCAGATTCCAGTCCAAGAAGAACCGCGTGTAGCAAAACGCCCCCACTAACGGCAACGCGAAGGAAGCAGCGCCGATGGAGAGGCTGGCCTTCCAATGTCGGCGAAGTGAGACGGGATCGATCTCGGCGCCGGCGAGAAACGTCAGCAGAATCGAGCCGACGCCCGCAAGCAACGTGGTGTAGTCCGTCTGTTGAACGTGTTCTTGAATGCCCGGAATGTTGCCCATCACCGCGCCGACCAGTATCTCGATCAACGCGACCGAGATGCCCACGCGAATACTGATGAACGACGCCACGAGCGCCATGCCGATCCAGATTGCCAATATGTAATAAACGTTCATCGATACCTCCTGACATGGCAGGGGTACGGAGAACCGGCCCTACCAGCTGACGAATCCTGCTGGTAGATGCCATTAGCCGAAAGTTTCGCGGCGCTTTTATGGGCGGGCCTCATCGCTCCACGTTGATAGTACCAATTCACGTCTACCCCGGCGGTCATACGCCCGCTACAAAGTGCACACCCATGACCTCATGAATCCGACGGAATCGCCAATTCTCGCGGCGAGCGCCAAGCCACGAGTGGTACCCCCGAGCGTGGCCATCGTCAGAGCCACCGCGAGGTTTCGCTGCTATTGAGGCGTGGTAATAGTACGTGGGACGTAGTACTGTTGCTCGCATGTCCAAACGAACGAGAAGTGCGCCTAACGACCTCGGGCGCCACAACGAACCCGCGGTTCTCATCTTGACCAGCCTCGCCTCGGGGAACAAGCACGGGTACGCGCTGACCAAGGACATCGAAGAGTTCTCCGGAATCTCCCTTGGCCCGGGAACCCTCTACGGAGCAATCGCACGGCTCGAAGAACGAGGACTGATCGCTCCTACGCCGAGCCCGGATCGCCGTCAGCCCTATCGAGTGACGTCCAGCGGACGCGCCGCTCTCGCCACGGCAGTAGAGGAGATGCGTTTACTCGCCGACGAAGGCGCGAAGCGCCTTCGCTCGCGCCGCTCGAGCCCACGGCTTCGACCAACTCCCGCCGTCCCTGGAGTAATCCGATGAGTAAACCCAAGAGCTACGAGCGGCTACTCCATTGGTATCCCCGCGACTGGCGAGCCCGTTACGGTGAAGGCTTCTCGGCCCTCTTGGAAGATTCGTACGCCCAGGACATGTCCCGGCGCGCGCAAGCTTCGATTGCCAGGGCGGGCCTGGTCGAAAGGGCGCGAGAGACCGGACTCGTCGGTGTACCAGCGAGTTCCAACGATCGCTTGCTCAGCGGATCGCAACTCGTCCTGTGTGGCTGGTCGCTCTTCATGGTGGCGGGTGCGATGTTCGCAAAGTGCACCGAGCACTGGGGAGTGTCGATCGACTCATCTCACCGCACGTTGGCGAGCATCGGTGACCGCGCGGTGCACTGGGCAGGCGCGGCGGGGATGGTGTTGGTCTTATCAGCCGGGCTGTTCGTGTTCCCGGCGCTACTCGGTCTTTTGCGCAACGCCGGCTGGTCTCGCGTTCGACGTTCCGTACTGCGAAGCGTCAGCGTCCTTTCGCTGGCCCTTCTCCTCACGAGCGCGATGACCATATGGGCACAATTTTTGAGCAACCACCAACGCAACGGCGGATTGGCGGTCTACGAGGTGGTCTTTCTCCTATGCAGTGTGGCCCTCGCGGCGGCAATCGTCACCGTCACCTCGACGGTGATATCGGTGACCCGTCAACTCGAACTGTCACGTAGAACGCTCCTCGTTCTGTCCAACACGGCCCTCGTCGTGACGTTCTCGATGGCGATGGTCACCGTCGGGACAGTGACGTGGTGGGCTAGCGAAGCCGTCTACGCGCCCCAGTTCTTGAGTCACAACATGGGTGGCGGACTCTTCCCTTCCTCAAATACTTTGCCGCCCACGCTCGTCCTCGCGGGGCTCTTGATGGTTCTTGGACTCTGGAGTGCGCTCTCGGGCGTCAGGCGCCTCGTGCCCGGCCTTCGCACCAACATCACACCCGCGCTGCAAAGGGACGACGGCCACTAAGGCGACCCGGAGGGTGACCGAAAAGCCATAAGTTCACTGGCGTTAGTCTCGAAGTGACGAGAGGACTCACCATGTCGAGCGAATCCGAGCCGGTACATCTCAGCAACCATCACCGCACAACCTTGGCCAAGGTTTTTCAACACCCGGTGAACCACAACTTGGAGTGGAAGGACGTCCTCTCACTCATGGCGGCGATCGGCACGGTCGAAGAGAAGCGCGACGGCAAATATTCGCTGACCCTGGGCACGGTGACGGAGTCTCTCGAGCGGCCCAAGCATAAGGACGTCAACGCCCAAGAGGTGCTCGACCTGCGGCGAATGTTAACGAGCGCTGGATTCGCGCCGACGTCGACGTAAGTCCTGAGCTCACGAAGCTGCCGCGCGACTAGTCGCCAATGGCGCGTTTGACAGGTCAGCTCATCGAATAGCAAGAATGTCGTAAGAATCACGGGGATAGGCCCGTCTGAACTTGCAATGTTCCGTCACGTGACTTAGTACTGAGGGTAGGCAATATGCAAAAGGAGCACTTGATGCCATTTAGGAACCAGGGCCCGGATATGGGATGGGGCAGAGGCTTTTTTGCACTCTTACTACTGCTCATCGCGGTGTGCGTCGTCGTGTGGATCGTGAGCTCACTGATGCGCCAGAACGGCCACACCCACCGACACGAACTCTCTCCCGGCGCGAGCCCGCCGTCGAAGCAGAGTTCGGACGCGCTACGGATATTGGACGAGCGATTCGCCCGTGGAGACATTGACGCCGACGAGTACACCAAGCGCCGAGACCTCCTTCGAGGATCTCCCTAACGAACCTCGCCGAACCTCGGTCGCGTTGACGCGATAGCTCGACTCACCACGACTTGGGTAGCACCGCGGCAATCGCCTGGGCGATGAGAGAATAGCCGGCATCGTTGGCGTGGTCATCGGGACCAAAGGGAGCGGCGTAACACATCCAGGTCATCTCGCAGGCCACCGCCACGTTTTCGGGAATGACCCCGCCGTTGGGCGCCGCGACCCGAGTCGTGACGTCGGTATCGAAATNNGACGTAGATCTGGTCGAGGACGGCGTTGAGACGATCCATGGCGACCAGTGACTCCGTGGCGTACGCGGCGCCCGTCGCGCCCCAGAGGTAACGAGAGAGAAAGGGGTCGTTGTACTCGAGGCCGATGAACCGCACGTGCGGTCCCGCGGCAGCTTTCAGGTCACTGAGGACCTTGGGCATATCGACTTGAATGGCGGCGATCGATTTATTGACGCACGCTTCATCCACCGGCTTATCCCAGAGGCACAGTCGAATGTCGTTAAACCCGAGATCGACTGTGACGACGCCGGCCTCATCTTGGTTGGCCTTCAAGAACACCTCGGCCTGGGTCATCTGTGTCTTGGGCAGCGTGTAACAGTGGTCGGCCACCTTGAAATTGAGAATCGTCTCGACCGTCTCGCCAGGACAGCCGACTTGGTCCAGCGTGAGATCGACCCCTTGGTAGCCCTCGATAAAGACGAGATCGTTGGCGTACCCGTCAGGCGTACGACGCCCGTTGTGGTGAAGGATGCCCGTGGGCTGAAACCCAAGCGACGACGACGCGCCGACCGCGAGATAGAAGCCCGTTTCGGTCACGGGAATGGTCGTCTTGGTGGTCGACGCGGCACTGGCCGGAAGATCGTTGGAGGGGCGCGCGATGAGATAGACGCCCACCACCATGGCCACCACCACGGCACTCGCCACAATGTCTCTCACCATTCGATTCATGTATTCCCTTCGGGGTCTTCTGCCTCAGAGTGTCGGCATCTCTCGGTACCCTCGCCACGCCCCACCTGGACAGCCACCAACTCTTCCAGACCCTCGCGATTACCTTCAACTATAAAACAGTTTGACCTCGATCACGGTCGCCTCGCGCGTCGAACCTGCTGAGATATCTCGCAGAAAAATCGCAACTATTCAAGCAATCATCGAAATCTGTGTCGAGGCGCTGTCGCGAAACCCGTAACGCTCAAGCCCGTGGATGACTCACTTTCGCCACCTCTGTGACTCACCTAGGCTCACCTGAAGGAGGCGCCATGCACAGCGAACACTGGAAGTTAGAGCCCGACGAGCACGATTTTCCGGCCGCCGCGACGTATCTCAGTTTGATCTGCGAGCCGACGTTGGCCGATCAACTGATGAAGCGTCTGAAGGTGGCGCCCTCGGCTATCTATCAAGCCAAGGATCTTCTGCGAGCGAGCAGTCTCCGACTGCTCCAAAAAGACAACGCCCACGTGGCGAAGGACTTGGCCCAGGTCAAAGCCGGGCACAAACTCTCGCCCGTGCTGCTCGTTAGAGGCAAATTGACCAAGAGTCGTTCACTGGTCATCGCCGACGGCTATCACCGGATTTGTGCGAGTTACTGGATTAACGAGAACTCCAATATCCCTTGTCGCATTGTCGACGTACCGAACTAGGACCGTTGCCCTAGGTCACGTGACGACAGTCCCGACGAGACGCTCGTGGCGACGAGCGTCGCGTGGTCAGTGTTTACACTGAGCGCATGCGTCGCATCGTTCCTCTCGTGTTAGTCGGGGCGCTCGTCGTGCTGGCCGGTGTGACGTCCGCCGTGTCGCTGCAACAGTCCAGAGCGTTGACGAGTGCCGTTCGCATGGACATCTTGTGTACCAACAAAGTAGGCGTGAAGCCATCGTCGCTCGTTCTCTCGTGCGCCGACGCCAACTCGATGTTGAAGGAACTTCGCTGGAGCGACTGGGGCGACGCCACCGCGTACGCCACAGGACAGATCACGTGGAATGACTGCTCGCCGACCTGCGTGAGTGGCCACTGGAAGGCAGAGCCTGTCACGCTGTGGGCGTGGCGCGTTCGTGACGAGCGATACACGCGCCTCACGTCGAGCGACCCGCGGCGACTCTCCACCACCGTCCTTACCAGTTATCCCCCGTCTTAGCCCTTCGAATAAATCCGCGCCACGTGGTGGCGAACTTATTGGCCCGTCGTCACCTCCTAAACTGATACTCGAACCGACGCGGCGGTTCAACCCATCGCCGCAACGAGCCGGGGTGTCCGCCAAGTGACACTCTCGACACTGGAGCGCGACCGATGAAGCCACTACGCACCGCGATCGTGATCGCGACGCTGGTGACACTCTCGAGCGTGGTATCCGCGTCAGCGAGCGCCACCTTTGCGTGGACGAAGGCGAAACAGGCCGCATTACCGGCGGGCGCGACGGGACTTCCGGCGGGATATCTTCCGACCCTTTCGTGCGTCTCGGCCGGCAACTGTGAGGCCGGTGGCGCCTACAGCTCCGCCAACGGCACCGTGGAGGGCATGGTGCTCAACGAGGTGAATGGTACGTGGACGAAACCCACCACCCTGGTAGCGCCGGCGAATGCGGCCGCCAATCCGGGCCTGACGGTCTATGGACTGTCGTGTGGCGCGATCGGCAACTGCGCGGTCGTAGGTAGCTACCAGGACAGCGCGTTGAACATCCAGGCATTCGTCGCCAATGAGGTCAACCAGAAGTGGTCGACCGCGAAGGAAGTGTCACTGCCGGTGAACGCGTTGGGGACGGGCCAAACAGCGTTGGTGCGCTCGGTTGTGTGCATGTCATCGGGGAGTTGCAGCGCGGTGGGCAGCTACCTCGACAACGCCACCCCGACGCCGCGCAGCGTGGGATTCGTCGTCGACGAGGTTGGCGGATCGTGGCAGAACGCCTCCGAGATATCAGTCACGTCGAGCACGAACTCCGATCCCTACGTCACCATGGGTCAGATCTCCTGTTCGTCGGCGAGTAACTGCGTCGCCGTAGGGTCGTTCATCGACGTCAACGACGTGGGCCAAGGTCTCCTCGTTGATCAGGTGAACGGCGCGTGGTCGCGCGGCGTCACCCTGACGCTGCCCGCCAATGCGAGTGCGTACGCGGGGGCCAGCTTGAGTGAAGTGGCGTGCGTGAAGAGATCCAACTGCGCGGTCTTGGGCACGTACAACACCAACACCGGCGCCGTGGAGGGACTGAGCGCCACCGAGTCGGGCGGACAGTGGCCCCGCGCCCAAGAGCTCGTGATGCCGTCGAACGCCGCGACCAATCCCCACGTCTTTCTCTACGGCTTTCAAGGACTCGCGTGCGCTACGTCGGGTAACTGCAGCCTGGGTGGGCAGTACGAGAACGGCGCCGGACAGTTCGAGGGATTTCTCGAGAACGAAAACGCCGGAGCGTGGAAGAGCGCCGTGGCCCTGGCGCTCCCCAGTGGCGCCCAACAAGCCGGAAAGAACGGTGGGGTCGTGGCGATCTCGTGCCCGCGCGTGGGCAGTTGTCGAGCGGGCGCGGCGTACTTGGACCGCACGGGTATCTATCAAGCACTCGTCGTTACCGAGACCAACGGCACGTGGCAGCGCGGCACCGAGGTGATTCTGCCCGGAGCCGCGACGTCGGTCGGCGTCGACGGCGGCGTCTACTCGGTCGTGTGCGTCTCGACCAACACCTGTACCGCGACCGGCAGTTACCTGGGCGCTTCCACGATGTACGAGGGCTTCATTCTGAACAGTTAGGGCCGAAACGGGGCCGGGTTCGAAGGAAGTTTCGGTACTCGTAGCCGCGCAGTGACGCACCCCGGCGAGGGGTGGTAGTACGCCGCAATTCCGAGATCACACGCGACCGACAGAAAGATGAACGCGTCCTCTCGAGAGAAGCTCCACTCGTCCACGAGAATCTTGAACGCCTCCTCGCAGGCGTGTTGCAACGCGTCGTCAATGGAGTCGGGCGACGTGCCGTGGGTGAAGAACGCCGCCTCGGTCTCAGTGATCGGCCACTGGCTTTGTTTTCGCTTGATGAGCTCAACCTTGATCAGGCCGGTACCGCCGATCTCCACCCCGGTGCCCGAGATCTCACCGTCGCCCATCGACGCGTGCATGTCGCCGATGGCGAGTTGTGCGCCGCTCTGAAACACCGGCAAATGGATCGTCGCCCCGATGCCGTTGATGTGGTCGTCCATGTTGCCGCCGTGGCGCCCGGCAAAGAAAGTGGATATGTCACCCGATTCGGGTGATACACCAATCACGCCGAACATTGGTCGCACGGGGAATGACACGCGCTCGTTCATGGTCACAACGCCATCAGCGACCTTGAAGATGCGCGTCGTGGGCGAATGCACCTGGTGAATGAGTTGACCCCAGCCGGGGATGCACATGGCCGCGCCCTGGGGTCCGGGACGAATGTCGATCAGGGTCACCGACAGCGAGTCACCGGGCTCGGCGCCGCGCACGCCAATTGGTCCGGTCGCACTGTTCACCCGACTGAGGTCGATCTTTTCGAGCGTGTCGCCTTCGTTCTGCACCTGTCCGGTGAAGCAGTCCCAGGTCTCAATCTCAATCAACGCGCCTGAATCGACGATCACGAAGGGCTCACGTTGCGCGTCAAAGGACCAAACGTGCTCGTCGCGACTTACCGTCGTCATGGTTTCGTTCATGCGTCCCCTTCGGTGAACTCTCGACTACAGAGTAAAACAGGAGGTTAAACGGTGCTGGGGGCCAGTTCTCACGAAGTTTCATCCATTTTCTACCTTCCGGTCGCCCCCTTTTCACCGTGCGGTAACCCGGGCTTCTTACGTTGGCCATGTGGCACGCGAACGACTTCACACCCTCCTGAGACTTCGCCAGCGTGTCGCCCTACGACACAACGCCACCATCATGGGAGCGAGCGGACAACGTGCTTAGCCCCGAGGGCCGCAGCGTCGTGCTGGTCGTCGAGGACGAGCCGAGCTACCAGGAGGCCCTCAACATTGGCCTCACCGTTGAGGGCTTCGTGGTGCTTGGCGCGAGCAATCTGGCCCAGGCCCGACAACTCATGACGAGCACCCGACCGGACATCGTGCTGCTGGACGTGATGATGCCGGGCATGGACGG
>PKWA01000103.1 GCA_003131665.1 Acidimicrobiaceae bacterium
GCAAACGGGGTCTAGGTCAAACAACATGTGCGATAGGTGATACCGACACCCGAAACGTCTGGATTGTCACCGTACATATGCGCCCGAACGGCCGACTTGACGCTGCGCGCGCCGTCACCCACACGGCTGACAAGGAACCCTGGATGTCGGCGAAGCAGCGCAAGTCTGTTTAGGGGAGCGGCAAACGGCGTGCCTCACCATTGTCGTCACGCCTGACTCCGTGCGACACGGCCAAGGCGGCTATTAGTTGCGTCCACAACTGGTGAGCTAAGACGGTCCAATCGTGAATCTGTCTCGTTCAAACGATGGTACAGCGTTTCCTACTACACGGCGGCGATCACTGGGGCTTTCGGTTGCTTTGTGGTCGGCGCGAACGTCTTCGCGTCACCGAAGCGGTAGACGACGCCGTTCGAGGCGATGAGAACGTAGCCCTTTTGATCCGGGCTGAAGACAATACCGACGATTTTCGAGGCGATCGACTTGCCCGAAAGGTCGCCGTAGCTCTTGACGTCGCCCCGCGCGAACACCTTGCCCGTCACCGTCGTGAACAGGTAGCCCTGTCCGCTTGACGACGTCGCTATCGCGACGACCGGCGAACTGGTCTTGCCACCGTGGATCGGGAATGCTTTCTCGTCGCCAAAGGCGAACACGGTACCGTTCGACTCGACGAGCAGGTAGCCCTTCGCGTCCGGCGACAGTGCCACCGCGACGATCGGAGATGCCAGCTGGCGACCTACCAGCGAGCCGTGCAATATGACATCGCCAAAGGCGTACACGGCGCCACCTGCGCTGACGAGCAGATAGCCGTTGCCCTTCGGCGTCACGGCGACCGCCGTAATCGGCGATTGAATACGGCGACCTGTGAGCGAGCCGTGGTAGGCGACGTCGCCGTAGTTGAGAACGGCACCGTGCGCGTCGACGAGGACGCCACCGCGAGCC
The DNA here is from genome assembly GCA_003131665.1 of Acidimicrobiaceae bacterium. Taxonomy (GTDB): domain Bacteria; phylum Actinomycetota; class Acidimicrobiia; order Acidimicrobiales; family RAAP-2; genus RAAP-2. The sequence goes on from PKWA01000103.1 coordinate 940, forward strand.
TCGAAGTCAGCGGCGGCCGCAACGACCGGTGCGTGGAGCGTGTCGGTCGCAACCTTCCCCGATCCGGTCGTCTTTCCGAAGCCGAAGAGTGTGCCGTTTGCGGTCGCTAACACGTACCCCAATGGGTGCAAGCGCGGCGCGGTCACAAGGAAGGCGGGGTCGTTGGTGAAGGTGATCGTCACTTCGCCATCCGCGGTTGCGGTTCCGACCTGAACAAGCCCAGAGGAGGTCATCTCATAGACCGCGTCGCCGGCCACGATGCCGGGGTCGGAGATAGTAAGCGTGATGGGCGCGTCCGCTGTGCCAGCAGGAGTCCAGGTGACGGCGAAGCCGAGCACATAGGCCTGGGACGAGTCGTAACCCTGGGAATTAAGGTAAGAGTTCCCGTCACTCGGGTCGGCCGCCGTCAGCGAGACGGTGGCTCCTGCGGGCAACGCACCCGTGGGGACAGTCACTGTCGCGCTCGGACTTGCGCCCGTGGGCGTGGCGACACTCGTCGGCGCTATCGCGCTCACTGTGTTGGACGTCGTCGACCCGGTAAAGATTGTCGCCGCGTCAGGGGGCAGTGCGGTGATATTTGCTGCGTCGAACGGGGCGAAGATGACGGTTGGCTCATCCGCGAGGGGGACATCCGCGGTCGTGTCGGTCGCCGTGTAGGTGACCGACTCCGCGGTAGTATCGGTCACGGTGAAGGTGACGACGCCTGCCGAATTCGACGTCTCCGACGCTGCGCTGATCGCTGAGGATCCCGAATTCGCGGTGAGGCTCACGGAATCGCCGACGACTGGACTGCCGGTCGCGTCGATCAGCGTGATGGTGATCGCGGACGAGTAGGTCGGGCTCGCCGTTGAGGTGTAGGCGAACCCGCCGGTCAGCATGCCCATCGCGATGGTGGGGTCGGCGACCCCGACGTACACGTCATAAATCCCGGCACTCAAGCCAGCCGGAGTCACGGCATCGATCGTCGTCGAGTTAAGAATTGTGAAACTCGCAGGTATGTACGTAGTCGTACCGGTCGGCGCAAAGCTCACCGAAGTTGCGTAGTTGAGCCCGGTGCCGGTGATTATCGTGTCGGTGCCGCCGGTGAGTGGGCCGATGGTTGAGGTAACGCCCGACACCGTTGGCGGATCTTCGTACGTGAAGCCGCCGGGACCGCCGGGCAGCGTGCCCGCGCCCGAGAGCGTCGTCACGACGATGTCGGCCGGTCCGGCGGTCGGAACGCTCTCACTCGGTGGCGTGGTGCCCGTGATCTGTGTGGCGCTGACGACGACTACATTCAGCAGAGGCTGACCCTGCAGCGTTACGGTGGTGTTCCCGACCGTCGTGTCGAAGTCGTACCCGTTGATTGTTATGTTGTCGCCGCCTTGGCTATTGCCAAAGCTCAGCGAGACGCTCGTGACCGTGGGTGCCCCGCTGAAGTCGACGGTTGGCTGAGCGGTGAGGGTGACCCCCTCCGTCAAATCGGTCACGGTGTACGTAATCACCCCCGCGTCGCCTCCGGGGTAGGTAGCGGTGAACGTGACGACGCCCGCCGAATTCGATGGCCCGGACGGTGCGCTGATCACTTCGGTTCCTGTCGTAGGCGTCAGGCTGACGGAGTCACCGACGACTGGGTTGCCGTACGCGTCGAGCAAAGTGACAGTGACGGTGGATTCGGCCCCGTTCGGCGGCGAAAATGCAACCGCCGTTGAGACCGATGGGGACACCGGGCCCGCGGAGAAGGTGACGGTAAGCGTCGTGATGAGGGTGACCCCTACCGTCGTGTCGGTCGCGGTGTACGTGACCGACTGAGCAGCGGTATCGGTGACGGTAAAGGTGACGACGCCCGCCGAATTCGAAAACTCCGACGGTGCGCTGATCAGTGAGGATCCCGCGGTCGGCGTCAGAGTCACGGCGTCACCGGCAATCGGGATTCCCTGCCCGTTGAGCAGCGTGACGGTGATCGTGGACTTCGTGGTGCCGTCGGCGACCACCTTCGAGGAACTTGCTACCGCCGTCGAGAGCGACGGGGACGTTACCGTACCTTCGGCGATAACCTGCGTCGGAGTGGCCACCACCGTCGAGCGGAACGGGTCGGGCGGGACCGCGGTGATCACCGGCACGTCCTGACAGGTTCCGGTTGCGGTCACCAATTCGGTGCCGGGCGGGCAGGTTGGAGAACTCACGGGCGCGGTGATCGTGAACGACGAACTCGTGGTGGGCGCCGCGTCCTCGGTGGTCACGACCGTGCCGGTATAGCTGTTGGCGCTCGGGTTGGTGACGCCGTCGATGGTGAGCGAGGCTGACGTGGACGCTGCGAGCGCGCAGGACCCACCCAAACTGATAGTGACGTCTTCTCCGAATTCCGAACCCGGGGTACTTGACGACCCACAGTCGCCGGTGAAGTTGCCCGAAAAGGTGATCACCGGCGAGTCTGACGCGAAGGCAAAGTTGTTAGGGAAATAGACGTCAATCGTGTCATTCGAAGCCCCCGAGAGGCCCCCGGAGGCGGATGTCGTGAAGCCAACGGTCCAGGTG
>PKWA01000122.1 GCA_003131665.1 Acidimicrobiaceae bacterium
TCGACTACGTGCAGTCCTACGGCGCCTCGTTGCTCGGTCACGCTCACCCGGCCGTCGTTGCCGTCTTGCAAGAGGCCGCCACTATGGGCACGACCTTTGGCGCGCCCACCGCGGGCGAGGTTCTGCTCGCGGAAGCGATGACCTCTCGNNCGGGCACCGAAGCCGTGATGAGTGCGGTTCGACTCGCGAGGGGGCATACGGGCCGCGACAAGATCGTGAAGTTCGAGGGCTGCTACCACGGACACTCCGACGCGCTGCTCGTCGCCGGAGGCAGCGGCGTCGCGCAGATGGGGCTGCTGGGCTCGGCCGGAGTCACGGCGGGCGCCGTACAAGACACCCTGGTTGCTCCCTATAACGAAGTGCCCACGTTGGATGACTCGATCGCCGCGGTGCTGGTTGAGCCGGTCGCCGCGAACATGAACCTCGTCGCCCCGTTGCCGGGATTCTTAGAAGGCCTTCGCGCGGAGTGTGACCGGGTGGGCGCGCTGTTGATCTTCGATGAAGTCATCACGGGCTTTCGCTTGGCCCAAGGCGGAGCCGAAGAGTACTTTCACGTTTCACCCGACCTCTGGTGTTTTGGCAAGGTCATCGGCGGAGGACTGCCGGTCGGCGCCTTTGGCGGATCAAAAGTGATTCTCTCGTCGCTCGCGCCCGAAGGCCCGGTCTACCAAGCGGGCACCCTGTCGGGCAATCCTCTGGCCACCGCCGCGGGCGTCGCCGTCCTCGAGCTTGTAAAGCCGGACGATCTCGCGATATTGAGCGAGCGAGTCACCAACTTTGCGTGCGAGTTGCAGTCCGCCATCCGAGAGGCGGGGATTTTTGCGCTGGCGCCCAGCGTCGGCGCTCTCATGGGTCTGTATCTCGCGCCCGACGAAGTGTCGGCGCCCACAAACTTCCAAGAGGCGAAGGTGCTCTGTGAGAACGGTCTCTACGCCAAATTCTTCCACGCAATGTTAAAGCGCGGCGTCGCGCTGGCCCCCGGTGCCTACGAGATTCTCTTCGTCTCGCTAGCCCACACTCGTGCCGACCTCGAACGAACGGTCAGCGTCGCCGCCGAGGCCGCCAAGGCCGTGGTCACATGAGCTTGTTGCGCAGCGAAGACTGGTCGGTCAAACCGAGCTTTGTGCCCAACGGGCCGACCTCGCCGGTCGTGCTCCTAATTGACGACACAACGCTGACCCAGCTCGCGGGCATTCCGCCGGTCGCGTGGCAGACGCCGTGGAGTGAACTGGGGAATCTCGAATTGGTGAAATTCTCGAGCCAGATGGCCTTTTTCGCCACGGTCAACGACGTTCGCTACTGCTGGCGTCATCGCGAGCTGACTGACTATGAGTCGATGCGCACAGTGGTGCTCGAACATGGTGGGGCCGTCACTCATCGGCGGCGCAAGTTGGGTGTCGTCGTGGTCGTGGCGGCCGTGCTCTTGGCCTCGTTCGCCGGTGGCATCGCCGCCTACTTCACCCGGGCAAATCCCGACGCACAAGAGCTGGCCGACGTCAAGTCGGTGAATCTGACCTTGAACGACCTGCCGAGTGGTTGGTACACGTCGTCGACGTCGATCTTGTCGTATCTCGTACCGCCCGGGGGCCAGGTCTACACCTCAACGACGACCACCGCGCCTCCGAAGAACTCGAGCTTCGACCAGTCTGCGGCGCTCTTTCAAAGTTGCATGGGCATTACCAACGCGAAGGACCGCGTCTACGGCGCCGCCGGCCAAGTGCCGGACTACCAGGTGTCCTCGCCGATCTTTAACACCAACTCACTCGGAGGAATCGAGCTCGCCTCGACCGCGCAGTACTACCGCACCACCACCATGGTGAGCCGCGACACCGCCGAGATGTCGATGACCAAGTTCGGTTCGTGTTTCGCGACCTCGAGCGCCGCGCTCATCCTCTCGGGCTACGGACTCTCGAACCTCGCGAGCAACGTCGCGACGAACTGGCGCCCGACGACTTTTCTGAGTGGATGGTCGCGCGGCGGCGTCGTGGCCCTGTCGGTTCCCGGCGTGACGAAAGGTCTCAACCTCGTGATGGCCATCACGACCAAGGGCCACTACGAGGTCACCTTGAGCGCTCTGGTCGGATCGTTCGCCAAGGCGAAGGGCTTTCTCTCGAATATCATCAATACGCTGCTCTCGCGCATGACGTCCTCGACGTCCCAGGCCGCGTAAGCGCCTAGGCGTTGGACTCTTGAAGTAACAACTGATAGGCCCGCTCGGGCACGACGTCGGCCAGGCGTCGCAGGGCGCGGTATCCCAGTTCGGCCGGGCCCTTCGCGTCGTTGCTCATTAAGTTGGCCATGATCGTAAGCAGCTCTCTCATGAGTGGCGCCACTCGAAGTCCTGTGCCCACGCAGACCGAGAGGATCCGGGGCTCGGAGATGACGCGCACGAACGCGCGCGCCACCTTGAAGTAGTCGCCGTAGGCCGCCTCGAGTCGCTCGTCGTAGAGCGAGAGCGCCGACGGGTCGTTGGCGAGCAGCGCCTCACCGAGCACGCCCGCCGCCAGACGGCCCGATTCGTAGCCGTACGCGATGCCTTCGCCGTTGAAGGGATTGACCATGCCCGTGGCGTCGCCGATCGTGAGCGTGTTGGGCCCGACCCGCGGGCCAATCGAAAGACCCATCGGCAACCGTCCGCCCGTCGGGGGACCTAAACAGGTCTCGTCGTTGAGGCCCCACGCGTCACCCGCCTGGGCGACGAAGTACTCCTGGAGTTTGGTGGTGTTGACGCCCTTGCCCGCGCCGCTGTTGGAGAGCAGTCCGACGCCGACGTTGACTCGTCCGTCGCCCAGGGGAAAGATCCATCCGTAGCCCGGCACGACCTCACCGTTCGTGTCGCGGATATCTAAGTGCGAGTCGATCCAGGGCTCCTCGGAGCGATCACTGGTGTAGTACCCGCGTAGCGCCATACCCATCGGCCAGTCGCGGTTGCGCGTGACGCCGAGCTCTCGTCCCAGNNTTTGACGACGACGCCCGAGGCGCCACTGAGTGCGTGCTCGGTGGGTGAGGGTTCGAGCAGATCGAGCGCCTCGACGCCGTTCAACACGTCCGCGCCGTACTTTTCTGCGTGTTCGGCGACGAGTCCGTCGAGATTAAAGCGCGTGATGGTGTAGCCGTAGTTCGGAAAGACGGGATGTTCGGGCCAGTTCATCTCGAGCGAGGCGCCAAAACCAAAAGCGCGTAGTCCGTGGTAGCGATGGCCGTTCGCCGCCACGATGCCCTCGAGTCCCATCTCGCTCAGTTGGTGGACCGAGCGCGGGGTCAGTCCGTCGCCGCAGGTCTTTTCTCTGGGAAAGTGCTTCTTTTCGATCAGACAGACCGACCAGCCCGCCTGGGCCAGCCAGTAGGCGCACGCCGAGCCGCTGGGGCCGCCGCCGACGATGACGANNGGCGACAACTTCGTCGAGGCTTTTCACGCGCCAAGCCTACGTCGTGCGACGAGGGTCCGAGCCGGCCAGAGGGCCTCGTTTCGTCTGGTAGAAATGATGAGCGTGGACCAGTACTTATCAATACTTGGGATCCTCATCCTCGGAGTTTTGTTCGCGGCGGGTTCGTTGTTTGCTTCAGCCAAGCTCGCGCCGCGCAAGCGTCCCACGGACGCGAAACTAGCGCCCTACGAGTGTGGGATTGTCCCCGAAGTCGAACCGCCCCAGCGTTTCCCGGTGCGTTTTTACCTCGTTGCGATGATCTTTGTGATCTTCGACATTGAGGTCGTCTTCATGTACCCCTTCGCGGTCGTCTTTCGCCAACTCGGCGCCTTCGGCCTCGTCGAGATCCTGGTCTTTTCGCTCACGGTCTTCGCCGCGCTGCTCTTTTTGGTCAGTGAAGGCGCCCTCACCTGGCG
>PKWA01000131.1 GCA_003131665.1 Acidimicrobiaceae bacterium
TACCTCGCGGGCTCTTCGATTAATGGCATATGACTGGAGTTCTCGAAAATCTCCCAGCGCACATCGGGAATATGGTCAAAGAACGGCTGCACCGTAGCGGGCGTTGCTTCGTCGAAACGTCCCGAGAGCAGGAGCGTCGGCGCGGTGATGGCCTTCACTCGATCTACGACGCTCCAGTCGCGCAGCGTGCCGATACAAAAGAACTCATTGGCACCATTCATCGTGTTGTAGACGGTCGAGTCCCTAGCTAAGAACTCAAAGGTGCGGACGAGTTCCGGTGGATTCGGGACCACCCGACAAACGTGCACGTCGTAGTACGCCTGGGTCGCCGCCAAGTACTCGGGGTCATCGGTGGTTCCGTTGGCTTCGTGACGATCGAGCGCCGCTTCGAGTTCGGCGGCCATCTCGGAACGCAAGATCTTGGCCTCGCTCGCCCACAAGTCCATCGACGCCGGCGAATTGCTGAGTACGAGGCCCTTTAGCCCTGTGGGTTGGCGTATCGCGTGCTCGGCGCCCAACATGCCTCCCCATGACTGACCGAGCAGGAAGTAACGCTGTTCGACACCCAGAAACGCAAGCAGATTGTCGAGCTCGGCCAAAAAGAGATCAACCGTCCAGAATGCGGGACCCTCATCTGGTAAGAGCGTCGAGCGTCCCCCACCGACTTGGTCGTAGTGCACGACCGCTCGACCGGTGCGGGCGATCTCGGCGAGACTCTCCAAATAGTCGTGTGAACAGCCCGGCCCGCCGTGGACAATCACTAACGGCGTCATCGCCGAGGCGAGATCGCCCGTGAGTCGATACCACGTCTCATAGTCACCGAAGGGGATCTTCCCTTCCACCACGTTTATCTCGCTCATCTCTTCGACTCTACGTGAGGAGACCATACAGTGATCGCCCAGATTCTTAGGCGACCCTTAGCCGTCTTTTGATGGATCTTTTTACGCGTACAGCAAGATGGACACCGGCTAGTCCCGAAAGGACGACTTTTGAACTCGATCGATCGAGGAATTCGCAACACCTTTAGAAACTCCATGCGCACCGTCGGCGTCGTCGTCATCTTGGCGGTCGTCATCGCACTCTCGATCTCGATGTTGATCGCTCGAGACGCCGTGACCGCAAAGATCAACACGGTGAAAGCGTCGAGCGGTAACACGATCACGGTCTCGCCGAAGGGCTTCTTCGGCTTCAATGGCGGCGGCACGCCCCTCACCACCACGGAGATCAACTCACTCTTAAATGTGAAAGACGTCTCCGCCGTTCAAGAGTCGCTCAGCGAACAGCTCCAATCCACCCAGACGACGCTCACGTCGCCCACCATCGCCGGCCAGCTCGGCGGGCGCTTTGGTGGCTTCGGTGGCGCTGGTTCATCTGCGGGCTCCGCCGCGACCGGACTCCCAATACGGGTGATCGGCACCAACTCACCCGGTAACGCCGTGGTGGGCGGTGCGAACGGCGGCGGCACCGAGCGACTCACCTCGGGCACGTCTTTTAGCCCCACATCCCACGCCGATGTGGCACTCGTCGGCAAAGCCCTCGCAACGAAAAACGGTTTGACGGTCGGCTCGACTTTCACGGCGTACGGCAAGACCATCACCGTGGTGGGCATCTACAACTCGGGCTCGACCTTCGCGAACGCTGACCTGTTGATGCCATTGGCTACGGTGCAGACCTTGGCCTCGGCGCCGGGACAAGTCACCAACGCAACGGTGGTCGTCAACAGCATCGACAACGTGACGAGCGTGACCAAAGCAATCCAAACCCAACTGGGATCAAAGGCCGACGTCACATCGACGGAGGCGACCGTGGCGGCCCAACTCTCACCGCTCAACTCGGTCAAGACCATTTCGACCTACACCCTGTTTGGCGCGGTCATCGGCGCCGCGCTGATCCTCCTGCTCTCCATGCTGATGATCGTTCGCGAACGTCGCCGCGAAGTCGGTGTCCTCAAGGCACTCGGTGCACCGAATCGAACGATCATCGGCCAGTTCATCGCCGAGTCGACCACGTTCACCATCCTGGGCTCGATCGTTGGCTTCGTGCTCGGCATCGTGCTGAGCAGTCCGATTACCTCGGCTCTGGTGAGCGCCTCGGGCACCACCCCGGCGGCCACACCCGGGGGCTTCGTGCGCGGCGCCGGCGGGTTTGTCGGCGGCGGCAGTGGNNCCCGCCGGTGCCACGCCGGGCGGGGGCGGGCTGCGCTTTGCCAACCTCAACAGTTCGCTGACCACGCTGCACACGTCAGTCGGCTGGTCAACCCTCGGCTACGCGTTTGTCTTCGCCATTGTGATCGCCGCCATCGGCACGAGTGTCGCCGTCGCATCCATTGTTCGTATCCGTCCCGCCGAAGTCTTGAGGAGTGAGTAATGCTAAAGGTGGAGAATCTCGATAAGACGTTTCACACGGGCGCCGGCGAGGTCCACGCGGTGCAAAACGTGACGTTCAACGCCGACGACGGCGAGATGGTCGCCATCGTGGGCGCGAGCGGCAGTGGCAAGTCGACGTTGCTCGCGCTCGTGGGACTCTTGGACGCGCCCGACCGAGGCAGTATCGATCTTGACGGGGTCGAGCTGGCGAACCTCGACTCCGGTGGTCGCACCAAGTACCGCTCTCGTCAGGTCGGCTTCGTCTTCCAACAGTTCAACCTGATTCCCAACTTGAGCGCGAGAGACAATATCTTGTTGCCCCTCGAATTCGCTCATTGGCCTAAAGAGGATCGCGATCGTCGAGCGGATGAAATGCTCGCACTCGTCGGACTCGACGCGGAGAAGGGTGAGCGCCGACCGGCACGGCTCTCGGGCGGGGAACAACAACGAGTCGCTATCGCTCGAGCGTTCGTGTGTCAACCGCAGCTGATCTTGGCCGACGAGCCCACCGGCAGTCTTGATAAGTCAACGGGACAGAAGATTGTCGAGCTTCTGCGCAGTGCCGCTTCCACCCAGCGCGCCACCGTCTTGGTCGTCACGCACGACGAAAAGATCGCTCAGCTCGCGGACCGCCGCCTCGAGATTGAAGACGGAGTCCTCAAGGAGATCGCCTAAGCGAAGCAAACTGTTGAATTGTTGCTCGAAAGTTCGAAGATCACCTTGAAGTAGCCTGGGGTCTTCTATGGGGCTCTCCATTGGCATTGTCGGACTGCCGAACGTTGGTAAATCAACCCTTTTTAACGCGCTCACGAAGAACCACGTACTCGCGGCCAACTACCCTTTCGCCACCATCGAACCCAACGTGGGCGTGGTCGAAGTTCCCGACGGGCGACTCGAGGTGCTCGCCACGATGTTTCACTCCGAGAAAACTATCCACGCCACCGTGACCTTCGTGGACATCGCGGGCATCGTCGAAGGAGCTTCCACGGGCGAGGGACTCGGAAATCAGTTCCTCGCGGCGATTCGCGAGTCCGATGCCATCTGTGAGGTCGTGCGCGTCTTTGAAGACGGCGATGTCATCCACGTCAATGGGCGCATCGACCCCGCGAGTGACGTCGCAACCATCGAAACCGAATTGATTCTTGCCGATCTTCAGACCGTCGAGCGGGCCGCGGCGCGTTTAGAGCGAGACGCCAAGCGCGGTGGCGACGCCGCCGTCAAACTGAAGGAAGTCCAAAAGGCCCAACTCGTGCTCAACGAGGGCCGCGTGATCTCGGCCGTCGGCAAGGAACTCGACCGTACGCTGCTCTACGACCTTCATCTCCTGACCGATAAGCCCTTCATCTTCGTCTTTAACGTCGACGAAGCGACACTCGGCGACGAAGCACGCCAGAACGAGCTGAAGGCCTCGGTGGCGCCGTCAGAGAGTGTCGTGCTCTGCGCCAAGGTCGAGGCCGAACTCTCCGAGCTCGACGACGCCGAGGCGCTCGAGCTTTTAGAGTCCTACGGTCAAGAGGAATCGGGGTTGGCCCAACTCTCGCGCGTCGGATTCTCGACCTTGGGACTACAGACCTTTCTCACCGCCGGCCCCAAGGAGGCGCGCGCCTGGACGATCCATAAGGGCGAGAGCGCGCCCGAAGCCGCCGGCGAGATCCACACCGACTTTCAAAAGCACTTCATCAAGGCCGAGGTCGTCTCGTACGAGGACCTGATCGCGGCGGGTTCGATAGCGGCCGTGAAGGCCGCCGGCAAGGCGCGCGTCGAAGGCAAGGAGTACGTCATGCGCGACGGCGACGTGGTCGAGTTCCGAGTCGGCGTCTAGGGGCTACGATTGAGTTAGGCGACTACGACAGAGGTCGGCGCCTGGAAACTTCCAACTCTTAGGAGCACCATGACCTCTGCACCCTTCAACTACAAAGTGGCGGATCTTTCGCTGGCCGATTTCGGACGCGCGGAAATCAACTTGGCCGAGCACGAGATGCCCGGTCTGATGGCGATGCGCGCCGAGTTCTGTACCACCAAGCCCCTTAGGGGCGCTCGCGTAGCGGGCTCGTTACATATGACGATTCAAACGGCCGTCTTGATCGAGACCCTGGTCGAGCTCGGCGCGGACGTTCGTTGGGTGAGCTGCAACATCTTTTCAACCCAAGACCACGCCGCCGCCGCCATCGTCGTCGGTCCAAACGGCACTGTCGAGCACCCCCAAGGCGTACCGGTCTTCGCGTGGAAGGGCGAGTCCTTGGAGGAGTACTGGTGGTGCACCGAGCAACTACTGCGCTGGCCGGGCCACGACGGGCCCACGATGATCCTCGACGACGGGGGCGACGCCACGTTGCTCGTGCATAAGGGTCTCGAGTTCGAACGGGCCGGCTTTGTCCCTGCGCCCGAGTCGGCCGACTCCGAGGAGTACCGGGTCATCCTGGCACTCCTTCACCGCCTTGTGTCGAGTGGCGAGAAGATCTTTGAGCCAATGGCTGCGAGTATTGTCGGCGTCTCGGAAGAGACCACGACGGGCGTGCACCGGCTCTATGAGATGGAGCGCGACGGGACCTTACTCTTCGCCGCCATTAACGTCAACGACGCGGTCACCAAGTCCAAGTTCGACAACAAGTACGGCGTGCGCCACTCCCTCATCGACGGACTCAACCGCGCGACGGACTTTCTGATCGGCGGCAAGGTTGCCGTGGTGTGTGGTTACGGCGACGTGGGCAAGGGCTCGGCCGAGTCCTTGCGCGGTCAGGGCGCGCGAGTGATTATCACCGAGATCGACCCGATCTGTGCGCTGCAGGCCGCGATGGACGGCTTTCAGGTTGCCCTGCTCGAAGAGGCGCTCCCTTTGGCCGACTTCGTCATCACCGCCACCGGGAACCGCGACATCGTGACGGTGGAGCACATGCAGATGATGAAGAACCTCGCGGTGCTGGGCAACATCGGTCACTTCGACAACGAGATCGACATGGCCGGTCTGGCCAAGATCGACGGCATCGAGCGGGTGAACATCAAGCCCCAGGTGGACAAGTGGGTGTTCCCTGACGGCCACGCCGTGATCGTCCTGTCCGAGGGCCGGCTGCTCAACCTGGGCAACGCNNTGCCCAAGCACCTCGACGAGAAGGTCGCGCGACTGCACCTCGACGCACTGGGCGTGAAGTTGACCACGCTCACCAAACAGCAGGCCGACTACCTCGGCGTGGCGGTCGAGGGACCCTACAAACCCGACAACTATCGCTACTAATCAGCGATAGCCCGCGAAGATATCGTTCACCGAGCCCGAGAGTTCCATCGGGTTCGTCACGCGAACGAACCACTCGGTTCGCATCTGCTTCTTGAACTCATCGCGGCCCATCTTCATCCAGAATGAGTCGGCGATCTGTGAGTGATGTGCGGCCAGCGCATCATATTTGGCGTCGTTGACCGAACTGACGTCGATCACCGCGTCGATGAGTTCATCGGGCGTGCCCATGTTCACTCGCTCGTCGACGGAGTCCTCGGGCTCGGGCGCGTGCACGATGCCCTTTTCGGCGTCGGCCGCAATGCGATCACGCTCAGCCTGCTCCCAGCGTTCGCTCATCATCGCCATGATCGAATTGGGAATGGCGTTGAAGTACAGCGTTGGTTCGTAGTCGAGCAACTCGAGCGCGGCCAACGTGACCCGGTGGGCCTGGATGTGATCGGGGTGGCCGTAAAAGCCGTGGGCGTTGTAGGTCATGACGACCTGGGGTCGCTCTTCGAGCAGTATCACGGCGAGGCGTGCGGCGGCTTCGGCAACGGGCGTGGCCCAAAACGAGTCGGGATCGTCGTTCTGAGGCCAGCCCTTCATACCCGAGTCGCGATAACCCAGGCGCACGAGTCGATCAATTCCGAGGATCTTGACTGCGTTATCGAGTTCCACGGCCCGTACTTTGGCGACTGCGTCGCCGTCGTGGTGGTCGGCGTCGGGCTTGGCGCCGTCGGCGGCGTCACCACACTCGCCGTTGGTGCACGTCACGAGCACGGTGCGCACGCCTTCGTCTGCCAAGAGGCGATAGAGACCACCAGTGGAACTGGCCTCGTCGTCGGGATGCGCGTGGACCGCCAGGAACGTCAGCCCCATCAGATCCCCCCAAAGAGATCGACGAGGTCACCGTTGGTGGCGTCGCGACTCCACGCTCGCTGGTAGTACTCCGTGCCAAAGAGCAGGGTGAAGAGATCTTCGTTCATACGAACAACGTCTCCGTTGTCGACTTGGGACGCGTGCGCGGCCATCGCCTCTTGCTTGAGACGCGCGTACTTTCTCACGTCCAAGGTCGTGGCCACGAGTTCGTCGGGGACATTCGTCGCGGCATCGAGCACCCATTCGGGCAACGAGAGACCGAGACCCATCGCGCCCTCGACGAAGGTGGTAATGACGCCTTGGGGCACCACGGTGTAGTAGAGGCGCTGCGCGCTCGAAGAAAAGTCCAACGCCCGGCGAGTGATGACGTTAGCCATGACGTGATCGGGGTGGCCGTAGAAACCGTTCTCGTCATACGTCACGACGACCACGGCCCTCTCTTCTTCGAAGATCGCCGCCAACGTGCGCGCGGCGTCGTCGACGTTGACGTTCATGAAGGCGCCGGGATTCTCGTTCTCGGACCATCCCTTCATGCCAGAGTCGTCGTAACCCAGTGTGACGACCCGAGAAAATCCAAGCAGCGTGGCGGCGCGCTGCAACTCACCCGAGCGCACGCTCTTGGTGGCCGCTGAGTCGTGCAGAGCGTCGTCACCCGACCGGCCGCTTGGGTCCAGGCCCAGTTGACCGTTAGTGCAGGTGACCAGCACCACGCGGTGTCCGAGCGCGGCGTAGTGAGCGACCCCGCCCGCTCCGAAGAAGGCCTCGTCGTCGGGGTGCGCATGCACGTACACGAGAGTGGGGAGAGAACTCATCTTGAGAGACTACGAGGTCATCAGTTGAATGATGCGCACGACGAGCAGGGTGCCCGCGATCACGAGATACGACGCGACGGCCCGAAGAAGGACCCGTCGGGCCAACGACGTGGGCTGGGGGGCGAGGAGCGTGAGACGAGGCGTTCGCCAGTCGCGCTTGTCGATGCTGTAGTGAATGGGCGGGGCCACGCGGCGAAGGCCGATCGGGAGCCCGACCAGCAGTCCCACCGCGGCCAGCACCGAGAGCACACTCAAGAGGGTCACCACATTCACCCCAGTAAAGAGCGTCGAGACCATCATCGTGATTGAGAGCACCACAAGTAACGTCACGATGACCGTGGCCAAGACGTTCAACCACTTGCCATTCACCCACGGGCCGAGAACTTCTCGGTCGTTACAGAGCAAGAGCACGAAGATGGTCGTGCCCGGCAACATCAGTCCACACATCGCCTGCACGGCCAAGGTGATGATGCCCAAGGGAGCGCCGGGAATCAGCGTGACGACTCCGGCCAGCACGAGAAGACCCGCGAAGGCTCCGAAGAAACGCTTCGCCTCGCGCACGCGAGAGTTCAGCGACTGACGAGTCCCGCCCAGGTCGCCCAGGGCGTAGGAACTCGCGAGCGTCACCGCCGCCGCGCCAATCACCGACGCATTCAAGAGCAGGATGGCAAAGAGCACACCGGCGCCGTGGCCGACGTGGTGGCCGAGCTCTTGGGCGACGCCCAAGGCGTTGGTGTACGTATTCGTGCCGCCGTGACCGGCTAGTCCCGCCGCCGTGACGGCCATCAACGCGCCGGCGCCGATGACCACGATGAGCGAGCCCAAGATGGTGTCGATGCGTTCGTAGTTCAGCCAGCGCGGCGTGATGTGTTTATCGACAATGTTGGACTGTTGAAAGTAGAGCTGCCAGGGAGCGACCGTGGTGCCGATGATCGAGATGATCAAGAGCACCGAAGCCGAGTTGGCACCGCCGCGAATGCTCGGGATAACGCTGTGATTCGCGACGGCACCCAAGTGTGGATGCGAGACGAGGACGAGAGGCACGATGACGAAGTTGACGGCGACGAAGATCATCATGAATCGTTCCCAACGTTGGAACGATCCCGAGGCCGTGACCCCAAAGAGCAGAACAACGGCGAGGGGAACCGAGATGAAGGGGCTCACTCCGAGGTAGCGCATGGACAGTGAGATGCCAATGAACTCGGTGATGATGATCAGAAAGTTCAACAGCAAGATTGAACCGATGGAGACGTTGCCCCAGTAGCGGCCAAATCTCTCTCGAATCAAGCGGCCGTGTCCGACGCCGGTGACCGCCCCTAAGCGTGCGACCATCTCTTGGTTAATAATCAAGACAGGAATCAACAGCGGCAACGTCCAGAGCAGGGTGTAGCCAAAGTTTTGACCGGCCTGGGCGTAGGTGGAGACGCCCCCCGCGTCGTTGTCGCCGACCATCACGATGAGTCCGGGGCCAATGATGGCGATCAGCGTGAGAAAACGAGCGCGTGCGCCACGACGGCTACCTTCGTCGTGGGCGCTGATGGTGCCAAAGGCTCCGGCAATCTGAGTTTCGGTCGACTTTTCGTCCCGCACGCTGCACCTCCTTTCGTCATATCGTGCTCGTTCGGCGAAACAACCACGACGACGCTAAAGGGGCTAGGTGCTCTCCTCTAGATACGGGCGAAGTTGTGTCGGTACGTCATTAGCCATACGGCTGGTACTCGGGGGTTTCAGAGAGACCCCCTTAGAACGAGACCCGGGGCGGCGCGGCGCATACTTACTCCTCCACCGCGCTCATTCCGTACTCGGCGCGCCAGCCCTGAGGCAGTAGCTCTTCGAGCAGGTCATCCACTGTTACGACTCCGATCATCTTGGCGTGCTCGTCGTCGAGCACCGGCAACACGGTCAAGTTGAAGTCGCTCATCTTTCGCGAGACGCGAAGCACGTCCCAGTGCGGGTGCACGTGAGCGAGTTGCGTGCGAGCGACACTCAGGGCTAGCTCGCCCACCCGCGCGCGCACCAGCGGCGCGATGGACGCCGCGCCGATGGGCTGGCCACTGTCGTCGAGCACGAAAACCGCTTGGAGCGATTCGGCGGGCACGCTCGAGGTGCGAATCGCCTCGAGCGCCTCGGCGACCGTGGCGTTCTCCGGTACCGAGACAAAGTCGGGATTCATCATTCCCCCGGCGGTGCTGGCGTTGTAGGAGAGAAGTTGGCGGACCTTGCCTTGGGGTTCGCTGGGCAGCAACTCGAGGATGGGCAGGCGGCGCTCTTGGTCAATCTCGGCGATGAGGTCAGCGGCGTTGTCGGGTTCCATATGGGACAACAGCCTCGCGGCTTCGGCGTCACTACGCGATTCAAGGAACTCTAACTGGTGGGTCGTGTCGAGCTCTTCGAACACGTCGGCCTCGAGCTCGCGGTCCTGGCCCACGGCTTCGATGATCTCCTCGCCCTCTTCGTGACTGGCCTGTTCGACGAGGTCCGCAATCTGAGCGGGGTGCAACTTCGCGAGTTTGCGATAGGGAATGCGCAGGCGCGCCGTCGGCACGTGGCTGACGAAGGGCTCGATGGAAGAGAAGTCGACGATCGACTCACCCTGGACGCGTGAGCCAATCCGGTGTCCGAGCACCCGGCGCAGTAACGGTCGACGGCCGGGATCGACGCCCACGACCTCCCAGCGACCGTCGATTTCGGCGATTTCGATCTCGTTGGCGATGATGATGCGTCCCCGTACCAAGTTGATGAGGTGACGCGCGAGCAGATCTTCGGCGAGCAAGAGCTCGCCAGGACGTCGCTCAAAACGACGGAGATCCACGCGGCGCCCTTCAAAAGTCATTCGACCCTCGGAGAGTCCACCAATCTTTCGAATCGGCAGGAAGAGGTTGCGACCTTCGATACGGATGACGGCGCCCACGATCGGCGGGTGCGCGTCGTTGCCGAGACGCGCGACCAGGTCCTGGACGCGTCCGATCCGGTCTCCGTCGGAGTCAAAGATCGGACGGCGCAGGAATGTTGAGAGGTGCAAAATTTCGGTCATTGGATGCCTTTATAACTTCTCAAGGCTACCGCCTCGGCCACGAGGTCCGCTCTGGCGACGCGATAGGACCGCACGTACGTGAAGCGGCGACGAAGTGTTAGTGGTGAGCGTGCGTCGTTGGAACGAAGCCCGAGAGCACGCCGGCGACGAAATCGACGTCGTCGTCACTGACACCACTGTGGGTCACGAAGCGAGCACGCCTCGGAGCGACGGTCCCGCCCTCTACACCGAGTTGGGCAAGCTCCTCGACGATCTGGCGCGCTTGAGGATGATTGAACGAGACGATGTTGGTTTGACACGACGACGGGTCATAGTGCGCCTCGGGAAATGCCGCAGCGAAGAGTTCGGCGAGTTGGCGCGCGCGAACGTGGTCGTCCTTCAGTCGCTCGATCATGGTATCCAATGCGACGAGCCCGGCCGCGGCCAAGAAACCGGCCTGACGCATCGCGCCACCGAGCCGCTTTCGCTCAACGCGCCCGCGCTCGATCAACGACGCGGGACCGGCGAGCAACGAGCCCACCGGAGCACAGAGTCCTTTGGACAGACACGTCATCACCGTCGTGGCCGTTTGGGCGTACTCGGCGGCGCTGGTGCCCGTAGCGACCACGGCGTTGAACAGCCGCGCCCCGTCAAGGTGCAGTGAACGCTCGCCGATAGCCGAAGCGAGTGAGCGCAAGTCCTCGACGTCCCAAGGGGTGCCCCCCGAGAACATGTGCGTGTTCTCAACGGTGACCGCGGCGACGTGAACTTGGTGGTCGCCCTCGGCGTCGATGACTTCCAGGACCTCGGCGAGCTCGAGCGTGCCCCTCGTGTCATCCACGGTCGCGAACTGAACCGAGGAGTTACGTGCCGCCGCGCCCATTTCAAAACTCACCAGGTGTTGGCCACGTCCCGCGATAATCACGTCGCCGGGCTGGGCCAGTACCCTCAGCGCGATCTGATTGGCCATGACGCCCGAAGGAACGAAGAGCGACGCCTCCTTTTCGACCATATTGGCGAATCGCTGTTCGAGAGCGCCAATGGTTGGGTCTTCCCCGTAACCGTCATCGCCCACCACGGCCGCGGCGATGGCTTCACGCATCTCTGGCGTGGGCTGGGTGACGGTGTCACTGCGCAGGTCCACGCGTCGAGTCATAGTGGAAGGTTACCGGCTCTCTAAACTGCCCCCATGAGCGACAACCTGATAAATCACCTTTCACAGCGCCCCAACGTGAACAACGAACTCGGCATCGAAATCGTCCTCGCCACGCCGGAGAAAGTGGTCGTGCGCGTGGAAGTTGGGCCCAAGGTCCATCAGCCGTTTGGCATCTTGCACGGCGGCGTGTCGGCACTGATGGCCGAAACCGCGGCGTCGATCGGCGGCGCCGTGAGCGTGGCCCCCGACTTCATCGTGGTCGGCACTGAGCTCAACTGTTCACATCTGCGTTCCATGAGCAGCGGCACCCTGACCGCGACGGCGACCCCGTTTCGTAAGGGCCGCAGTGTGCACGTCTGGGGCATAGAACTGCGCGACCAAGATGATCGTCTCATCTGCGTGTCGCGCTGTACTTTGCAGGTTTTGCCAGCACCCTCAGCGAGCTAGGGCCGCCCCCTAGACTTTGAGCAGGACTGGCCAACGAAAGGGCTAAGACATGGGCGCTCGTTTTATTGGTTGGGGCATCGCCGTTCCCGATCGCGTGGTCACCAACGACGAACTCTCCTTGACCCTGGACACCTCCGATGAGTGGATCGTCGAGCGCACGGGTATCCACGAACGCCGTATCGGCGGCACGGCGATGAGCCTGGGCGTCATCGCGGGACGAAACGCCATCGAGGACGCGGGCGTTGAGCCAAAGGACATCGACTTTCTGGTCTTTGCGACCACTACCCCCGATCGGATCACCCCGGCCACGGCGCCGATGGTGGCGAACGAGCTGGGCCTGAAGTGTGCCGCGATGGACGTCAACGCGGCCTGCAGCGGCTTCATGTACGCGGTGCGCACCGCTTATGGCCTGCTCGAGACGGGTAACAAGCGCGTGCTGGTCATCGGCGCGGAGAACCTGTCGCGCTGGGTCGACTGGAGCGACCGCAACATGGCCGTGTTACTCGCCGACGGCGCGGGCGCGACGGTGCTTGAGTACGACCCGACCGAGAACGACTTGTTGTCCTTTTCCTTAGGCGCCGATGGCGCGGACGCCGACTTACTGACCTGTGAGCACGGGGGCTACTTCCAGATGGACGGCGCCGCCGTCTTTCGCCGCGCGGTGCGCGTCGTTGTAGATTCAGCCGAAAAGGCGCTCGAAATGGCCGGCATTACGGCCGACGACCTCAGTCTGGTGATCCCCCACCAGGCCAACATCCGTATTATCCAAGCGGCCTGTCAACGGCTCAACGTCGGGATGGACCGGGCCGTGGTCGTCCTCGATCACTACGGCAACACCTCGAGTGCCTCGATTCCGCTGGCCTTTGACGACGCGAGAAAGAACGACCGTGTCCACAAGGGCGACTACGCCCTGCTGACGGGCTTTGGCGCCGGGATGACGTGGGCCTCGGCGGTCGTTCGCTGGTCGAAGTGAGCGGACCTTCGCTGGTCATCTTGGCGGCCGGGCNNTCGTCATCGTCATCAACCCCGAGACTGGTCCCGAGATCGTCGAGCACGTCGGCGAGCACTGGCCTAAGGGACGGCGAGTGTCCTTCACCTTTCAACACGAACTTCGCGGCACCGTCGACGCGGTGCTTGCCGCTGAGGAGAGCCTCGATCTCACGAAGCCCTTTGGCGTGTCGAACGCCGACGACCTCTACGGGCGTGACGCCTTTTTGCGCCTGGGACGTCACCTCGCCACCAGCCCCAACAACTGTCTCGTCGGCTTTGAACTCGAGCGGGCTCTGGTCGGTGAACTGCCCGTGTCGAGAGGTACCTGCGTCGTGGTGAACGGTCACCTCACCGAGATCGTCGAGCGTCGAAACGTCTCGGCAACCTTGGAGGGGTACCTAGCGGACGACGGGTTGACCCCGGCGGTGCTGCACCCTCAAACCACGGTGTCGATGAACCTCTGGG
>PKWA01000018.1:0-188 GCA_003131665.1 Acidimicrobiaceae bacterium
TGCATGTTGTGAGTCACGATGACGACGGTGACGCGCTTCTTCAAGTTGGTCAAGAGCTCCTCGATGCGAAGGGTCGCGACCGGGTCCAACGACGACGTCGGCTCATCCATCAAGAGAACTTCGGGATCCAGGGCCAACGCCCGCGCGATACAGAGGCGCTGTTGCTCGCCACCCGAGAGGTTCGACGC
>PKWA01000018.1:206-24770 GCA_003131665.1 Acidimicrobiaceae bacterium
TGGGAAACGGGTTCGGACGCTGAAAGACCATCCCCACGCGCGTGCGCAACTCCGTCACGGTGATGTCCCCGCGATAGATGTCCTCCCCATCGAGCAGGATCTGGCCGGTGACTCTGGCTCCGGGCGTGAGGTCGTGCAAACGATTAAGGGCGCGTAACAACGTCGTCTTGCCCGATCCCGATGGGCCAATGAGGCTGGTCACACGATTCTTGACGATGTCGAAGCTGCAGTCGCGTACCGCGGTACGACCGTTGAACGACACGGCGACGTCGCGTAGCTGCATCGCCATCGGTTCGGGATTGGTCGGCCCAATAGTTGCGGTCTTGGCTTGAATATCTGACATGATTTCTGGCTCCATTAGTTTCTAACCTGTTGCTTTCTTGAAGCCCAAATTCGGGCAGTGAGACTGAGTAGGAAAACGAACGCGACGAGCACTAGGGCGATTCCCCAGACCTGGGCACGTTGACTGGGCCACTCGGACTTCGCATTCTCAAAGATTGACAACGGCAACGCCGACACGGGATTGAAGGGCTGCCACGCGTTCGTGAAGCCGCCTCCAATCACCAATAGAACCGGGGCCGTCTCGCCCACCGCGCGAGAGACCGCGAGTATCGAGCCGGTCACGATGCCCGTGAGCGCGGACGGCAGCACAATGCGCATCGAGACCTTGTGGGGCTTCGCGCCGAGAGCGAGTCCGGCTTCTCGAAGCGAGTTCGGCACGTTCCTCACCGCGATCTCGGTGGAGATGATGATCACGGGCAGCATCAAGACCGCCAGCGCGAAAGAGCCCGCGAGGGCCGAGAAGCCAATGTTCAAGTCGTGCACGATGAATGAAAATGCGAAGAGGCCCATCAAGATCGAGGGAGCGCCCGCCATTGTCTGGGATACCACCCGCAACGATGTCGCCATCTTCGACTCCGTTTCGGCCAGGTAGATCCCGACCAAAACGCCGAGGGGAATCGCCAGAATCGACGCATAGAGATTGAGGGCCAAACTGCCGACGATGGCGTTGGAGACGCCCCCGGTGGCGTTCGGCGCGACCAGGGTCGGCGTCGCCGGCACGGTCGTGAAGAAGGTCTTATCGATGACGGGCGCGCCCAGTTTGATCAGTTCGTACATCAGCATCACCAGAGGCACGGCGGCAATCGCCAATGCAAGTACACAGAGGGCCACCATGAATCTCGAGATCGTGAGACGACGCGCCCGAGCGCGATTCGACACTCTTCGAATCTCGGCGCGTAATTCGTGGCCCGCTCCGATGGGCTCTTCGAGTTCAACGATGTCACTCATACGATCGCCAGGGCCCTTCTCTGACGGTTGACCAACGATCGACTGATGAGCGAAAGACCGAAGTTCAACAACATCAAGAGCACGCCGAGCGCCATGAGTGCAGCAATCTCCTTGCCTTGGGACTCACCAAACTCCAGCGCGATCCACGCCGCGATCGACGTACCGGGATAGAGCAAGTGGAACTGGGCGTTGGCGACGCCGCCCGCGATCAAGGCCACCGCGACCGTCTCGCCCGTTGCTCGAGCGAGAGACAAGAAGGTGGCGCCAAAGAGCCCAATCTTCGCCGTCGGCAAGACCACTTGGCGAATGACCTGCCAACGAGACGCCCCGAGCGACAGGCTGGCCTCGATGAGGTCCTGAGGCACGACCGAGATCACTTCACGACTGATCGCGACGAACGTGGGCAGCACCATTACTCCGAGCACCACCGACGCCAGTAGCAGCGACGGGCCGTATTCTTGACCGGGATTGCCAAAGAGCTCCTTCGCGAAGGGCCACGTGTTCAACCAGGGATTGACCGTGACTTCCATCCACGGCGCCAAGACCGCGAGACCCCATAAGCCGTAGACGATGCTCGGCACCGCGGCGAGTAGTTCTACGAGCGTCGCGACGACGTTACGTAGTCGCCGGGGAATAAAGTACACGATGGCGATCGAGGTGCCAAGACCAATCAGCACGGCAATTGCCAGGGCAATGATCGAGGTTTCGAGCGTTCCGGTGATCATGGCGAGTCCACCGAAGGGACCGGTCGGCGACGTCCAACCCTTTCCGGTCAGCAACGTCACCCCGTGGTGCAACCACGTCGGCAAGGAGCTCCAGAAGATCGTGCCCACGAAACCGATGCTGACGGCCGCGAAGAGCACGGCGCCGGCGAGGAGCAAGAAGTGGTACCACGTACGAACGGTGGTGGCGGAGTTGTACTCCGCCACCACCTTCTGGTGCTCGCGCAAGTCAGGGGGTATCAGGGTCATGCCGTTGAGTACCCCTTTCCCTTTCTCACGAACTGCTGGTTAGTACTACGACTTCTGTGTAACGCACACCGTGCCGTTGACCGTTATCTTCTCCAGCAACGCGCGCGCGTAGTTGCGCACACCTTGGGGAAGCGGCACGTAACCCTCGCTGGAGGCAATCGCGTTCTGGCCGTAGTGCGTCTCCCAGTCCAAGTACTTGGTGATGGCTTCGCACGTCGTCTCGCTGGTCTGCGCGTACGGCACAATCGCCCAGCTGTACGTGGCGAGGGGCCACACGTTGTTGCCGGCCAAGTTGGTGATCGCGAAGTTCGCGGTCGACAGACCCGTTCCGGCCGCGGCCGCCGCGGCGGCGATGTTGGTCAGACTGGGCTTGAGCCACTGGCCATTCTTGTCCTGCAGCTGCGCCACTTGGATGGCGTCGTTGCCAGGAATCAGTACGTAGCTGTACTCCACGTAGCCAATCGAGCCCAGCGTGTTGACGATGCCTTGGGCCATGCCGGCGTTATTCGGCACGCCCAGAATGTTGGTCGCACCCCACGCTCCACCCGCGCCTTCCATCGGACTGCCGCCGTTGGGAGCGTGGCCCGAGTTACCGGCCTCAGACAGGTAGTAGGTGAAGGCCTCGGTCGTACCCGATCCGGCGTTGCGATACAGCACCTTGATCGTGTCGCGCGCTTCGCTGTTGGTGCCGAGGTTCGACAACGCCTTACCGACTGCCGTGCCCGTGCCACCGTTGGTGGTCACAATTTGGGGATCGGACCACTGCGTGATCTTGCCGTCGTAGATCTGGGCAATCTCACTCGCCGTCAATTGAAGATTGTCGAAACCATCGCCCAGGTTGTAACCGATCACGGCCCCACCGAGTGCGTAGGGGATCTGATCGAAGTTCGCCTCGGTCGCGCCGGCCGGCAACGTGCCCGCCGCCGCGGTCATCGGCACATCGGAGAATCCGATTTGCACGGTGCCGTTGACGATGCTGGTGCGCCCAGTACCCGAACCGGCCGCCGGATACGCGCTGAACGTAACCTTGCCGCCCGCCGAATACGCCGTCGTACCGCTCGTGGTAGCGCCAATCAATGGAGCGTCGAATGACGAACCGTTGATCGACAGAGTCTGGGAACCGGGAACGACGTTGTCGATGTCACCGGCGAGGTTCGTGCCTTGCAAACTCGGCTTCGTCTTGGTCCAACCCTTCGGGCAGGCCTTGGTGGTGACGTGCTTGGTCTTAAGAGCCGTGGTGGTCAGTTCATAGCAAGTGATTTTCTTCACCTTGTGCGCGGCACTTGCCGGCAACGTCGCCACGGTTAAGAGACCAGCCGCGGCGAGCGAAATCGCCGCGAGTGACCTGATTGATTTCTTCATACTGAACTTTCCTCCTAAAGAAAGGGTTGACTGCCGGCTCGACGATTCGACGATCGAACGTTCTGCCACCCGCAACCTAGGAATGGAAGGTAAACAACGCGTGACTTCCAGGAACGGCCTGGGTGAAATGAAAGAAAAATCCTTGAACTATAAGAAGGATCAGGGACTAATCACAGCAACTATCGCGCCAGCCACAACTCGTGCAACGAAAGTGCGCGTGTTCAGGGCTGAGCCCCAATCCACAGTTGGGACACTCCGAGAACGTTGCCCAGGGACTCGCGCAGTTGGGCGTTTCGCGAAGGGAATCTGACGGCGACGGAGTGGCGGCATTCATCGATACATTTTGCCCGAATGTGAAGCCCGAAACGGTGACGATGCCTTAGAACTCTGGGGACACAGGACCACTCAAGTAGAACTGTCTCACACGTCGGGCCCGAGCTGTCCTAGGCGGTAGTGGGTCCGACAGAGCACCTGATAGTGGACCGCTCCCTCGCTCACGTCGCCGGTGACGAACTGCGTACCCTCACGGGCAACGACGCCATCAACGACGCGCGCGTTGCAGCGACCCTTTTGTCCGCACCAACACGACGACGTCAGCGGCAACTCGTGCGACCAATCGGCGATCGCGAAGAGCCGAGCCGAGGCGGGAAAAACGTTGAGCAAAAAGTCCGCGCAGAGTCCAAAGGCGTGTACGTCAATGCCGCGTTCGTCGACGAGGCGCGCGAGCTCGTCGATCTGGTCGACGCTCGCGAACTGGGCTTCGTCGATCACGAGAATCCTCACCCCGTGATCGACGAGATCTTGCACGTGTCTCTCGATGCTGACACCCGGTTCGACGGCTTCTGCGGCGGCTTCGATGCCGATGCGACTCGTGACCATTCCCTCATCGCTGCGGTCGCCGAATGTCCACAGCGCGACGTCGCTGCGACCTTCCCTCAATTGCCAACAGAGCTGAAGAGCGAGCGTTGACTTACCGGCGGCCATGGTCCCGTAGGTAAAGGTAAGTTCAGCCATCTCTTCACATCCCTCGAACGCTCCACGATACCGCCAGCTCCTGCGCCACGGTCGTGTCGTCACGCCAATTCGCGCTCACTAGATTGGGCCCGTGGACTACCTCGCACGTCCGATCGCCTTCGTTCGTAACGAACGAAGTGAGATGATCGACGACGACTGGGACGACGTCGTGTCCACGATTGAGCTGGCCAGCGACGTGCCCGGCGAGTCACTTCGCGGCCTCGAGGAGTTCTCTCACGTTGAGGTGACTTTCTTCGCCTCCCAGGCCGATGACGTCCCTCCAGGACCCTGGCATCGGCGACCTCGAGGTAACGAACAGTGGCCCGACGTCGGCATCTTCGCTCAACGAAATAAGGATCGCCCGAATCGCCTCTTGCACTCAACTGTGGCCATCGAAAAAGTTCAGGAGAGATCACTCGTGGTACGAGGTCTCGACGCCCTCGACAACACTCCCGTACTCGACATCAAGCCGGTGTACTCCTGGAGCGGGCCACGAGGCGAGTTGCGGGTGGCGAAGTGGAGTACCGAACTCGGCGAGTTCTACTTCTAGGTCGCGTCAATAAATTCGTTCACCACGGCCGCGAGTTCGCGACCTTTTTCTTCTTGCACGAAGTGACCGCCGCCTTCGATCGTGGTATGCGCTTGATCTTTCGTGCCCGGCACGTCGCGCAGGAATTTCCTGTCACCGCCGCGAGTGATGGGATCGCCGTCGGAGAAACAAAGGAGAAACGGCTTGGTGAAACTCGCGAGCACCTTCCAGGCCGCGACGTTGGCGTCGTGTGCGGGGTCCTCGGGCGAGGTCGGCACGAGCTTGGGAAACTCGCGCGCGCCCTCTTTATAGGACTCATTAGGAAAGGGCGCGTCGTAAGCGGCGACGACCTCGTCGCTGAGCCGATTGACGCACCCTCCCGAAATGATCCGCCCGATGGGCAGCTCGGGCGCCGTTTGGCTGAACTCCTGCCACGCCAGGAACGCCTCGCTCGCTCGTTCGTCGCCCGTCGGCAGTCCCCCATTCGACAGCGCCACTCGCGCCGCGCGCTCGGGGTGTTCGCCGACCAGACGTAGCCCGACGAGACTGCCCCAGTCTTGGCCGAAGAAGGTCACGTCGCTGAGAGTGAGATGCGTAAAGAGCAGTTCGCGCGTCCACTCGACGTGACGGGCGTAGGTGTACTCCTGGCGAGGAGTGGGTTTATCAGAGCGTCCAAAGCCGATGAGATCGGGCACGACGACGCGCCGTCCCGCCTCAACGAGACCGGGAATCATGAATCGGTAGAGGTACGACCACGTCGGTTCACCGTGCAAGAGCACAACGACCTCGCCGTCGCGGGGACCCTCGTCGAGGTAGGCCATTCGCAGGGACTCACCGCCGGTCGGGTCGCTGACCGGCGCGTACTTCGAGACATAGGAAAAATCAGGCAGGTCGACGAAACGCTCGTCGGGGGTTCGTAGTCGTTCCATTACCTCTCCTACTGTCGTGCCATGCCCTCGCGGGCCGCCGTCTCTTGTTCGTCACGTCGATTCGCCGCGATGAGTTGGATGTCCACGCGATCGATTCGCCCCTCAAAGGGGAACTCGTCGTCGTAGTACGTCGACACCGGTGAGGCCACGTCGCGCCCAATGCCCATGCCCGAGGTCGAGATGATGCGCATGAGAAGAGGCAGGTGCTTCGTGCCCACGTCGATACCGTTCAGCGTCAAGGTGACCTCGGCGTCGTTGTGGCCCCGTCGAAACTTGACACCGATCGTGCACTCGCCCGCGGGAAGGTCCGCGCTCGAGACGAGCACGTGGTGCTCGCCAAAGATGTTGTAGTCAAAGACCAGATGGTCGTCCTGGACAAAGAAGCTCAGCCCGGCGTTCTCGTTACCCATCGCCATGACGACCCCACCGGCTCCGGCGTCGCGGTGCACCTGGGCCTCAAGGTCCCAGCTTCTTCCGCCGATCCCCGCCGCGGCTTGGGGCGGCACGAGACTGAGCGGGGGTAGATACGTATAGTGCCGGCTCGTCGGATGGGGCGAGTGGTCGCGAAAGCGTGCGCCGAAGAGCTCGATGCTCCGATCGTCCAAGGGCAGTGCGCCGTAGAGCTCAGCGTCGCGCCACCACTGCTGGACGAGCTCGGCCAACCGTTCGGGCTCGTCGTTGGCGAGGTCGTGACACTCCGACGGGTCGATCGCGACGTGATAGAGCTCCCAACGATCATCGTCGAACGAGACGCCCGGATCGTGACGCGTCACCGCCTTCCAACCCTCGCGATACATAGCGCGATGGCCGCCCATCTCGAAGTACTGACTGGTCTTGCGACTCGCGGCTCCGCCTTCGGCGAAGCTGTAACGCATCGACGCGCCCGCGAGCGGCATCTGGGCGACGCCGCGATAGACCTCGGGCGCGTCGGCGCCCACCACCTCATAGACCGTCGGCGCGACGTCGGTCACGTAGTGAAACTGATGGCGAATCTCGCCCTTGGCCTCGATGCCCCTGGGCCAGTGAACAATGAGCGGCACGTGCACGCCACCCTCGTGGGTGTTCTGCTTGTACCACTTAAAGGGCGTGTTGCCCGCTTGGGCCCAACCCCAGGGATAGTTCGAGTGACTGTGCGGACCGCCGATGTCATCGAGGTGGGCCACGGCCTCGTCGGGACTCTCCAAGATGAAGTTGAAGTACTTCATCTCGTGCAGTACGCCAAAAGGTCCACCCTCTTGGCTGGCGCCGTTGTCACTCATCAACAGCAACAGCGTGTTGTCGAGTTCACCCATCACCTCGAGCTCGGCCACAAATCGGCCGATCTGTGCGTCGGTGTGTTCGAGAAAGGCGCCGTAGGCCTCTTGGAGGCGCCGGGCCAAGCGCTGGTGACTATCGGGCAACGTGTCCCACGCCTCGACACCGGGGTTTCGCGGGGCCAACTCGGTCGAAGGTGCGAGCAGACCCATGTCACGTTGCCGGGCGAACCATCGATCCCGCGCGACGTCCCAACCCTCGTCGTAGCGACCGCGATGCTTGGCTAAGTATGACGCCGGCGCTTGGTGGGGCGCGTGCGTCGCGCCAAAGGCGAAGTACGTGAAGAACGGACGATCGGGCCGAATCGACTTGGTGTCGTGAATGAACTCCAGCGCCTTGTCAACGAGGTCCTCACTGAGGTGATACCCGTCTTTCGCGCTTCGCGGAGCGTCTACTCGGTGATTGTCGTAGACCAGGTCGGGCGCGAACTGGTCGGTCTCGCCGTCCAAGAATCCGTAGTACCGATCGAAGCCCCGTTGTAAGGGCCACTGATCAAAGGGGCCGGCCGAGGATGAGTTCTCCATTGACACAAGATGCCACTTGCCGATGGCGAAGGTGGTGTAACCACGCTCGCCGAGAACTTCGGCCATGGTCGCCGCATGATTGGAAACGTAGCCACGCATACTCGGATAACCCGAGCTCCAGTTCGAGATGCCGCGCATGCCCACGCTGTGGTGATTGCGTCCGGTCAACAGCGCCGCTCGGGTCGGTGAGCACAGTGGCGTGACGTGAAAGTTCGAGTAACGCAAACCGTTCGCCGCCAGAGCGTCAATATGTGGGGTCACCAGATCCGACCCAAAGCAGCCGAAGTGCGAGAAACCGAGATCGTCAATCAACATCACCACCACGTTGGGTGCGCCCTCTCGAGGGTGCGGTGGCGTCGGCCACCACGGCACGGAGTCGGCCAGCGTTTTGCCGATCGTGCCCTCAAAGGGTTCGTAGCCGCGCATCAATCCTCCTCGCCCGTGAGGCTAGGCCACGCGTCAACGCTCACGACTACTCGAAGCGAGCCACGCGGCAACCTCGGCGCGCAGCGGGCAGGTGGCGGGCCCGAGTCGAGCGATCGCCATGGCGGCCGCAGCGTTGGCCCAGCGCGCGGACGCCAGCGCGTCGCACCCGCTCGCCAATTCAGCCAAAAAGACGCCGTTGTGCACATCACCCGCGCCGTTGGTGTCGACGACGTCCGTACTGAATCCGTCAACGGCCTTGGCGGCTTCGTGGCTCAGCGCCACGACGCAGCCCTCGGCCCCGTTTCGAACCAGCACATTGAGCGAGTCGTTCGTCGACGCCAAGGCCGTCGCGTTGGCTAGGACG
The DNA here is from genome assembly GCA_003131665.1 of Acidimicrobiaceae bacterium. Lineage (GTDB taxonomy): Bacteria > Actinomycetota > Acidimicrobiia > Acidimicrobiales > RAAP-2 > RAAP-2. The sequence goes on from PKWA01000018.1 coordinate 8,930, forward strand.
TCAGTGCCTCGCGCGAGCATGGACGCCTCGGTCGCGTTGCAGAGCAGCCACATTGTACGACGCATCATGGCTTCGAGATTCACTGAGGGAATATCAACCATGCGCGTCGCGGGGTCAAACACCACGATTGCGCCCGACGAGAGGTGCGCCAGCCATTTCAACACCACGTCCGCGAGCGGCTCGCGCATGAGGTTGTAACCCGACACTAAGACGAAGTCCCCGTCGCCCACGTCCAACGTCGCCAAGTCCTCGGCCCGTAACGTGGCTTCGGCCCCGGGCGAGGTCACGAACGAGCGTTCCCCGTCGGGCTCGACCAACACGACACAGATCCCGGTGTCCAACTGCTCATTTCGATCGATGGGTGTGGTGATGTGCTCGTGCGCCAAGGCCTTCTCGGCCAGCGCCGAAAAGGGGCCCGCGCCGAGTCGTCCGGCGTAGGTCACGCCGAGTCCGTGACGCGCGGCGGCGCTCATGGCATTGAAGCCGCCGCCAGCCGTGATCAGTTGGTCGCTCGCCAGCGAGTCGCCCGCGTGCTCGGGCAGCGCGGCGACCCGTAGCACCACGTCGATTAACAAGGTGTCGAGACAGAAGAGCCGTGGTGCGTTGCTCATAGAACCACACCCTAGTGAGCGGATCGTGAAACTTCTAACGAAGGAGCGAACCTCGAGTGGACGATGACGGGTCGATCACTGCGTACAATCGATGCCAGCGACGCCCACATTTGTCGCGAGGAGGCCCGGTGAGCGACGAAGTAGCAGAACTTTTAGGAACTGGCAGCGCCAACGTCTTGCGAATCGAACAGAACGGCATCAACGTCATCGCCGAGAATGAACGAAAGGGACTACCCCGAGAGTTGTTCTGGCCGTGGTTTGGGGCCAACGTCTCGGTGTTGGGTCTGAGTTACGGCTCCTTCGTACTCGGCTTTGGCATCTCGTTCATTCAGGCGGTGATCGTGGGAGCCGTGGGCGTGATCTTCAGCTTTTGGCTCTGCGGTGTCATCGCCACGGCTGGCAAGCGTGGTTCCGCGCCGACAATGGTCCTCAGTCGGGCGGCCTACGGCGTTCGAGGAAATCGCCTGCCGTCAGCAATCTCGTGGTTGCTCTGTGTTGGCTGGGAGACGGCCCTGACCGTCATCGCGGTGCTCGCGACCTCGACCGTCTTTACGCGCATTGGTTGGGGTGGCGGCGACGGCGTCAAGGTCGTCGCGATGTTGATCATCGCCGCCCTCGTCATTGTGGGCGGAGTGATGGGCTTTGACCTCATTATGCGCATGCAGGCCATCATCACCGTCGTGACCGGGGTCTTGACGGTTGTCTTCATCGCCCTCACCGTCAAGCACATCAGCTGGCACGTCGTGAGCCATCTGCACAGCGGCACGTTCCAGGCCACCATCGGCGCGCTGGTCTTCGTCATGACAGGTTTTGGCCTCGGCTGGGTGAACGTGGCCGCGGACTACTCTCGATACCTTCCGCGCAGCGCCTCATCTCGTGGTGTGGTGTGGTGGACCACGTTTGGTTCATCGATCGCACCTCTCGTGTTGCTCTTCTTTGGTCTCTTGCTCGCCGGCTCGTCCACGTCGCTCAGTAGTGCCGTCGGCAACGACCCGGTCGGCGCGCTAGCGAATCTGCTGCCTACGTGGTTCCTCGTGCCCTTTGTCATCGTGGCCATTTTGGGACTCGTCGGAGGAGCGGTACTGGACATCTACTCCTCAGGTCTCGCGCTGCTCTCGGCGGGTCTCAAGATTCCTCGCTACGCCGCGGCCGGAGTTGATGGCGTGATCATGTTGCTCGGCACGATCTACATCGTCTTTGTCGCCAAGAACTTCCTGCCTCAGTTCGAGGGCTTCCTCATCACGGTCGGCGTCCTGATCGCGGCGTGGTGCGGGGTCTTCCTCGGTGACCTGCTCTTGCGAAAGAAGAACTACGTCGAGGCGGATCTGTTTCAATCCTCGGGTCGCTACGGCGACCTGCGAGCGGTGCCCATCGTGATAACGCTTCTATCAACATTTCTCGGCTGGGGTCTGGTGACGAACACTATGGCCTCATGGCTCACCTGGCAGGGCTACCTCATGAAGCCTTTTGGACTCGGCGGCAAAACTGGGAAGTGGGAGTACGCCAATCTGGGCGTCCTCGTGGCGCTGGTGTTGAGCTTTGTGCTCACCATCCTCCTGACGCGATCCAACGTCGCGCGCGAAGAGTCGCTCGCTTCGGTCAACGTCTAACTCTTCGGTGAAGTCGTCACCGTAGACTGGCCCTGGGTCTGGTGAAGGAGTTGGCATGCGCATCGGTGTTCTAACCGCGGGGGGCGACGCGCCCGGGTTGAACGCCGCCATCCGGGCTATTGGTGAAATGGGTCTGCGCGACGGCCACGAAGTGATCGGCATCGCCAACGGTTGGGCCGGACTGGTTGACGAATTCAACGGCACCGCGCTCACCGCGGCCGATCTGCGCGGCGTCATCGGCCAAGGGGGCACCCTGCTCGGTACCGCTCGACTCAACCTCGACAAACCCCCGGGCGGGCGCGATCGAGTACTCGCTGCCATCGGCGAGCACCTGGACGCACTGGTGGCGATTGGTGGTGACGGCACCCAACGGATCTCGAACTGGTTGGCCGATCGCGGCGCGCCGGTGGTGGGCGTGCCTAAGACGCTGGATAACGACATTCCCGGCACCGACTACTGCATCGGCTTTGATACGGCGATAAATATTGTCGCCGAATCCTTGGACCGACTCCACACCACGGCCATCTCGCACCACCGGGTGATCGTCGTGGAGACCATGGGCCGTTCCACCGGTTGGGTCGCGGCCATGGGCGGACTCGCCGGCGGCGCCGACATGATCGTCATCCCCGAGTTCCCCATCACGATGGACGACATCGTGGGCCATACCAATCGACGCCGCAGCCTCGGCCTGGCGTACTCGCTGGTGGTCGTGGCCGAAGGTGTCGGGCTCGACACGCTCGGGGGCATCGAAACCAGTGTGATGACGGGCGAAGGAGTGGGCGGCGTACGTCACGCCACGCGCGGCGTCGGCTACTTCGTCGCCGCCAAGATTGAAGAGCAAGGCGGCTTCGAAGTTCGAACCACCGTCCTCGGTCACCTCCAGCGCGGCGGCAGCCCGACCGCCCACGACCGAATCTTTGCCACCCGGGTGGGCGCCGCCGCCTACGACGCCGTGATCGCGGGAAAGTTCGGCATGATCCCAGTGGTGCGCGACGACAACGTTGTCCTGGCCCCGTTGGCGTCCGTGGCCGGAGGACAGCGCAAGGTGCCACGCGAGATCTACGACCTCTGCGCCATATTCTTCTAGGGAACAACGAAGGTCTCCTTAGGTTCTCGGTCTAAGTTGTCCAATGGAAGTGCCCCTCACCACGGAGAGCGCAATCGCCCTTTTCGTAGTGCGAGGCTGAAGCGACGTACTACGGGGGGATCTGATGGCGCCACGACGAGCAGTCAATGATTGGAACACGGATTTCGACGTCATGGACCCGGCCTACGTCGAAGATCCGTACACGATCTGGGACAAACTTCGAGTGACGTGCCCGGTGGCGCACACTGATCGGCGCGGCGGCGCGTGGTTGCTCACCACCTACGACGACGTCACCAAGGCAGCGCACGACATTGAGCGCTTTAGTTCACTTGAAGTTGGCGTCATCGGTGCCGACGAAGAGGTGGAGCCGGACGTATTGTTGCCCTACGGACTGCCCCCGATCTCGTCGGACCCGCCGCTACACACTTGGACCAGACGCCTATTATTGCCCTGGTTTTCTCACACCCGGATTGAGGGCTACGAAGTTATGACGCGGGACATCTGTCAGAGGCAGATCGACGGCTTTATCTCCGAAGGACGCGCCGACGCGGCCGCCGATTACGCCCAGCAGATCCCGGTTCGGATCATCGCCTCGATTCTCGGCGTGCCAGAAAGCCTGTCCGACACGTTCACCGGTTGGGTGCGCGACGTACTCGAATTCGCCGACGTGAAGGAGCGGGCTAAGAGTGGTGGCGACGCCATTGTCGGGTACATGATCGAGCAACTCATGTTGCGCAAGGAAGACCCCCAGGACGACTTGATCAGTGAGCTGGCCCACACCATCCACGACGGCGAGCCGGTCGACGACGGCGTGGTGCTCGGAATCGCCGGGCTCGTGTTGATCGCCGGCATCGACACGACGTGGAGTGCCATTGGCTCATCGCTGTGGCATCTCGCGACTCACCCAGAAGACGCCGCTCGTTTGGTCGCCGAGCCCGAACTCATGGACTCGGCGGTCGAAGAGTTCCTTCGCGTCTATTCGCCCGTGACCATGGCTCGGGTCGTCACCGTGGACACCGAATTCCACGGATGTCCCATGCACGAAGGCGACAAGGTCCTCATGAACTTTCCCGCGGCGAATCGAGACCCCGAGGCTTTCGAGCGCGCGGATGAGGTCCTGCTCGACCGCGCCCACAATCGTCACGTGGCTTTTGGTTCCGGGATCCACCGCTGCGCCGGGTCCAACCTCGCGCGAATGGAACTTAAAGTGGCGCTCGAAGAGTGGCTGCACCGGATACCCGAGTTTCACCTCGCCGAGGGAGCGCAGGTGACTTGGGCCGGCGGCCAGGTGCGCGGACCCCGATCACTGCCGGTGGTGTTTTGATGCGGGTTCGCGTCGATGATGACAAGTGCCAGGGCCACGCGCGCTGTCACGCCTTGGCGCCCGAGGTGTTCGACGTCGACGACTACGGACACTCCAAGGTGCGAAACGACGGTCTCGTGCCCGAAGGTTATGAAGACCGGGCCCGCCTGGCGATCGCCAACTGCCCGGAGTTCGCGATCACTGAGAAGTAGCTCTGAGCTTCGATCCGATACACCGCGACGGGCCCCCCATGAGTAGGGGTTCCTACCTACACTGAAGTAGTGGACTCGATCATCCGATTCGTTGGCCGGTACTTCTTTCTCATCAGTGTGGTCGTCGTCGCCCTTTACTGGCTACGGGCCAAGGTGAGCGTGAAGATCTCTCTCGCGTGGCACGTGATTGCGGGCGGCGTGCTGGCCGTGGTGCTGGCCGTCATCGCCGGACATCTCTACTACGACCCACGGCCTTTTGTCACGCACCACCTCATTCCACTGATCGCCCACTCGGCCGACAACGGCTTTCCCTCTGATCACGCGCTGTTGACCGCATTTCTGGCATTCACCATGCTCCTCTACTCCCGGTCCACGGGGATCTTCCTGCTCATTATCGCGCTCTTGGTCAGTTGGGCTCGCGTCGCGGCGCACATTCACAATCCGCGCGACATCGTGGGGTCGTTCGTCATCGCGTTGGTTGCCGTCGTGGTCGTACACGTCATTTCAAGAATGTGGGAGAGCCGAGGCGACCGCGCACGATGGCGCTGACGGGTGGTTCTTGATCGTTCATCGGGCCTCTCCAACAAGACACCTTCACCGTAGTTTCAACCACTTCAGAATTGCGATGTGTCTCAATCGTGGCTCCTCCAGATAGATTGGCGCCAGGACGGCGAAGGGCCGGTTCGTCTCGACTGACTAATTTTGAGGTTGCACTGGAGGGCGATGAACGGTGACCAGGGACCGGGACCCATTGCGCTGGTGGGTTCGGGTGAGTACTTGCCCGAGATGGCCGAGATCGAAGCGGGGCTGATCGCCGGAAGAGCACCTCGTTACGTCCAACTCGCCACGGCCGCCGTGCCCGATGGGCCTGACGTTGTCGAACATTGGCACCAACTCGGCATCGCCCAGGCGAAGCGGCTCGGAGTTGAACCGATTGTGGTGCCGGTGAACGATCGCGCGGACGCGAACAACCCTGAGTTCGTGAAGATGATCGCCGGCGCCGGACTCATTTATCTCTCCGGCGGCGATCCCAACTACTTGGCCGACACCTTGCGCGACACAGCGATCTGGAGCGAGATCGAATCCACGTGGCGAGGTGGTGCCGCAATCGCGGGCTGCAGCGCGGGAGCGATGGCGCTGGGATCGTGGATCCCCTCTATCCGTCACCCCCGCAAGGGCAGTACTACCGGATTGAAGTTGCTCGAGCACGTGGGCGTACTGCCGCACTTCGACGCTTTCGCTGCACGGGTCCCGGATCTCTTCACACGTTTCGTACTGCCCGATGAGGCGTCGATCGCCGTCTTTGGAATTGATGAACAGACTGCGCTCGTGGGCGGCCCCAAGGAGTGGACCGTACAGGGACGACGCAGCGTCTGGCGTCTGACGTCGTCGGGCAGAGAAGAGTTCCCAATCGGCGCGAGCGTGACCACGCTCGGTTAACGAAGCGAGGAGAAGGACGCCGCTCGCTGACGTGCCACTAACGGGCCGCCACTTTGTCCAAGTGGTAGCGAATTTGAATCGACGCCGCGGCCCCCTCACCAACGGCGGAGGCCAACTGCTTGGTCGAGCCGTGACGCACATCGCCAGCGACGAACACGCCAGGCAAATTGGTGCGGAACTGCTCGTCACTCACGATGAATCCCCGGTCGTCCAGCTCGAGAACACCGTCGAGGAACGAGGTGTTGGGGTCCAGGCCAATGAAGACAAAGGCGCCCGAGGCCTCGTGATCACGACACTCTCCGCTCACGACGTCTTCGAGCTCGACGCTCTCGAGCTTGCCTGACGCACCGGCTTTGAATTTAGACACCTTGGAGTTCGTGACAACGGTCATCTTCGGATGTGCGAGCACCTTGTCCTGGAGGAGTCGACTGCCTGCCAACTTCTCGGAATACTCAGCCACCGTCACGTGATCGGCGAACTGAGTGAGGAAGAGACCCTCTTCTAGACCACTGTTGCCTCCCCCAATCACCAGCACCTCTTTGGCCCCCCGGTAGAACGGGCCGTCGCACGTGGCACAGAAGTGAATACCCGCGCCGATAAGGTCGGCCTCACCGTCGGCGCCGGTGCGCCGATAGACCGACCCCGTCGCGACGAGTACCGCTCGCGCGTTGTACGAGTCGCCGACCGCGGTCGTCACGGTGACCCACTCACCGTCTGCACTGATGGCGTTGACGGCCACCGCTTCAAGGATCTCCACGCCGTAGTTCTCAGCCTGGCGGCGCATCCGATCGGCCAGATCGTGACCGGCGACGCCGTCCGGGAACCCCGGATAGTTGTCGAGTCGTTCGGTCACGCCGGCCTGACCACCCGGCGCGGACTTTTCTATGATGAGCACACTCTGGTTTTCTCTCGCGGCGTAGATCGCGGCGGTGAGTCCCGTGGGGCCGCCCCCGACGATGATCACGTCGTAAGTGGAAGACTTCGCCGAACGGGTGAGACCTAACTTCTCGGCCAGTTCGTCGTTGCCCGGCTCGATGAGGTGGGTGCCGTCGGGAAAGATGATCGTGGGAATGCTCCGACTCCCGCCGTTAATCTTCTCGACGAGTTCGGTCGCCTCGGGATGTTGCTCGAGGTCAATCCAGTCGAATGCCACGCGTTGTTCGCTCAGAAAATCCTTCGCCCGACGACAGTCGGGGCACCACGTGGCGCCGATGACGGTGATGGTATCGGTCGCGATTTCCATCGAGCTCCTTTTTTGGTGAAGTTCGCTCACTTGCTAACGCTGCCAGGTCACCCTAGTGCCAGCGCCGCCAACACCGTCGCGCCGCGGTGCATTCATCGTTCGTTGAAGGCACCTGGCCTAGCGTGACAACTATGCCCGGAGCGATGACTCTTAGTCAATCACTTGCGATACTCTTTGCGCTTCTCACGGCCGTGACCAACGCCATCGCCGTCACGACACAGCACATTGCAAGCACGAGAAAACAAGATCACGCGTCCAATTGGCGTCTCACGATCTTCCTCTTTCGCCAGCCGCTCTGGCTACTCGGCTGGGTGGCGTTGTTTGGCTCATTGATCTTCCAGGCGCTGGCCCTTCATTTTGGTCCGATGTCCGAAGTCCAACCACTTCTGGTCGTAGAACTCATTGTCGTGCTCGTGCTTCGCCGGTTCTGGATTCACCAAGGCATTCGTCGTCTCGCGTGGATCAGCGCGGGCGTCACCGTTATAGGACTGGCGCTGTTTCTCGTCGCGAGTTCACCTCGCGGGCGCGCCAACGTACCCCAGAGCTCTCACTGGATTGCCCCGGTACTCGTCATTCTGGGTGTGACGATCGTGCTACTCAGCGTGGCGCGGGCTGGATCGCCGAGCCGCCGCGCCGGTTTCTTCGCCGCCGCGACCGGCGTGACGTGGGCGCTCGAGGCGACGTTCATTAAAGCGACGACCGACACGATCGCGTCCTCGGGCTTTGCCGGAGCGTTGACCCGCTGGCCGCTGTACGCCTTCATCGTGGGGGGCATCGTCGGGCTGTTCTGTGAACAGGCGGCCCTGCACGTGGGGCCACTCAACGTGTCTCAGCCCTTCATCGTGATCGTCGACCCCGTTGTCAGTGTCGTGCTCGGCGTGTGGCTCTACAGCGAGAGACTGTCGGGAGGAGTAGCCCATCTCGGCCTCGCGGCGGCGGGGTTCGTCGCCATGTGCGTCGGCGTTGTCGTGCTCACTCAGAGCGCCCCTTCGACAATGAAGGCCGAAGCCCACCGCTTATGAGCGACGGTGATCCTCCGCGACGCGTCGGACCCGCGGGCACGGCCCACGCCGTTTGGTACGTGGCGCTCAGCCAGATCGCCTTCGCCTTCTTCTTGGCAATCTGCGTCGCGATTCATCCCGGCCTCGTGATCAAGGTCAATGAGGGAGGGATGAGCAACTACGGCGTCCACGCTAAGACGGTCGTGCCCTACACGTTGGCCCTCGGGTTCGCTTCCGCCCTGACCTACTGGGGCGCCCGTCGGATTCCCACGATCACCACATCGGCCCGGCGCTTCCAGGCTCTTCTTCGCGCGTACAGCTGGCTCGTACTGCTCACCCTCGTGACCACCTACGGCTATACGTTGAACGCACCGCTGAAGTATGTCCACGTCACGGTCGGCGTCACGATCATCGTCTTTGAGTCCGCGGCGTCGCTGTGGATGTACTGGGCCGTGAGAAGTCTTCGCTCCGTCCTCTTCGTCCAACTTTTGGGCTTCGCGCTCGCCGCACTCACGTTCTTTGGCGCGCTGCACGTGTTGTTTCTCTCCCAGATACTGACCGGCGGGGGTTTTGCGCTGTTGCTCGTTCGAGCGTGCCGACGGCTCGCTCCCTCACCCGATGGACTTATCCGAGCCCGTTGAAGTCAGATCGACCGATGTTCGGCTCTCTTTCAATCAGATAAAAGGGCTCTTCATGTTCTCACCGGTGGTGGGTCCGAGTCCGGCCCGTTCTCGGATGACGGCCTCGGCGGCGTCGGGGTCATCGGGCGTGATGAAGGGATTGATGAACTTACCCAGATCGAGCAGGAAGCCGATCTTCTTCTTCGGTCGATTGACGTCAAGATTGGCCCAGTACCGGAAAGTCCCCGTTCCCCATATGCGCCATCGCCCCCTGAGGGCCGTCATCTCGAATCGTCGCATTCCCTTGATTGAGCGGTAGGGAATGTCCTTGGTGAGTTTAGGAAAGTAGTAGTCGTGTATACGTACGCCCGCTTCGGTACATTCAATTTTCACGTCGTTGTAGTCCTTGCTCATGAGCGAAGCATACGTTGAGGTGCCACTTAGATCGTGCCGATGATGTGCTGGCGATACGCCTCGATGGTCCCTTCGGGATTGTCGTGCATGAGATAGAGCGCGAACTGGTCGACGCCGAGATCACTGAGTTCACTGAGACGTTCTCGATGCTGTTCGACCGGGCCTAGTACGCAGAAACGGTCAATGATTTCGTCAGGTACGAACTCGGCGTCGGGATTGCCGGCCTGACCGTGATGGCTGTAGTCGTACCCCTTGCGACCCTTGATGTAGTCGGTCAAGGCAGGTGGGACCATGTTCGACTCAGCGCCGTAACGTTCGACGATGTCGGCCACGTGATTGCCCACCATGCCGCCGAACCAGCGCACTTGATCGCGCTGGTGTGCGAGGTCGTCACCGACGTACGCCGGCGCCGCGACACAGACCTGGTACTTCTCGGTGCTTCGACGAGCGGCCCGCACAGCTTCGTGCGCGCTCTCGATTGCCCAGCGCACGACGAAGGGATCGGCCAATTGCAGAATTAGGCCGTCGGCCTTGCGCCCCGCGAGTTCCAACGCCTTGGGTCCGTAGGCCGCCATCCAGACGTCGAGCTCGCCAGTTTCGACCCAGGGGATCTTCACTGTTCGATCGTTGACGATGGCTTCTCGACCCTCCACGAGGTCTTTAATCACGCTCATGCACGATGAGAGCGTGGCCAGCGAGGCGGGAGTTCCTCCCGTCACGCGCAGCGCCGAGTCCCCACGGCCGATGCCACAGATCGTTCTCGGTCCGAACATTTCGTTCAAAGTGGCGAAGAGTGACGCCGTCACGGTCCAGTCGCGCGTGATCGGATTGGTCACCATCGGACCGACTTTGATACGTGAAGTGGAACTAAGGATCTGGGAGTAGATGACGAACGGCTCTTGCCAGAGCACGACCGAATCGAATGTCCAAAAATGCGAGAAGCCGGCGTCTTCAGCGCGTTTGGCCAGCTCGATGACATCTTTCGCCGGCGCGTTCGTCTGGGCGACGAGTCCAAAGTCCATCGCTACTCCCCTATCAATTCGTTCACGCGGCCGGTCACATTCCAGACTCTCGCGAAAGCCGAGTTCATCGAAGATAGCCGTTGAGGCCGCGTTGCAGAAAGTGACCAGATCCCGGGCGTCCAACGTACTGATCGTGCTCAATGACGACCGTGCCTCGTGAGAGCACCGTCTTTACCTGTCCTCTGACTTCCAGGCCCTCGTAGGCCGAGTAGTCCACGTTCATGTGGTGCGTCGCTGCGGAAAACGTGTGGGTGGCGTCGGGATCGTAGAGCACAATGTCCGCATCGGATCCGGGGGCGATAACTCCCTTCTTCGGAAAGAGTCCGAACATTCTCGCCGGCGTCGTCGCCGTGACCTCGACCCAGCGCGCGAGTGAGATCTCGCCGCGTTCGACACCCTGAAAGATCAGATCGAGGCGGTGTTCGACGCCGGGAATGCCGTTAGGAATCTTCGAAAAATCGCCGAGACCGAGTTCCTTCTGTTCCTTAAAGCAAAAGGGGCAGTGATCGGTCGACACAATGCTGAGATCGTCCGTCCGTAGGCCGCGCCAGAGATCGACGTGGGTACTCTCGGGGCGAAGCGGTGGCGAACAGACGTACTTGGCGCCTTCGAAGCCCTCGCGAGCGAGGTCGTCGTCGGAGAGAAAGAGATACTGCGGACAGGTCTCGGCAAACACGCTCTGTCCCCGATCCCTCGCCGTCACTACCTCATCCAAGGCCTCGGGGGCCGAAAGGTGCACGATATACAGCGGCGCGCCCGCGACGCGGGCGAGTTGAATCGCTCGGTGCGTGGCTTCGCCTTCGAGAAACGTCGGTCGCGTCGATCCGTGAAATCGTGGATCGCTCTCGCCCCGGGCCAGCGCTTGAGCCACCAGTACGTCGATGGCGATGCCATTTTCGGCGTGCATCATGATGGTCGAGCCGTTGGAAGAAGCCTGCTGCATGGCTTGAAGGATTTCGCCGTCGGTCGAGTAAAACACCCCCGGATAGGCCATGAACAACTTGAAACTGCTGACTCCTTCGTCGACGACCAAGTCCATCTCTTTCAGTGAGGACTCATTCACGTCCGAGACGATCATGTGAAAGCCGTAGTCGATCGCGCAGTTACCTTCAGCCTTGGCGTGCCACGCGTCGAGACCTTCTCGAAGGGTCTTGCCCTTCAATTGAATAGCGAAATCAATGATCGTCGTAGTGCCGCCAAAGGCCGCCGCTCGCGTGCCGGTCTCGAAAGTGTCGGCCGACTGCGTACCGCCAAAGGGCATCTCCATATGAGTGTGTCCGTCAATGGCGCCGGGAATGACGAACTGGCCATTGGCGTCGATGACCCGGTCCGCGCTCTCCTGCCACGACGCCGACGCGGACGATCCCGGAGCAGCGAGCGCGGCGATGGTCTCGCCGTCGACGAGCACGTCCGCGGCGAAGGGACCGCTCGCGTTCACGACGGTGCCCCCGCTGATCAATATTCTCATGCGACCTCTCCTATCTTCTTCCGAGCAGCTTCGCCATAACTAGGGAGTGACCAACTCGCCGTAGCTATCGGGACGGCGATCACGGTAGAACGCCCAGGTGCGGCGAACGTCGCTCAACACACTCATGTCCAGGTCGCGCACGATTACCTCGTCGTCGCTGTCCGACGCGGCGTCACCGACGATCTGCCCGCGGGGATTGACGAAGTACGACGAACCGTAAAAGCTGTTGTCGCCGAGATCTTCGACGCCCACTCGGTTGATCGCGCCGACGAAGTACTCATTGGCGACGGCCGCGGCGGGCTGTTCGAGGTTCCAGAGATAGGCCGACAGACCTCGACTGGTGGCCGAGGGGTTAAACACAATCTTCGCGCCGGCCAGGCCGAGCGCGCGCCAGCCCTCGGGAAAGTGTCGGTCGTAACAGATGTAGACCCCGATCGGTCCGACCGCGGTGTGAAAGATCGGATAGCCGAGATTGCCTGGTCGAAAGTAGAACTTCTCCCAGAACCCCTGCACCTGAGGTATGTGATGCTTGCGATACTTGCCCAAATACGTACCGTCGGCGTCAATGACAAAAGCGGTGTTGTAGAAGACGCCTTCTTGCTCGACTTCGTAGATGGGCACAACGAGCACCAAGTTCGTTTCACGGGCGAGCTCTTGCATGAGCTCGGTGGTCGGTCCGGGAATCGTCTCGGTGTACGAGAAGTACTGCGGATCTTGCACCTGACAGAAGTACGGGCCGTAGAAAAGTTCTTGAAAACAGAGAACCTGGGCGCCTTGATCCGCGGCCTTGCGGGCTAGCGCCACGTTGACGTCAATCATGGACTTTTTGTCCCCGGTCCAATTGGTCTGGACCAGTGCCGCGCGCACAATCTCGGTGCTGGGTGCATCTTCGTCGTTCATGGACCTCTCCTCGGGACTATTGACAGTTAATGGATGTTCTGTTGCATGGGGTCGTTCACTCGTCGTGTCGCCTTTTGACAGATCTCCCCGTTCCGATTGACGAACCCGAGTTCGCGCGGCCCACGAGGTCCGACGATTACCCGAGCAGATTTTGATACTAGACCTGATCTAGTTTTAAGTTTTGACACGAAGTGAAGTAGAAGTACCGAAATGCCGATTTTGCCGACCTGAGGGCCGCGATTGTGGCGCAATAGAGCGCTTCGGGTAATGTCGCGCCATGACGCTGAAACAGTCCGTCGCCGACCTCCAGTTAAAGACTTTGAGTCGCGTCCATCGCACGATCGTGCACGCGAGCGGGGGACGAGTGGGTCGTTCGGCCTTTGGCATGCCCACCGTCGAATTGGTCACCGTGGGACGAAAGTCGGGTCGGTCACGTTCGACCATGCTGACGGTGCCCGTCGTCAACGGCGATCAGCTAGTGCTGGTGGCATCGAAAGGAGGCGACGACCGAGACCCCGACTGGTATCGGAACCTGGTCGACCATCCTGACGTCGAATTGACCATGGCGGGCCACCACCGCCTCATGCGCGCTCGCAGCGCCACGCTCGCGGAGAAAGCTGAACTGTGGCCTCAAGTAGAGAAGTCGTACAAGGGTTACGCCAACTATCGGCGCCGCACCGAGCGCGACATTCCATTGGTCATCTGTGAGCCGCGATAAGTTCGCCGGCGCCACGACCCCCTATCGTCGGAGAGATCACGCGTCGCGCGCCGATACGTAACGTCACGACCGGGATCGGTGGCCAGAACTGGGTGAGCGAGCCATGACGAACGCGACGAAGAACGATGTCGAATCGATGATCATTGGCGCGATGATGCGCGAGTACTTGCGCGCCGCAGTCGATGACATTGCGTCCGCCGATCTGGTCGTGAGGCAACACCGCGAGGAGGGACTTGCGGACAATCCCGAGGCAATTCGTAAGTTGCGTCTTTCGTTTCGTCGCGTCCAGTACCAATTAGCAACGATGGCCAAGATTGAGAAATCTCTCACCACCAAGACGCTGATTCGTCGGTTACACGACGTCGGCAAGCCGTTTGGAGACCTGCGTGACGCCGAAGTTCTGGAACTTCGAGTGATCAAGGGATTGGGTGAGCGCGCACAGACGCCAAAGGGGCTCCAACTAAAGAAGATCGCCGCAGACGCACGACGCCTCGAACAACTCGCCACGGAGGCACTTATCGATTCGAGGGCGTATCACGAGACGCTTGAAACATTGAACGAGTACCGACGCGCGTTACCGACGCGCAACATTTCACCCACCATGATTCAGCCAATTGCTCAACGCGTGCTCCAGACTTCATGGAAAAGGCTCCGGCGCGAAGTGAAGAGGGCGAAGCGCAACGGAAGCGATTCAAACTTGCACTACTTGCGAATCACGGCGAAGCGGGCGCTCTATTCCACGCAAATCTTCTCGAACGTGCTGGGACCGCCGGCCGAGGACTACGCGCACCGCGTAGACCTGCTACAGAAATTTCTCGGCAAACAACACGACCAGGTCCTGGCCTCTGCGTGGGCCAAGGATGTAGGAAGACTTCATCCGCCGCTAAGGAAACTAGCGAGCGAGTTCGCCAAAGACGAGCGTAAGCGAGCCAACGCCAACGCGAAACGTTGGAATCCCTACTGGGAATCGGTTGAAGAGCTGCAACCTCGCCAACTGTGGCGAGGGGAACGTCGCGTGAGAGCGCATTTCTCTAAAGGAAGAATGAGTTCTTAACAAACTTGTCGATCTTACGATTTAGTAGACGAATGCATGTCCGCTTGGAACAGAAAGGCGATGCGCCCACGAATTGATTTGTCGGCACGGACGGTTGTCAGAACCGCCAGGTATACGCTGAAACCATGGACGAGGAAATGAAGCGCTCCGACGATGATCCGATAGGTGCATTCCTGTCATCACCCCCGCACCACTATGACGAAGACGTTCCGGCCGTCGTAGAACAAGCCGGTCAAGTGCCGTCTCTTCATCTCAAGAAGAGTTTCCGGCGGCGCCTTCGTCAATTTATGTTTGAGAAGAAGCCCAGCGAGTACTCGTCCATTTCTCCACGTAATCCCGATGGAACTCGTTCAAAGATCTTCTTCTTCAACGGCAATGGTCGGGGCCGATAGCGTTTTGGTTTCATCAAGAATCTGCAAGCAAATGAATGTCAGTTCGACTCTGACGTAATCCTCGTGTGCGTTGTAGATTGACGAGATGATTCGCCTCAGCCCAATGTCTGACCAAGACCTCAAAACGTGGCTCCCAACGATGTGGGAGGACTACCGCCAAAGCCTTCTGGATACCGGATTTACAAGCGAAGAAGCCACGTTGAATATCGGGCAGAACGAACAGGCGCTCTTCGTTGATGGCGCACCGAATGACGATCAACACTTCTTCGACGTGATGGACGATGCGACGAAGGTGGGAACGCTCTGGCTCGCTACGAGAGAGAAGAGAAACTCGGGCGAATGGTTCGTGTACGACATCGAGATTAATGAGGAGTTTCGAGGCAACGGGTTTGGGCGAAGCACGATGCAAGGGGCAGAGGACTACGTCAAAGGCCAAGGCGGCACAAGGCTCGCATTGAATGTCTTCGGTCCCAACCTGGTCGCCAGAAGTTTGTACGAATCAATGGGCTATAACGCCATGGCAATTGGAATGAGGAAGGATCTCATCTAATCTGCAGAGTTGTCCGATGAAGTCTTACCNNCTATCCCCTGAGCTACGGGAGCTTTACTAGATCTTGATTTTACCGCTCGAAAGCGTGGTACTTACGACCCCCGGACAGAGTTCGCAACATTCAATCAAGCGAATTGAGAAACGCCTCCACGACCTCTCTATACCTCGCGGGCTCTTCGATGAATGGCATATGACT
>PKWA01000118.1:0-19446 GCA_003131665.1 Acidimicrobiaceae bacterium
GCGTTCTTCAAGGCGCTGTTGTTTCTGGGCTCGGGATCGGTGATTCACTCGCTCAACGGCGAGCAAGACATGCGAAAGATGGGGGCGCTGCGAAAATACCTGCCGTTGACGTTCCCGGCGTTCTTAGTCGGGTGGCTCACCATCTCGGGGATCCCGCCCTTCGCCGGTTTCTTCGCCAAGGGCGACGTGTTGACCAAGGTCTTCGAGCACAACAAGGCCCTGTGGGTGCTCGGCATTCTGACCGCGATCCTGACCGCGTACTACATGACTCGACTCTTCGTCTTGACGTTCCTCGGCAACGAACGCTTTCGCGACGACACCCAGGGCCACGACCCACACGAGTCGCCGTGGNNGCCGCTGATCGTCTTGGCCGTGTTATCAGTACTGGGCGGACTGCTCGACCTGCCTTGGGCTCACGGGCACTCGTTGACGAGCTTTCTCAGCCCGACGTTCGGCTTCGTGCCCGCGGTCGCCTCGGCCAGCACGCTGGCTCAGTGGGGTTTGGCCGCCGTCGACGTCGCGGCGGCGCTCTTTGGACTGATCGCGGCGTACTTCATCTGGCGCAACATCACCGAGTCCTCTCGCTATGAGTCCACGTTCTTCGAACACGTCTGGCACTGGGATGACGTCTACGACGCCGGTATCGGTCGGCCACTCACGCGCGCGGCCCAGTTCAGTGACGACGTCGTCGAGCCCGAGGTTCTCGACGGCGCGGTCACCGGGGTCGCGGTCGCGATACGAAGAAGCGCCGAGGGCCTGCGCAAGGTGCAGTCGGGCTTTCTTCGCCAGTACGCCCTCGCCATGGTGCTCGGCTTCGCGGTCATCATTGTCTATCTCGTCGCGCGGGTGCACTAACGATGCACTCCTCGATCTACCTGGCCCTCTTAATTGTCGTGCCCCTGGTGGGGGCGTTGGCGGGACTGCTCGCGGGTCGCGTCGAGGGCCGGGCCTACGCCATCGGCGTCGTCACCGCGAGCGTGGAGATGGTGCTGTCCTTAGTGGTTGCGGTGCTCTACAACAACCACATCCCGGGCGCCGCCACCTTTGACTTCGCGACGCGCCACGTGCTCTCGGCGCCGCTCGGTCTCGCCTACGACGTCGCGCTCGACGGCATCTCGTTGTTGATGGTGGTCTTGACGGCCCTAGTGTTGCTCTTGGCTCTCCTCGGCGCGCGCGATCGGCGCCGCGAGGCGGCCTTCGTGGGCTGGCTGTTGGCGCTGACCTCGTTCACCATGGCGAGCTTTCTCTCCCACGACGTGCTCGAGTTCTTCATCTTCTTTGAACTGACCCTCGTGCCCAGTTACTTCATCATCGCCCAGTGGGGCGGCGCCCAGCGCGCCAAGGCCGCGCTGAAGTTCTTCATCTACACCTTCAGCGGCTCGGCCTTCCTCTTCATTGGCATCTTGTACCTCGGCTTTCTCCACCAGCACCAGACCCAAGGGGCGCTCACCTTCGCCTACGGCACGCTCTCGTCGACCGCGATGAGCCACGGCACGGCCGTCTGGCTCTTTATCGCCTTCGCGATCGCCTTCGCCGTCAAGGCACCGATCTGGCCCTTTCACACCTGGTCACCGATCACCTACGCCGAAGCGCCCACGGGCGGCTCGATCGAACTCTCGGCGCTGCTCGCCAAACTCGGCTCGTACGGATTGTTGCGCTTTGGCGTCGGGCTCTTTCCCTTGGCGTTAGCCGACGTGCGCCCGGTGGTGTTGACCTTGGCGGTGATCGGTATCTTGTACGGCTCGTTGATCGCCTGCGCGACGCCGGACTTGAAGCGGCTCATCGCGTACTCGTCGGTGGCGCAGATGGGCTTCATCACGCTCGGCATCATGACCGGATCGAAGATTGCCATGGTGGGCGCGGTGCTCTTGATGTTCAACCACGGCGTGATCACGGCCGGCTTCTTTCTCATCATCGGCTTTCTCGAGCGCCGGCGCGGCACGTACACCATCAAGGACCTGAGCGGACTCCAGGGACCGGCGCCGGTGATGGCCGCGCTCTTTACTGTGGTGATGTTGGCGTCCATTGGCCTGCCGGGCCTGTCGGGCTTCGTGAGTGAGTACTTGATCTTGATCGGCACGTTTGGCACCCACGCCTGGTGGGGCGTCGCAGCCACGTTGGGCGTCGTCGCGGCCGCGGCGTACCTGCTCTGGCTCTACCAACGGGTCTTTCAAGGACGGGCCGGCGGCGAGAACGCGTCCATTTCAGACGCCAGCACGAAAGAGCGTTGGGTACTGGTGCCCGTCGTGGTCTTGATCGTCGCACTGGGCGTCTTTCCCAAGCCCGTGCTCGATCGCATCACTCCCTCGGTGCAACAACTCATCGCCCACGTCGCGCCGGCCGGGGTGAACAAATGACGGCCCTGACGATTCCTTCGATTCACTACCTGGCCCTGTTGCCGGTGTTAACGTTCTTCGGCGCGTCGCTGCTGTTGATGGTGATGAGCGCTCTGGTGACATCCAAGGTGACCACGAACTGGGCGACGGGCGTTACGGTCGCGGCGTCGATCTCGATCTTTTTCTACGCGTACTTCGAGTGGCGCTGTATCGCGCGCGCTGGCGCCTCGACGACGGTGGCCCACGCGATCGTGCTGGACGGGTTCTCGGTCGTGGGCAACGTGGTGATCGCCGCGAGTGTGTTACTGAGTGCGCTCGTCGCGCACGACTGGGCCAAGCGCGAACGCATCGCCGGGGCCGACTTTCACATCCTGGCGCTCGCCTCGAGCGCCGGGGCGCTACTGATGGTCGAGGCGAACGACTTGATCGTGATCTTTCTCGCCTTGGAGATCCTCTCGATTGGCCTGTACGTGTTGGCCGGCTTTGATCGCCACCGCGACGCCTCGGCCGAAGCGGCCCTGAAGTACTTCTTGCTCGGCGGGTTCGCGTCGGCGATCTTCATCTACGGCGTCGCGTTGATCTACGGCGCGACCGGCTCGACGAACCTGAGTTCGATCTCGTACTTCTTGGCCAACAACGTGGTGCTGCGCCCGGGACTGCTCTACGCCGGGGGTGCGCTGTTGCTGGTCGGCTTCGCCTTCAAGATCGCGGCGGTGCCCTTTCACCTCTGGTCGCCCGACGTCTATCAGGGTTCGCCCACGCCGGTGACCGGCGTCATGGCCTCGATCGTCAAGGTCGGGGCCTTCGCCGCGTTGTTGCGCGTGTTGATCTCGGCGTTGGGCACCCAGCTCGACACCTGGCGCCCGATTCTCTTCGTCTTGGTCGTTTTCACGTGTCTGGTGGGCGCGTCGGTCGCTCTGGTGCAAAGAAACGTCAAGCGCTTGCTCGCGTACTCCTCGATCAACCAGGCCGGCTTCATGCTGCTCGGCGTGTGGTCGGGCAGCGCGCGCGGGGTCGCCGCGACGCTTTTTTACCTGATGACCTACGCGCCGGTCGTCGTGGCGACCTTCGCCGTGGTGACGCTGGTGGGGGGATCGGGCGACGAGCTGCACTCCATTGACCACTACAAGGGCCTCGCGCGACGCCAGCCCTGGCTCGGCGGCGCGCTGGCGGTGTTGTTGCTCAGTCAGCTCGGCGCACCGTTGACGGCTGGTTTCTACGCGAAGTACGTCGTGCTCGCGGCCACCATTGACGCCGGCGGCGGCGCGCTGGCGTTGGTGGCGATCCTCTCCGCGGCGATCGCGGCGGTGTTCTACCTGCGCTGGGTGCTCTGGCTCTACGCCGACGACGACCTCGAGGGCACGCGCGTCAAGGTGCCGCTCTTTACCGGCAAGGTCATCGCGGTTGGCGTCATCGTCGCGGTGCTCTTTGGTCTCTGGCCCGGTCCGCTGGTGACCTGGGCTCAGCACGCCACGCTGCTCTTCTTGCCGTGAGTCGCGTCGCCATCGCCACGTGTCTCGGGCACGACGTCGACCCCGACAGTCCGGCGCTCTTAGAGGCGCTCGCCGGCGCCGGCGTGAGGGCCGAACTGGCGGTGTGGGACGACCCTTCGGTGATGTGGAACAACTTCGATCTCGTGGTTATCCGCTCCACCTGGGACTACACCGCACGCCGCAGCGAATTCCTCGCCTGGGCGAGGAGCATCACGCACCTCTTCAATCCCTACGGCGTCGTCGAGTACTCCTCGGACAAGCACTACCTGGTGGACCTCGAAGCGCACGGGCTCAAGATCATCCCCTCACATTTCTGCGACGTCGGCAAGAAGCCGCGTTTTTTTCACGGCGACTTCGTCGTGAAGCCGTGCGTCGGCGCCGGTTCCATGGACGCCGTTCGCTACAAAGAGAGCGAGCACGACCAGGCCCAAGCCCACGTCACGGCCCTGCACGCCCAGGGCCGTGACGTGTTGATCCAGCCCTACGTCGAGTCGGTCGACTCGCTGGGCGAGCGGGCCTTGATCTTCATCGATGGCTCGTTCTCCCACGCCATGACCAAGTCCGCGATGCTCAACGTCACCCAACTCGACCGCAACGAGTTGTTTCGACTCGACTCGATGGTCTCGGCCGAGGGTGAACCCGACGCCATTGCCTTCGCCGAAAAGGTGCTGGCCACCAAGGGCTTCTCGCACCTGCTCTACGCGCGCGTCGATCTAGTACGCCTCGACGAGCAGTGGGCGATCATGGAGCTCGAACTCGTCGAGCCCTCGCTCTTTCTCGCCTACGACGAGGGGGCCGCGACCCGTTTGGCCCAAGCCATCGCCGCGCGCCTCTCCTAGCGCGACGTCGCCTCGTCGACCTCGCGCGCGGCGGCGAGGATCTCCTCGGGCACCACGGTGCCCGGCCGGTTCGCCGGATCGTTAACCAAGAAGCGCCCCAGTACCGGCAACTCGGTCAGGTTCTCGGCGCGCAGCGTGGCCGCCACGACCGGCACGAAACTCTCCGCGGCGGGATAGACCAGATGACGCGGCAGCCAGCGGGGGTGGTACTTGGAGTTAAAGCTCCACAGCGACTCCAAGGGCAAGATGCCCGAGAGTCGCTTGATGGCCCAGCGCTCGACTCGGGTGAACGTGCCCTCGCCGCGCTCACCATCGAGCACCGAGCGAAAGGCGGCGAAGTTGAGGCTGAGGCCCGCGGCGCCTTGTTGGCGGAGATGTTCGATCGTCGAACAGAGCGCGAAGTCGATCAGACCGTTGGGGTGAGGTCCGGGGTCTCGGCGCATGAGATCGAGTGAGTAGCCGTCGATCGCGGGCGAGGGCACGAACTGACAGACCGCCGCGGGCTTCTCGTTGGGCCCGTAGACGACGGTGAGCAAGAGCCCCTTGTCCTTGGGGTCAAAGAGCCGACCGAGCATCATCGAAAAGCCCCGTTCGCCGCCGCCTCGTCGAAGCATGGAGATCAACTCCACGATGTCGCTCACACGCGAGGGCTCGATCTTGGCCGGGTCGAGGAACTCCACGGTGTAGCCGTAACGCGCGAGCCGGGTGCGGGCTTGGCGAAGTCCCTTCATCTTGTGACCCTCGAGGCTGAAGGTCTGACAGTCGACGATCGCCTCGTCGCCCAAGTAGAGATAGTGAA
The DNA here is from genome assembly GCA_003131665.1 of Acidimicrobiaceae bacterium. Lineage (GTDB taxonomy): Bacteria > Actinomycetota > Acidimicrobiia > Acidimicrobiales > RAAP-2 > RAAP-2. Next base: position 5,468 of record PKWA01000118.1, read on the forward strand.
ATCCGGCGGCGTGATAGATCGCCAGCCACTCTTCTCCGGCGGCCATCACGCCAATCGTCCAGCCCCTCGCCTCGGCGACGTCGCGAAAGGCGCTCAAGACCNNATGGGGTCCGGCGAGAGCAGCGCCTCCCCGCCGTAGACCGCGTAAGCGACGAGTGAGTCGCGAAAGAAGAAGAACTGCTTGTCGTCACGCAAGGCGAAGTAGTCCAGTGTGCCTCGACCGTGGCGACGGACGATCTCTCGTGCGCGCAGCTCGGCTAGACGCCGCTCGGTGGCACTCGTTGAGGTGGAGAGGCGTCGATCCACGACCGGACGAGTCAACAGGTAGAGCGTCGAAACAATCAGCGTCACACCAATGGCGAGCAAAGTGGGATTGACGAAGTCGGACACGCGATCGGGCAGGGCGATGTCGTTTTGACCCACGAGACGCTCGATGCAGGCGACGAAGACCACGCCAAGGCTCGGCACCTGATGGCGCGAAGTCGCCTCGACGCCGAGCGTCGCGGCCACGATCGCGACGAGTCCGATGAAGCCGAGGCGCGGCAGGGCGTCGGCCACGCTGGTGCGATCCGAGGTCGCTTGGAAGTAACGGCGCTGGCCGACGAGGAAGACCAAAATGGCCGCCGCGATGAGTAACGAGAAGATGGTGCCCCCGCGTGCCGCGTGGGCCACCAGCGTGATCGACAGTAACGCCACTGCGACAAACCATGATCGGCGCTGGCCCCGGCGCAGGCCGCGCGCGAGCATGATCATGACGATGCCCGCGACGGCCGTCAACGCCGCGGCGGACCGTGCGACTTCCAATGGAATGATGGTCAACACCAGGTGCAGGTGACTGCGCAAGGGACGAACGGTCGTGACGGCGACGTTCAACAAGCCGTCAATGAAGATGAGCGCGCCGGCCCAACGGCGAATCGTGCGCTGGCGGCGTTGTCCGTGCAGCCGCTCGACGTTCAAGGGAAAGGGACTGCCGCTCGGCCACGAGCCCACCGTCGTCGTCTCCGATGAGGGCGCGGGTTGGGCGGGGTTGCCTGCGAGCAGACGCTCGAGCAGGGTGCCTCGTCGTCGAGACGTCTCACCGGCGAAGAGGCGAACCTGAACGGTGCTCGCGGCTTCGATCTCCACGACACCGAGTCGATCGAATGAGCCAAAGATCGGCGGCAGTCCAAAACGGCCCCGTCGCTCGACGAGCACGGTTCTTGAGGGGCCGGGCGTCGCGCACACGCCACGTTCGAGAAAGGCCAGCGCCGGGCGCGGGGCGCCCCCGACGACAGCGCCGGCGCCGCCACGTTCGACGACGCGCCGGGCGAATTCGATGGATTCGACGTCGCCGACTTTCGTGAGGGCGAGTGGTTCGCTCAGTTCATCGGCGCTCACCGCTCGGGCGCGACGATCAAAGCGCCGTCGAACGATCAATCCCGCCAGAGCGGCCACGATCGTTTCAATGACCGCGACGATCACGAGGTCAACGAAGAGGTTGACCCAAAAACCTCTCGAATGAACGAGATGATCGTGGTAGTGGTGGTGGGTAAAGTGCCCGACGAGTGTCGCGAGTGAACTCCATAAGTCGACAACAGCGATCGCGAGCAACGGGAACCACACCCACGCGCCCAAACGTCGGTAGAGCACGCGAGAAGCGACGAAGCGCTCGAGGGCTTGGGGATCCTCGAGGCGATCAGCGTCGGAGCGGTCATTGGGGTCCACGGGTGTGACGTCGAGGTCGTAGGTGCCCGACGCCACGGCCAGGTCGCGCACGCCACTGGCGGTGGCGATCTGCAACACGAGGTCACTGGCCAGGGTGACACCCAGTGTCTCGAGGTGCTGTTGGGCCAGAACGTTCTCTCGAAGGTCCCCGTCGTCACTGCCCGGAAGCACGATCAGCCGGTGGCGCTCGCTGGCACAGAACGTCGTGATCGCGTGGCGAAGTGTCGGCAGCGCCACGAGCGTCGCCTCGATGAACTTGGCCAGATCTGAGGTCGGATCGGGGTGAAAGAGGTTGCCCGCGACCACCACGAGCGCGGCGTCGTCGATGTCCGCGAGCAAGTTGAGCAGCTCGGTCACGGGCCGACTCGTGACGTTAGTAGTGGGCGAGAGCGAGAGGTCGCTCACCACGTACACGTGATCTCCGTACGGGACGGGAATGGTACGTCGTTCAGTCACCGCCACGGGGTCTAGTCTCGCAGACATCACCGTGGCACCGTCCACGACGACGAAACCACTAATGACAGCTACGAGCCCTCACGAAAACTGGCACTGGCGCGAGGCGCCGCTAGCTCCGGGTCCGGCCGTGATTTTTGACATCGACGGTGTGTTGGCCGATGCCGCCGGTCGCCAGCACTATCTGGACTGGGGCGATTGGCGCAGCTTCTTTGACGCCGTAGGTGACGATCCCACCATCGAAGAGATTGAACGACTCTTGGAGTTACTCGACCAGTCGCTGTCGGTGATCCTGGTCACCGGACGACCACGCCGAGTCCAGCCCCACACCGTGGCGTGGCTCGAGCGCTATAAGGTCCGTTGGGACTTACTCATCATGCGAGAGTACGGCGACTACTCCGGGGTCGATCGCTTCAAGCGCGAGACGTTGCGCGAACTCGTCCTCGAGGGTTTTGACGTGCGACTCGCACTCGATGACGATCCGAAGAATCACGCGATGTACGTGAGTGAAGGCGTGCCGTGCATCTACATCCACTCCGGTTATTACTTGTAACGTCGAAATCCAAAGCGCCGAGGTTCGTCTCAACCTCTACGTACTTACGGTCTCCAGTGATTCCACGCTGTTCGCTTCGTCATCATGATCGAGCGTGTTGCGCACGGCGCGCGCAAGTTCCTCGGGCAGCCAGGGCTGTTCGATCACTGCGCTCTCGGCGCCCACGACGCCTTGGCGGACGACGGTGTCGGCGGGATAGCCCGACGTGAAGAGCACCTTGAGCGCAGGAGACTGAGCGAGCAGTTGATCGGCCAGTTCCTGCCCGTTCATCTCGGGCAAGATCACATTGGTCAATAACAGACTTATCGAACCGGCGTGAGTGCGCGCGATCTCGAGGGCCTCGTGTCCGTTCGCGGCTTCAAGCACGCTGTAGCCGTAGGACGTCAACGACTCGGCCACCAACAGTCGGGCCGTCTTGGCGTCCTCCACCAGAAGAATGGTTTCGTGTCCGCCGAGGGTCCGAGCGACCGAAGTATCGACGGCGCGCCTCAGCGGCGAGGGCGAAAGCGGAAAGTACAACTTAAACGTCGTGCCCAGTCCCGGGCGGCTGCTCACGGACACGTGGCCTCCGTTTTGCTTCATGATCCCAAACACGGTCGCCAGCCCCAGGCCTGTCCCTTCGGGTTTGGTCGTGAAGAACGGGTCAAAGATCTGGCGCACGGTGTTCTGGTCCATGCCCACGCCGGAGTCGGCGAACTCTAACAAGAGGTGCGGACCAGCTCGTGACCCGTTATGAGAGGCGGCGTACTCGTCGCTGAGATCTATATTTGAAGTACTTACGCTGAGCGTGCCGCCTTCGGGCATCGCGTCGCGCGCGTTGATGGCGAGATTCAGAATTATCTGTTCGATTTGGGTTCGATCGACCAAAATGTTCTCGATGCCGGGCTGTAGATCCGTTATAACCCTGATGGTGTCGCCGATCATCGGTTGGAGGAACGTGAGTTCCGTCTCGGCCACTTCCTTGAGGTCCACGAGCTCGGGCACGAGCACCTGTTGACGTGAATAGGCGAGCAGTTGGCGGGTGAACTCGGCGGCGTGCTGGGCCGCTTGATCAATGTGGCGCAAGCCGTCGCGGGTCTCCTCGTCCTTCACCACTTTCATCAAGATCGCGCTGTAGCCGCGTATCACGTGCAACACGTTGTTGAAGTCGTGCGCGATGCTGCCGGTGACGAGTCCGACCGCCTCCATCTTCTGGGATTGGCGAAGCTGCAGTTCGAGCCGATGCTGTTCGGTCATATCTCGAATCGCCGCGGCGATGCCTATGACGTCACCCAATCCGTCGATGATCGGTGACAGCGCGACCGAGACAACGACCTCAGACTGGTCCTTTCGCTTGGCTCGAACGGCGAAGGGCACCGAGCGCTCCCCACGAAGCGATCGCTCTCGCATCTCGTCGAGGTTGGCCCCAGATTCAAAGATTGACTCGAAGTTCAGGTCATAGACAGAACTGCCGATCATCTCGTCGGCGGAGTAACCAAAGAGCTCTTCCGCCGCGGCGTTCCAACTAAGGACGAGACCGCTGAGACTGACACTCGCGACGGCGTCGAACGAAGCGGAGACAATCGCCGCGAACTGTTGTAAGTGGGCCTCGTTGTGTTTGCGCCGACCCAGGTCGTGAGCGACGGTGGTAGCGCCAATCGATCGTGCGCTGCGATCCACAATCGGCGAGACCGTTAAGGCGACGTCGATGACCGTACCGTCCTTTCGGAGTCGTTTGGTTTCGAAGAGTTCGATCTGATTGCCCATCTTGAGTTGCTCGAGAAAGAACGAGAACTCGTTGAGTCGGTCCGGTGGAAGGAGCATCGCCATTGATTGACGGATGGCTTCGGCGCTGGTGTAGCCAAAGAGACGCTCCGCTGCGTGGTTCCACGTGAGAATCGTGCCGTCCAGATCCCACGAGATAATGGCGTCGACGGAGAACTCGACGATGGCGTCGAGTTCGGTGTTCAACGACGAACCGGCGCTGTAGTTGTCGAACATCGCCACCGCCAGGTCCGAACCCAGCGGAAATATCGACAGCGTGAAGAGTTGTTCCGTGAAGTGCTTGTCGCCGTACGAGACCAGTCCAAAGTTATGGGGCTTCTGATTGGTAATCGCTAGGCAAATGCTCTTGGCCAGTCCTTCGACTTCCGTGGAATTGGGAAAGTACTCGTCGACCAGCGTCCCCACGACGAGCGATGGTTCCACGCCGATCATGTTTTCGCTGGCGCCATTGGCGTAAAGGACCCGCAGACTCTCCGCCCGCTCGCAATCTTCGAGTTGAAAGACGTAAGCCCCGAGAGGGATGGTGTCAAGGAGGGTAAAAATCTTCGCTAATTCAACTGACTGCATACTGCTCCCGACATCGCGAATTCTTTTCGATTTTACGAGCGGTGATGTCAAATAACTGGTCGGGCTCACGAAGTCGCGAAGTTGACAAACAAATATTTTTTATGATTGAGATTGCACGTGTCACCACGTGACTCAAGAAAGTTGCGTAGCGAAGTTGAGTCAAGCTCGTGTATTCAGCGACAGGGCGCGGGCGACATAGATTTACCTCGTGCGCCTAAGTGTTGTAATTCTTCCCCTAGAGCGATGGCCCGCGTCGAGCGAGAAGTGGCGACGGGCGGAGGCGCTAGGTTTCCATGCGGCCTACACGTACGACCATCTCTCGTGGCTCCGTCTGAAAGATCGACCGTGGTTTGGCGCGGTCCCCACCCTCACGGCCGCTGCGCTGGTGACGTCGCGGATCCGACTGGGCACCCTGGTGACGTCGCCGAACTTCCGCCACCCCGTGCCGCTGGCCAAAGACCTCCTCTCCATAGACGACGTGTCGAACGGTCGACTCATCGTCGGGATCGGGGCCGGAGGTGTGGGAGGCGACGCCACTGTTCTCGGAGGGGCCGAGTGGTCGCTGCGTGAGCGCACCGATCGCTTCGTCGAGTTCGTAAGTTTGCTTGACGAACTGATGCGAAACTCAGAGACCTCATCTGAAGGAACTTTCTACAGCGCGCGTGAGGCCCGGATGTTGCCCGGAACCGTGCAGCAGCCTCGTCCGCCGTTCTTCATCGCAGGTAATGGAGAGCGGGGGATGCGACTGGCCGCCCAATACGGCGAAGGTTGGGTCACGCTAGGGCGTTCGGCAAACGAGAGCGAATCCTGTTTCGATGTCGTGTCGTCGCAGATGGTCCGCCTCGATGAGATTCTTTCGACGATGGGAAGAAACCCAAAGGAGCTGGACAAGGTCCTCTTGAACGGCTTTTCAACTGATCAACCACTCGCGTCTCTTGATGCCTTCGTTGACTGGGCCGGACGTTATCAGGAACTCGGGATTACTGAGTTAGTGATTCATTGGCCCGAGCCGAACTCGCCTTTCGAAGCCGACGTGCGAGTTTTCGAAGAGATTGCCGCTAAGGGACTGACCCAACTTTAGAGTCATCATGTCACCGTACGGTTTGTTCATGACGGAGCTCCCAATGTTCGACGAGCGTGGTGGAAGCCTTGTGTCGTTTGTTCGTCTCGACAGTGCGTTACCGGAGGAAATGTATGGATCGCAACCGCCCGCTTGTTCCCTGATCGTTGTTGAATGGGACCAACAAGTGCTGCTCGGTTTCAACGTCAGTCGACAGCAGTGGGAGCTACCAGGCGGAGCAGTGGAGGCGGGTGAGTCGGCTCACGAGGCGGCACTTCGAGAACTACGAGAAGAAACCGGCATCCGGGCCGACGAGGTCACGCTGGTCGCGCGGGCAGAATTCTTGTTCGATGGCGCAACGACCAGATACTTGGCCGCGGTGTTTACCGTTGTTCTTGACGGCGCACCGGACCTAGTCGAGAGTGACGAGTTGAACAGCTTCATTTGGTGGGATCCAAGTGGAAAGTCGTCGAAAGGGATGAGTCCCCTCGACGCTGACGTCACTCGTCGATGCCTTCCCAACGATTAGGAGGATCGCGTGCCGTCTGCCAGCGATGACTCGATCAGATCGATTCCTAACCAGCTTCGACAGAGTCTTTGAAGCGGCTGCACTAAGTAGCCTTTCCAATGCCGGGCCTGTACGTTTGCAGAGTTAGATTCCCTGGTAGTTCTAATTGAGAGAGGTCCCAGTGTCAGACAGGTTCCCAGACGGTCGACCATGGTACGCAATCCCACGATCTTCATTCGTCAGGCCCTCCGCAAAACGGTTAGTCGAGGCGGGACTACTCTCTGGAGTCATTTTTGGAGTTTTCCAACGTTGGAACGACAATCAATCCTGGCTGGCCGCAGCGGGGTGGGCAATTATCTCGTTTTTGGTATTTTCAGCTATGTGCCTTTACGCCAGGCTACGAGTCCGACGTAGCTAGTGCTAAGAGGAGTTCATTTCCTTTTAGAAACATCTGATTGATTGGCCTGAACTCGGGGCGAATGGTCTGTCAGTCAATCAGTAAGTACTCAGTCACCAATACTTGGTAGCAGAACTGTCACGTCAGGTCTCCGACACCGATGATCTCCGAGTGACCACAACTGCTCGGTTCGATGGTCGCGTATGGTATTTAGCCATGAAGAATGCTTTGCTTAGCTACCTGCAGACCGCTCGTGACGCCGTCATCTGGAAGTTGGACGGCCTATCGGAGTACGACGTCCGCCGCCCGCTCGTTCCGAGTGGGACCAACCTCCTCGGGATCGTCGAGCACCTGACCGACGTCGAGCTCGGTTACTTCGGCCCTGTCTTTGGGCGACCCATGGGCCAGCCCAATCTTTGGTTCGTGGATGGAGCAGAGGACAACGCAGACCTTTTCGCACGAGCCGACGAATCGAGGGAAGACATTGTCGGCAACTATCGCAAGGCGTGCGAGACCTCGAATGCGACGATCGAGGCACTGGACCTTAACGCCGCGGGTTCCGTGCCGTGGTGGGGCGATCACCCTGTCACCCTTCACCACGTGCTCGTTCACGTCATCGCAGAATCCTTCCGCCACGTCGGGCACGCTGATCTCGTTCGAGAACTCATTGACGGCTCGATCGGCTATGCCGCGGATGACAGCAACGTCCCGGAGCACGACAGCGAGTGGTGGCGCGACTACCGTGACCGGGTTGAGCGCGAAGCTCGCCAAGCCGCGACTTGACCTCATTGAATCTATAAAGCAGCCATCGCCTAGGAAAACCGATTGGTCGGATCTTCGAGACCAATGAGGGTTAGGGTGCCAATCGCCAGTGAAAGGTTGCAGAACTGTCACGTCGGGTCTCCGACTCCAACAAACTCCGATTCCAAGAGGCCGACTTCACTGTAAAGAACGTTCAACGCGGGGCACCCAAGACGGTCACTTTAGAGATGGTGCTGGCGCACGCGGAAGCTACCAGCCTCGTGACTACAGAGTTGGGTCACCCGGAGCCAGCGGGCTCGGGTTGAGCGCCGCGGCGAGCCCCGATTGGTCCTCGGCACTCACGATGAGCCGACGCATCGGCGCTCGGAGTGGACCCAGCCACACCCACTTCTGACGATCCAACGTGATCTCGACCAGTCCGGTCCCGGCGCCATTGACAAGGGCGGTGCGTGGCCAGTAGTTGACTCCGCGGAGAACGCTGATTCTAAAGGGTCCACGCAGTTCGTCTCTGTTCAGGGACCGAGCAGACACCACCGCCTCGCGAGGGATCGTGGCGTGAAATGCCCACCCCATACGAACGTCGACAGTTGAAGCACTCATCGTCACCCGCGGGGCTTTTCGACCGGCGCCGAACGCCGCCATGATGGTGCGGCTGGGTGGATCGACGCTGATTGGGAACGTCCTCTCGTTAATCATGATTCCTCCTCGGGAAAGCCCCAGACGCATCCAGAGCGCGTGTTTAATCAGATTGGTGGCCTCTCCCAGTCGGGGCCGTTGTTGACCCTCGTCGGCGCCGGCCATCAGCACTGCGAGGATCTCCTGCTCGTGTTCTCGCCGGAACGCACGTGGGTAGCAGGCCAACAGCCGCCCGTATCGTCGTTCGAGGCCTGCGGAGCCAGTCATGTGATCAGCCCCAGAGCCGGCTTCAAGCGCGACATCGCGACGTGAGCGTTGGACTGCAACCGGGCAGCCTCGGCGGCCAACAGTTCCCCGCCTGCGGGCGTCAACCGNNTCGGTGATGATCCCGTAGCCATGTTGGCGGCCTGCGGCTAGAGCCGTCAGGATCATGAATGTCGCCTCTTGCATCGGCCGCTTTGCCATGCCCGGCAGTATATACAGTTCAACTATCTAAAGTCAAGCCATCTGCCATATCGCGAGGTGTCAGTCCGCCCGGCCGGACCGCCATGGTCCATGCCAGAGGCAGTACTCGGCTCGCTTCGGGGCTGGGCAACGGCAGCCATCGNNGCCCAGCCTTCGTGGAGGTTTTTGTGTAGCGGTCGAAGCAAAGTACTGCTCTGGCTGAGACGAGCCTCTTTTGATCAGACGAGCGGGTCGAACATTATCTCGCGGACCTCCTGTGCGCAGCGACAGGCGGCGGCGAACTCGATAGCCCACTTCAACGCCTCTTCGCGCGAGGTCACGTCGACGATCGCGAACCCGCCGACAACAGCTTTGGTCTCCGGGTATGGGCCATCAGTGACCATCCCGTTGACAGCCACAACACTCGCTTGCTGGCTCTCCACCCCGCCGCCAAAGACCCACACCCCTGCTTCTTGGGCCGCCTGAACCACCCGGTGTGCGGCTTCTCCCACCGCGGCCCCCTCCTCCTCGGTGAAGGTCATTGCGCCATCGTCGAACGAGATCAGGTACTTCGACATCTCACAACCCCCAAACTTCGAAATGGGGGACAGTGTACTTCGAAGGCGTGAAACCTTCTATAGCCATACGCCGAATCGGCCTCAAGTGAGCCGCCAGTGCGAGGTTGCATTCCTGTCACGTCGGGTCCACGACTGGAACCCTCACTCTGTCTCCTGATCACATGGAGGTGTGCGGTACCGCATGTTGTCTAACAGCCCAGAGAGAGCGATGAGAGTGGAATCGTATGGGCATTCGGTCCCGAGGCATCACCAATTACGAAGGTCCCAAGAACCGTCGCGCCATCGCTCTCATAAACGGGAATCGAGATATTCCGGTTCTGGCTTCCTTTGTCCCAAGCGAGCGCTTCCGCCAGCGATTTCACGCCACCACCTCCAGCGCAGTTCAAATCGCTCTCCTTGACGTAGCCGTTTGTCGTCCCCTGATTGATAGTGACAGCCATGAGGTCTGGGGTGCCATTCTGATTCGCTACGCCGTACGTCTCTCCGCTCGCGTTGACACCCCAGGGGGTCGTGACTTGATTCAGGTACATGACTTGCAATGACCACGTTGAGTTCGGGTTGGTCTTGATGGTCACCGTGTCGACGCCAGCGGTGAGTGGCACAACTTCGCTGGCTTGTCGGTCGATTGGTGGCGTGTGAGTCAAGTCGGCGGCGTCGCAGCTCAAGCTTGAACCGTTAGGAAAGTAGAACGTGCCGACGGTGAAACACGTCAATAAGAGTGAAAGATCAGTTGAGGTTGCTGGCGGTGCGCCGATATCGATCGTCGCGGTTCCGGTTCGCGTTGCGGTAATGGCGTTACCGAGGGAAGAATCCACCCCCGTTCCGGGAGGTGAGAACATTCCCGACGCCAAGGCCACTCCCCCGGCCACGAGGGATACACCGAGGAACAAGCCAGTTCCCACACGCCACCGCCAACGACGACGCACGCGAAGAGTGTCCTTGACGGTCGCCCCGAGAGCGTCGCGCAAAGCTGCGGTAAAGACCGGATCCATCTCTATGGTGCTCATCGACTCGTCTCCTTTGTAGATTTGAAGTTCTCATTGTCATCTAAGGTTCCGAGCGCCGCGGCCATGCGGGTCCGCGCACGGTGAAGACGCGTGCGTGCCGCGCCATCGGTGATGTCAAGGGCAGTTGCCGCTTGGGCGGGTGAGTAGTGCTCGAACATGGTGAGCGTGATGAGGGCGGCGTCCGAGGGCGACAGGCCGCTCAGCGCATCTCGTACCTTTGCAGCGATTTCAAATTCCTCCATCTGCTCCAGCGCAACGTCCTCAGCACTTCTCGCGACTTCGGCGCGCGGAAGCGCGGCGATGAGTGATCGATAGCGACGGAGGCTACGCGTCAGATTTCGCGCCAGATTTGTCGTCGTTACGAGAAGCCAAGGCAGCACGGAACCGTCGACCACCCGAACCGCCGTCCGGCGTCGCCATAGTTCTAGGAACGCACCGGCCGTCACATCTTCCGCGTCGTGCACGTTCGCGGTCATTCGGAGGGCGTGGCGATACACACGGTCGCGATGTTGATCGAAGACAGCAACGAAAGCGTCGCCGTCGTTGCCGAGAACGGCCGCCCAAGCGGTCGCCTCGTCCCCATTGGATCTCACCACTAGTACTGTCCGCACCGGAGCCAGCGTTACACGGATCCATGAATGGAGGCACTGCGCAGCGCCCGAAGGCGTAATTGCCAAGGTTAGAGAGTCCGCCGTTTTCTAGATGCAGATCATTCGCGTCAGGCTACTGATCGGAGTTCAAGTGGATTAGCTCAATCATCAGTTGCGTGAATGTTCATCGGCTGCCGTGACATGATGAACCGGTGAGAATGACTCCGCTAAATCGTTCGCAACGCCTTGTGATTGTCGTCGGACTCAGCGCCGCTCTTTACGCGCTGGGTCAATGGCTGATGTCAATTGGTTCAAACCTGAACTACGGATGGGTTGCTTATGCACCGCTGAGCAAAGAATTCGCGCCCGACGGCCTTCATCCGTGGGTGCGACTTGTAATCTGGCTAGTTCTAATAACAATTTGGGCTCTCGTGTCGGTGGCGCTTCTCAGGTCATACACCCCGCGTGAAAGTGATCAACGTTAATCTACGACAGCAATTCTTGATAACCGCCATTTCAAGGTTGCAGCTCACGTCGAGTCCCCGTCTTCACATTGTGCACGTCGAACATCAACGCGTGTATCACTTCTCTCATCTGGTGATGTTGCCGATGTTGCTACGTAAACGCACACGTGGCATCGAGAATTTGGCGTGCGGCGCGACGTCCTGAGCCAATGCTGGCGGGTACGCCTACGCCGTCGTAGGCGTTACCAGCGATTGCGACCGTGAATTTCGAGCTCGCGGCTCGCGCTTCATCGATGAGCTGATCGTGACCCACGTGATACTGGGGTAGACCATGGGGCCAGCGCTGCACCAGTGTCTCGTACGGGGTGCCAAAGTGCGGCAACAGCACCGCGAGTTCTTCGCTCACCCGCCTCGCTAGCGCCTCGTCGCTCAGCCGCATCCAGCGCGCGTCGTCGCTTCGTCCCACGTGCGCTCGCAATATCACGTCATTGTTGCGCGCAAGATGGGGCCACTTTCGATCGAGAAACGTGACGGCCGTCACCATCATCGAACCGTCGCCGGCCCACGAGGTGCGAAGGGGCACCAGTATTCCCGTGCCCGATTTCGTCAGGGTAATCTCATCGACCGCGAGCGCAAAGGTGACCATCGCCGCGCCAGCACTGTCAATCTGCCCCAACCTCTCGATCGCCGGATCGAGCGAACCGAGTAAGGCTGCGGCGGCGGGCGCGGGCGTGGCGAGAATGACGGCGTTGGCGGGCGTCGTCGTGTGAAGCGTGTCCACTTCCCAGGGATAACTGCCAGCGGGCGTGCGCCGAAGAGCCGTCACCTCGACGGAGCTTCGAAGAACGACGCCGCGATCCATCAACTGTCGGGCGAGCTCACGCGGCAACGACCCCACGCCGTTCTTCAGTGTGAAAAAGACGGGACCACTCGAGACACTCTCGGCGCGGGGACCGGGATTGACCAGTCCCACCGGACGAAGAGCCTTCATCAGTGAGCCGCCCGTTCGAGCCGCGTCGAGCAGGGCGGGAAAGACTGACTTCGCGGAGAGTTCGTCGATGCGACCGGCTTGGATACCGCCGATCATTGGCTCGATGAGGTCAACGCTGAGTTTGTCGCCGAGTTTGGTGCGCACGATCTCGCCAATGGTTGCGTCGTTGCCGAGACGAAGGCGTTTGGGAAGGAAAACGTCGCGTCGCGCCGCGAGTCGCGCTCGCCACGTCACCCCCTTGAAGTGCAAGATCTCACGTAGAGATGTGGGCACGCCCAAGACGAGGCCCCCGGGTAGTTCGTGGAGCGCGCCACGCGCCCACAGCGACGCGCCGCTGGCGTCAATGGCCTCCAATTGATCACGTAGTCCCAGCTCCTCCACGAGGGTGACGGCCTCTGGGCGCCGGGCCAAGAAACCGTCGGCGCCGAGATCGATCGTGCGACCTGCGAACTCAGTGGTCGTAAGTGAACCGCCGAAGCGTTCACTGGCTTCTACGACTTCAATCCGAGGGGTCCCATCGTTTGGTCCTGTCGCACCGCCCGAAAGCTCCCACGCGGCGGCGAGTCCACTGATGCCGCCGCCGACCACGACGACCGAGAAGCGACTCACCTAGTTCGCCGCGGTCTCGACGATGTGCTCGAGCACGGCGAGAAAGGCGGGGTCGTCGTTGAGTGACGCCGTACGAACCAGATTGAGCCCGACCTCTCGAGCGACGCTCTGGGCCTCGATGTCGACGTCGAAGAGCACTTCGAGGTGGTCGGACACGAAACCAATCGGACACGACACGACGTCGGTGAAACCGTTCGCTGCCTTCTCGCGCAGCACGTCCAAGATGTCCGGTCCGAGCCAGGGATCGGACGTGCGCCCGGCGGACTGCCAAGCCACGTCAAAAGATCGCACACCAGCGAGTTCGGCCGCGATCTTCGCGCTCTCGTGCAACTGTTCGGGGTAGGTATCGCCGAGTTCGAGAATCCTCATGGGTAGCGAGTGAGCGCTAAAGAGAACTTCGGTGGTGGCGTAACGCGAGGGCGGTATGGTCGCCATCGCGTCGTTGACGCGCTGAGCGATGAGCTCTAAGAAACCCGGTGTGCGATACCATGCGGCGACAGTGACGAACTCGACCGCCTCGCCGAGGGCGACGCGCGCGCGCTCCATGTACTGATCGGTGGACATCGTAGAAGAGTGTGGGGCCAACACGAGCCCGACGACCCGCGTGAATCCCTCTTCACGAAAGGCCGCCGCGGCATCCTCGAGCAGAGGCGGCTCGAACTTCGATCCGTAGCGCACATCGAAGTGGCCCGGAGACGACGCCTCCAGTGCCCCGGCGAGTCCCGCCACTTGGTCGGCGGTGTGCTGGGCAAGCGGCGACGTCCCGCCGATCGCCTGGTATCGCCGCGTGAGGTCGGCCAACTGTTCCGGTGTGGGTGGGTGCCCGTGGCGGATGCGAGTGTAAAACGCCTCGATGCCACTTGGTGCCGTGGGCGTGCCGTGGGCCATGACG
>PKWA01000118.1:19454-37085 GCA_003131665.1 Acidimicrobiaceae bacterium
CACGGCCAGCGCCTCGCCGCCGAGACACCGCGCGGGATCGAGGTTGCCTTGGACGGGCTTGTTGCCGACGCGGCGCCGACCCTCGTCGAGATCGACGTGCCAATCGATGCCCACGACGGTGCTCGTTGCGCTACCCATGAGATCGAGCAGTTCACCGGTGCCAACGCCAAAGAGGATGGTCGGCACTCCCAGATCGGCGACCCCCTCGAGCACGGCTTTCGTGGCGGGCAGGGCGAAGCGACGGTACTCGTCTCGAGTGAGCGAACCGGCCCACGAATCAAAGAGCTGCACGGCTCGAGCTCCGTGGGTGATTTGCGCTCGAAGGAAACTCACCGTTATGGCCACGAGTCGATCGAGTAGTTGAGAGAAAAGTGGGGGATTGGAATGCATCAAAGTCTTAATGACGGCGAAGTCGCGCGTGGGCGCGCCCTCGACGAGATAGCTCGCCACCGTGAAGGGGGCGCCGGCGAAGCNNCAATGAGGGGAGTATTGCTCGCCGCTAGTTGTTCGACGACGAGATCGACAGTCGCGGTCACGTGAGCGATGTCGCTGTCTTGGAGATCGTGCAGTCGGGACAGGTCGTCGCTACTGGTAAAGGGTTGTCCAATAATCGGACCACGACCAGGTACGATGTCGATTCCAAAGCCCAGCGCGTGATACGGCACGACGATGTCAGAAAAAAGTATCGCCGCGTCTACTCCGTATCGGCGAACGGGCTGCATTGTTACCTCGCTGGCAACTGCTGGGTTGGCAATCGCCTCGAGAATCGAGCCCGTGGCACGCAGGGCCCGGTATTCGGGCAGTGATCGACCGGCTTGGCGCATAAACCAGACCGGCACGTGCTCAACGGACTCACCTCGACAGGCCCGCAGGAAAACTGGCTCTTTCACGGCGCTCCTTTTGCCACCTCCAATCTAGGTCAGCGACTTTCCACGATTGTGGGCCCGAGCGCGTGGTTCCTCTAGACTTGTCTCTCCCCTGTTTTCGGGCTGAAGAGAGGTCGTCAATGGCGCACGAGCGTGAGATCGCCGAGGAGCAGGAGTTCCTCGATCTCGCCTTAGGGGCACTCGACCACATGCGCCAAGGCGCGCGTGCGCTTCGTGACAGCGCGGCCGTTGCGAACATGCGAGGCGCTGGCGACCTCGTCGAGCGCGACGTCGTCATGGGCACCGCGCTCCATCGACTCGATCAACTTGCCATTGGGGACCAGTCACTGTTCTTTGGTCGCATTGACTATCAAGCGAATGGCAACGGCAACGGTCACGGCGACACCTACCACGTCGGACGACTCGCCGTCTCCGACGAGGCCCTCAACCCGTTGGTAATCGACTGGCGCGCTCCGGTCGCGGCGGCTTTTTATCGTGCGACGGGCGTCGAGCCGCTCGGACTGTCGCGCCGTCGTCACGTCGCGATTCGCGCCAACGAAGTCTCGGGCGTCGAAGACGAGTACTTCGCCGACGCCAACGGCGAACTGGACTTGCCCGAGGACGCCGTGCGTTCGGCCACGGAAGAGGGTCTCATTGAAGGCGGCCTCGCGTTAGGGGGACCCGGCGCGCTGCTCGCGGCGCTCGGCCGAGCTCGAACGGGCCACATGGGCGACATCATCGCTACCATCCAAGGCGAGCAAGACGAAATTATCCGCAGCCCCCTCGCGGGCGTTGTCTTGGTGCAAGGCGGTCCCGGCACCGGCAAGACCGCCGTGGCGTTGCACCGTGCCGCTTATTTGCTTTTTACGCACCGTGCGACGCTCGAACGTCAAGGCGTCTTAGTGGTCGGTCCGAATCCTCTGTTTCTTAACTACATCGAGAACGTCTTGCCCTCGCTCGGCGAGTCCGGCGTCACCCTCTCGACGATTGCGGGACTGGTGACCAATGTCGAGGTGAACGCCGTCGACTCTGAAGAAGTAGACCAATTGAAGGGCGACCTTCGCATGGCCCAGGTGCTCGCTCGAGCGCTGCAAACTCGTGAGCGGCCTCTTCGCCACGACATCGAGATTCCCGTCGGCCGCGCGATCATCGTCTTGCGCACCGCCTACAGCAAAGATGCCGTTGATCGGGCCCGTCGACGACCCGGTAATCACAATCAACGTCGCTCGGCCGTCGGACGAGAGCTCGCGACGCGCCTCGCCCATGAGTATCACGATCGTTTCGTCCATGAGGTCTCCGACGAAGTGAACGCGGTGGGCGAGTTGGCCGATCTCATACGCTCGACGCCCCAGTTCAAAGAGGCCCTCCAACGGATCTGGCCCCGACTGTCCGGTCAAGAGCTCTTGCACGACCTGTTGGGCGCGCCGGCCCTGTTGAAGGCCGCCGGCAAAGACGTGTTGAGTGAGCAGGAGATCGCGGTGTTGTATCGACCGCGATTCACCTCATTCGAAGAGATCGCCTGGACCAAGGCCGACGCCGCGCTGATCGACGAGGCGAGGGTGCTGGTGGGGCCACGGCGACGTCCTCGCCCGGTGCCCAAACCCGAAGAGACTGGCATCTTGGCCGGCGTCGACCTCGACGCCTACGCCGGTAATCACCGTGCGGCGGCGCTACGTGAAGCACAACGTCTCGCCGTCGTGCAGTCCCAAGAGCTCGACGAGGCGGAGTTCGTGACCTACGGGCACATCGCCGTCGACGAAGCACAGGACCTCTCGCCGATGGAGCTTCGGGTCCTCAAGCGCCGTGACTTGACCGGTTCGATGACCATCGTCGGCGACATGGGCCAGGCGACGACGGCGTCGTCGGCCTCCTCGTGGGACGCCCTGCTCGGCGTGCTCGCACCACGACGTACGCCCAAGCGAGTTGACTTGACGGTGAGCTATCGCACACCCGAAGAGGTGCTCAATTTTGCCGCGGCGACGTTGGTGGCGGCGGCGCCGGACCTGGTGCCTCCGCGGCCCGTTCGCCGGGCGGGGACGCAGCCACTCGTTGCGCACGTGCGTCCCGAAGAGTTCGCCAAAGCGCTCTCGGACGTCACGCGAGGCGAGATAGAGGCCGTCGCGCCGGGGCGCGTCGCAGTGATCGTCGCTGGCGCGCGCGTCGATGAAATTGTCACGACATTGCGCGGCGCAGGGCTCGACGCCATTGACCCGCGCGAGCAAGATTCCAAGGGTCTTTCGGCCGATCTCGTGGTTTTGGCGGCCGAGGGAGCGAACGGACTGGAGTTCGACGCGGTCGTCGTTGTCGAGCCTGGTCAGATTGCCAATCGGGGCGCACGTGACGGCGAGAGCACGACACCCAGGGGTCTGCGCACGCTCTACGTGGCGTTGACCCGTCCCACACGACGATTGGCACTCGTGGCGTGCCAAGAACTTCCCGCGACGCTGCGCTGAATCGAGCGGCGCCGAGTGCGCTTTGGGGTGTTGATTTCTACTAGAAATGTAGGGATGAGTCAGGCCGTTTCCCCCGAAAGCCTGGCGAAGCAAGAGAAGATTGTCCACGATCGCCCGCCAATGTTGGCAATTGGCGTAATGATTTGGCTCGGTTCTGAGCTGATGTTCTTCTCGGGACTCTTCGCCGCGTTGTTCACCATTCGCGCGCACTTAGCGACGTGGCCGCCCGTGGGCACGAAGCTGGACGTCCTGCAAGCGGGCATCTTCACCCTCATTCTCATCGGGTCGTCGTTCACGATGCAACGTGCGGTGTGGCTGATTGAGCATCGCCACCGCGAGGCGGCGCGCAACTGGGTGATCGCCACCATCATCATGGGCGCCTTGTTCGTGGGTAATCAGGCCTACGAGTGGACGCACATCACCACGCGCTGGTACACCAACTCGTACGGCTCGATCTTTTTCATCACGACCGGTCTGCACGGACTGCACGTGTTCTTAGGACTCGTGGCGATGTCGTTCCTGCTCTTTCGAATGCGCGGCCGAGAGGGTGACGCGGGGGAGCTCGCCACCTTTCAGGGCGTGAGCTACTACTGGCACTTCGTGGACGTCGTCTGGATCGGGCTCTACTCGGCCCTCTTCTTGTTGAAGTAGATGAAATTGACATCACCCCTCGTTAGGCGCGCGGCGCTCTGGAGCGTGGCGGGATTCTTCGTGCTCGCCCCCGGGGCGATCTTCGTGGGCGCCGCGCACGGAGCGAACTACAACCCGACGGAGACCTCGCGGCGTAACTCGGGCACGCCGAACTCCTCCATCGTCGTCAAGAACAAGGCCGGCACGGTTATCGAGTACGGCAATAAGTACATCACGTACACCGCACCCCCCGCCAAGCTCGACAACCTCGGCGAGGCGCTCTATATGGAGAACTGCGCGTCGTGTCACGGCAACCAGGCCGACGGCGTACCGGCCAACGGCACCACGGGCGCGTACCCGGACCTCGTCGGACTCGGTCCGGCCACGATTGACTTCTGGGTCGACTCGGGGCGCATGCCCGCCACCGACCCTCGCGCGATCGAAGCGCCACGGCGCCTCCCTCGCCTCACGCCCAATCAGGCGCTGGCGATCGCCGCGTGGGTGAATTCGTTGGCGCCGAGCCTACCGTTGATTCCCTCGCCCAATCTGGCGAACGCCAACGTCTCGGACGGCGCGGCGCTGTTCGCACTTAACTGCGCGTCGTGTCACACCATTGAAGGCGACGGCGACGCGCTCGCGTCGAGCACGTTCTCGCCGTCGCTGCGCCACATTCCCGCCTTTCAGGTCGTCGAAGCTATCCGCACGGGCCCGGCCAACATGCCGCGCTTCACGGGCAACTTGAGCGACCAGCAGGTCGATGACGTCACGCAGTACGTCACCACCGAGATTGAACACCCCAACAACCCCGGCGGGTTCGGCCTCGGCGGGCTCGGTCCGGTCGCGGAAGGATTCGTCGGACTGCTCTTGGGCGTGGGGGTCTTGGTACTGGTCTGCTACTGGATCGGAGAGCGCCAGTGAGCGAGAAGGAAGAACACCGCACGCCGGTGTCGTTGAACGGTCTCAGCGAGAACGACCCGCACCTGTTGCCCGCGGCGAAGAATCCCAAGACCGTCGAGCACGTGATCGCGATCAACTTCGTGCTCGGCACGATACTGACGGCCGGCTTCGGGGCCTGCTACTGGGTGAACGCGAAACCCTGGACACTCGGCGCCACGCTCGGGGGCGGGCTGTTCTTCTTCGGCGTCGGTCTCGTCGCCTGGGGCAAGTACCTCATGCCTCGGGGCCCCTTTGTCGAAGAGCGTCACGTGCTCGCCAACAGCGAAGCCGATCGCAACGCGTTCGCCGCAGCGATCGTCGAGCGCGGGGGCAGCGTGATGAAGCGTCGCAAGATGCTCGGGGGACTCCTCGCTGGGGGTCTCGGCATCTTTGGGGTGGTGGCGATGTTCCCGACGTTGCGCAGTCTCGGGCCACTGCCCAAGGGCACGCTCTTTCACACCGATTGGCGCAAGGACTCCTACGTGGTCGATCAAACGGGCCGACGTGTCTCGGCGGGCGATCTCGCGGTCGGCTCGATCGTGACGGTCTTTCCCGAAGGCACCCAGGACTCCGACCGCGGCCAAGCGGTCGACCAGACGGTGTTGATTCGAGTCTCGAACGAAAAGTTCACGACCATGAAGGGCCGTGAGAGCTGGGCCCCGCTCGGCTACGTGGCCTACTCCAAACTCTGTACGCACCTGGGGTGTCCGGTCGGGCTCTACGAACAAGAGCTGCAACTGCTGGTCTGTCCTTGTCACCAGTCGATGTTCAACGTCAACAACGGCGCGGTGCCTCAGTTCGGTCCCGCTCCTCGCCCGTTGCCCCAACTGCCGCTCTACATCGACGGCCAGGGCTTCCTGCGCGCGCAAGCGGGCTACAACCAGCCCGTCGGACCGGGCTTCTGGGAGCGCGCGTGAGCGACGTCACTGCCACCAATCAGCGCGCCAAGCGCAAGGCTGCGGGCCCCTACGGCAAGGTCGGCAAGGCGCTGAACGAACTCGACGATCGCCTCGGAGTCGCCAAGGGCGGACGCACCTTCATGGACAAGATCTTTCCCGACCACTGGTCGTTCATGCTCGGTGAGATCGCGCTTTATTCGTTCTTGATCCTGCTCATCACCGGGGTCTTTCTCACCTTCTACTTCATCCCGAGCTCGGCGATCGTCACGTACCACGGTTCCTACCTGCCGCTCGACGGTCAACAGGTCACCCAGGCTTTCTCGTCGACGGTCAACATCTCGTTCGCGGTGCGCGGGGGACTCTTGATGCGCCAGATGCACCACTGGGCCTGCGACATCTTTGTGGGGGCCCTCGTCGTGCACATGGCGCGCGTCTTTTTCACCGGCGCCTTTCGAAAGCCCCGCGAACTCAACTGGACGATCGGCGTCACGTTGTTGACGTTGGCGATTGTCAATGGCTTTCTCGGGTACTCGTTGCCCGACGACCTCGTCTCGGGCACCGGCATTCGCATCGCGTACTCGATCCTGTTGTCGATACCCTTCGTCGGCACGTACCTAGCGTTCTTCATCTTCGGGGGGAACTTCCCCGGCGCGTCGACCATCCCGCGCTTTTACATCCTGCACTGTTTGATTGTGCCCCTGATCATCATTGGTCTCGTCGGCGCGCATCTGTTCTTGCTCGTTCGCCAAAAGCACACCCAGTTCCCCGGCGAGGGCCGTACCGAGAAGAACGTCGTGGGCTCACCGATGTTCCCGGTCTTCATGGCCAAGACCACGGGCTTTCTCTTCATCGTCGCGGGCTTCACGGCGCTGCTCAGTGCGTTCGCCCAGATCAACCCGATCTGGCAGTTCGGTCCCTACGACGCATCGCGCATCTCCTATGCCGTGCAGCCCGACTGGTACATGGGCTTCCTTGACGGGGCGCTGCGAATATGGCCCTCGTGGAGCTTTCACAGCTTCGGCCATACGATCCCCTTCGAGGTTCTGGTACCGGCGCTGATCCTGCCGGGCATCATCTTCGGCCTGGCCTACGCCTGGCCGATGTTGGAACGCATATACACCAAGGACAACGAGATCCACCATCTCTTGGATCGACCGAGTCAGCGGCCCAAGCGCACCGCGGTGGGCGTCGCGGCGCTGGCCTTTGTGACCATGCTCTTTATCGCCAGCTCCACCGACGTCATCGCGAACTTCTTTCACATCTCACTCAACTCGGTGTTGTGGGCGATGCGCATTCTCACGATTCTCGTGCCCCTCATCGCCTATCCGATCGCCTACAAGATCTGTAAGGAGATGCAGGGCGTGCACGGTGCCGGTAAACGTAAGACTCACAACATCGTCTCGCGCACCGCCGAGGGCGAGTACCTCGCCACGCCGACGCCGGCCTATCGAGACGACCTCGGGCACGACCTCGAGGCGACGCCCGTGCCGACTTACATCGAGGTCGAGCCCGACGAACCGGACGAGGGCGGCGTGAGAATCGTCGATCGCTAGTCGCCTCGAAATGACAGTCGTTGTAGGTCTTGAGGCAATGACGAGAGCTCAGCTCATTGCGGTCGCGAGAAAGTTTGAGCCCATCTCGCTCGGCAACGACGTACTCGCGCGACTTACTCGCCAGCGCGCGGCCATCAACGTGCTCGTAGACAGCGGCGCGCCCATCTACGGACTCTCGATGGGCTTTGGCTCACTCGCGACCACGTCGATCTCGCCCGAAGAGCGACGCGACTTGCAACGTTCGTTGATCCGCTCTCACGCCGCGGGCGTCGGGCCCGAAGTCGAGAATGACGTCATTCGAGCGATGATGGTTTCGCGTCTGACCAATCTCTGTAGCGGCGTGTCCGGCGTTCGTCCGACGACTGCTCAGGCCTACGCGGCGTTACTGAATGCGGGCATCACGCCGATCGTGCACGAGTTCGGCTCTCTCGGGTGCTCCGGAGATTTGGCCCCGCTGGCTCACGTGGCCCTGGCACTTATGGGTGAAGGTGAGGTGCGTGACGCTGGGGGAGCGCGCCGTTCCGCGGTTGATGCTCTTAAGGACGCGGGATTGAGGCCCGTCGAATTGGCGGAAAAAGAAGGACTCGCGCTCATCAACGGCACCGACGGCATGTTGGGACAACTGGTGCTCGCCATTGACGACGGCATGGCGCTGATGCAACAGATCGACCTCGCGGCCGCGATGTCCATTCAGGCCCTTCGAGGGACGAATCGAGTCTTTCTCGCCGAGATTCACGCGCTGCGACCACACCCAGGCCAACTGGCCAGCGCCGAGAATTTGGCCGCATTACTCGAGCACTCCGGCATCGTCAGCTCACATCTCGACGATCCCTCCCAGGTCCAAGACGCCTACTCGTTGCGCTGCGCCCCTCAGGTGCACGGCGCCGCGCGCGACACCTTTAGCTACGCCACGAGCGTCGCCGACATCGAGCTGGCGGCCGCGATCGACAATCCCTCGGTGCTGGCCGACGGCTCATTGGTCTCGAACGGCAACTTTCACGGCGCGCCCGTCGCCTATGTACTGGACTATCTCGCAATCGCGTTAGCGGACGTCGCCTCGATGTCTGAGCGGCGCACTGATCGACTTTTGGATGTCAATCGAAGTTACGGTCTACCGGCGTTTCTCGCGCACAAGCCCGGCGTCGACTCGGGTCTCATGATCGCCCAGTACGCCCAAGCGGCGCTGGTGACCGAGATGAAGCGACTGGCCACGCCGGCAAGCGTCGACTCGATTCCCTCTTCGGGCATGCAAGAGGACCACGTCTCGATGGGCTGGCACGCCGCCAGAAAGTTGCGCAAGTCCCTCGAGGCGTTTCGCGACGTCGTGGCGATCGAGATGCTCGCGAGCGCGCGCGCTCTGGCGCTGCGGGCGCCTTTGACGCCGTCACCGGTGACCGGCGCGGTTGCCGACAAAGTGAACGCGCTCTCGGGCGGACCTGGACACGATAGGTGGCTCTCGCCCGAAATCGCGGCCGTAAGCGAACTCGTGGCCAGTCGAGAGTTGTTCGACACAGTGTCACGATTCGCGACGTTGCATTAAAGAGATATTCCCTGCAAGGTGCCCGTTCCGTTAGAACTGCGCGAGGTTGACAATGGAGCACGCTCGCCTGAACCCACGAGGCGGCACTGCGGATGTTGCAAAGCAATCTCGATCCGGAGGTGGCCGAATTAGGACGCCTTGTCAATTCTGATATCTCCGGACACCGTATTTACCTTGATGTAGAGCGACTCCTCGTCGCTCGTAACGTCGCTCGACGCATCGAGATCGATGTTCGAACCCATGTCGCCTGAGATGGTCCGGCCGTTTACGTCCACGGCGAGTCCGCGCGCGACGCGTACCTTGACGTCGCCCGAGACCACCCGAACGACGAGATCACCGGGACGATCGGCCGAGACGACCACGTCGCCCGAGGCGCTCATGATCTCAGACTTGGCGGCGGCCCCGAGGCAGTCCACGTCACCCGAGGCGCTGCGGCACTTGAGGCTCTCGAGCACGCGCCCGGCGAGGACGTCACCCGAGGCAGTGTGCACCTCAAGTGTCGTCGATAGATCGGGCACGTTGACGTCGCCCGAAACGCTGGCCACACTCACATGGTCGAGTGTTCCGTGAACTGCGGTGTCGCCCGAAACCGTGGCGACTTCCAGAGAGGACAGTTGAGGCAAGACGACCAATACATTGAGGTCAGAGTGGCCAAAGTCGAGCCATCTCCTTTTCCCGCCGGCTCGAAAACTTCTCCGCGAATCAAAGTGTTCGCCAGGCTGTGTTCGAATCTCCAACTTGTTGCTCGTCGCGTCAAAGTGAATCTTCGCGAGTGCCAACAGCTCTTCTTCCTTCGCTGAGTCGGCACTCAGCGTGACTTCGAGTCGGTGACCTTCGCCGGTACGAACCGTCACGTCACCGCTACGCGTCGAGACCTTGGCGTGTACCGGACCAGAGGGGGAGAAGGACTCCCTTCGTTCACGGTCGCCCGCACTCGCTCTCCGTGGGCTCACCTCGGGCGATACGTTGTCAGCTTTACTTTCGTCGGACACGGTGACTTCCTTTCGGTTGAATCGTACGAGGACTCTCTTCGCGACTTTCGCGGGAAAGTAGAACATTTGGCCGTACGGGCGCATCGAGAAGTCATCTCGTGAGTGACGCTCACCTCCGCACGACTCGAAGTTCAGCGTGTCGCGCCGCGCCCGAGAATAGGTCTCGTGATACGCGTAGCCCGGTACGGGAATTGGCATGGTGCTCATGGGACGTCATCCATTCACGATCTAGGCGCGGCCCTTGCCGCGAAGCTGGCGTTTTCCAAATGCGGACGAACCGGACGGGTCGCTGCGCACGGTGCGCTCGAGCGAGCGGACGATCCACGAATTGACGGACGAGCCGACGTCCGTAGCCAGGTGCTCGATGCTCTCCTTGAGATCGTCGTTCAGCCGTAGCGCGATGCGCGCGGAGTAGTCGCTGGGCGAGGCGCTCGTCTCCGCGCTGGGAGCGACCAGGCGCGCCAGATGAACTTCGTCACCTTCGAAGTTCAAGGTCAACGGCGCGCCGTCGAGGAGGTTGAACTCTTGGACGAGAGCATTGAGCGCGTCGAGGAAGTGTTTTTGCAGCGCTGGCTCGAAGACCGTACCCAGTCGCTCGACGATCGAGGCCGCCTCCGCACCGGCGATCTCGGCCAGATTTTTGAAATCCTCGCTGATGCCTTCTACAAACTCTGATATCAACATGATGCGAGAATAACATCACTCTAATATCATTGTCAAGTAACTCCTAGAAAATTCTTCAATACACCAGAATGCCTAGTCTTTCAAGGAAAATGCCGCCGCAGGGTGGCGGGGCTCTTCCCCACTTTCCACTTCGCTTCAGGTTTGATTGTGGAGAATTAGCTCCGTCGAGGGGCCCAACGGAACTTACGAAGGGCGACCACGAAGGCTGCCACGCCCCAGATCGCGACGACGAGCAGGTCGTGCCAAGCCCACACCGAGACCCCTGGCTGGAGGTTAAACGGCGCGGCCACCGCTTCGATGAAGTGGTGCACCGGAAAGTAGTTCGAAAACTTCGCCAACCCCGAATTGGCCTTCAAGGGGAACCACAGTCCCGACAGGAACAGAAGGACAAAGAAGACGACACTGGTCACGGGGCCGGCTGACTCCTGGTTAGGGACCAGTGTGCTCATGGCCACCCCCATCGCCGAAAAACTCACAATGCCCACGATGAGCACCACCACGAAAGCGGCCCACGACTGGGGGAAGGGGACGGCGTAACCGTAGCGTCCGATCGCCAACAACAACACGACCTGCACCAGCGCCACGATCATTGTGCTGACGAAAATTGACACGAGCAAGACCCAGGTCGGCAACGGACTCAGCCGCAAGCGTTTCAACAGACCGGTCTCTCTACGTATCACCAGGTTGATGGCGAGCATTTGAAAGCACGCCGACATCACGCCGTAGGCCACGAAGGCGGGCACGTAGTACTGGACGAGTTTGATGTTGCCGAGATAGCTGATGCGCGAGTTCCCCGCACTGGCGCCCAACATGACGAGGAAGATGACCGAGAAGCCGACCGTGAAGACGGCACCGATGCGATTGATCCAAAACGCCATCTGCTCGTAACGCACCTGGTGGGTGACGAGGCGCACGTCGGCGACGGCGAAGCTGCGGTGTGCGGAGGTGTCGGTTCGTTCACTCATGAAGGGCCTCTTCGGATGGATCAGCGGACTGGTGCGTGAGGGCGAGATACACGTCCTCTAAAGTCTCTCGAGTCACGCTGAGACCCGCGAGGGCGAAGTTGTGTTCCAGGGCCCAATGAGTGAGCCGGTTCAACACCACCACTTCGTCATCGGTGTTGAACTCGATGTTGGCGCCGTCGACGTGCGAAGGAGCTATCGGGAGGTCCGTCACGGCGACGTCGTGGGGCAGCTGGAAGCGCACCGTCACCTGGCCCTGGTCGCGACCTCCCAACGACGTCGGTGAGCCGCTCGCCACGATTTGGCCGCGTGCCAGTACCGCAACTCGCTGTGCCAGCGCCTCAACCTCGTCCATGTAGTGACTCGAGAGCAGCACCGTCGTCCCTTCGGAGGAAAGCGTGCGAATTAACTCCCACGTCGTGCGCCGGGCCGCCGGGTCCAGGCCTGTTGTCGGTTCGTCAAGGAAGAGCAACTCGGGGTTGCCAATGATCCCGAGCCCGACGTCGAGCCGGCGTTGCTGGCCCCCCGAGAGTTTCTTGATCTTGTCGTCGGCCTTCTCGCGAAGCCCCACGAGTTCGATCACTTCATCGACGGGACGAGGCGCGGGATAGAAGCCAGCGTTTCGCTCGAGAACTTGGCGAACGGTGAAGAACGACTCGACCGCGAGCTCTTGAAGCACGACGCCGATCCGCGTGCGTAGCCAGCGTTGTTCATGGCGTTGGCCGGGGTCGACGCCCAACACGGTCACGTCGCCACCGTCTCGGCGCAGGAATCCTTCGAAGATTTCGATACACGTGGTTTTACCAGCGCCATTTGGCCCCAGGAGGGCAAAGACCTCGCCGCGCTCGACGTCAAAAGTCACATCATCAACCGCGTGCAGATCTCCATACGCTTTGCGAAGGTGTTGCACACATATAGCGGGCATTGCGTACTTTCCAGATCGCACAGGCTCCGGTTGGCGGCCTGGCAATCACGAAGAATAACAGGGCAGGTAAAGAAGGAAGTCGCCCTATGGGCCATTCTCTAACGAAGTTGCGATCACTCCCGGCGGCTCCGCGTCGAGCGTGGATCGTTCAATTGCGGCGTCGACTTCGCCCCCGACGACGATGGCGAGACCGGTCAGATAGAGCCAGAAGATGAGAATGGCAACGCTGGCGAAGGCCCCGTAGGTTCGCCCGTAGGAATTGAAGCTGGACGTGTAGAAGGAAAAAGCGAGCGAGACGACCGCCCACAGAATCGTGGCGAAGAGCGCGCCGGGGCTAACCCAGCGCCACCGTGCGCGCGGGCGATTGGGCGCGAAGTAGTAGAGCAACGACATCAACAGATTCATCAAAGCCAGAGCAATAGCGAAACGCAGTATGGTCCACACGGCGCTAAAGGCGGGGCCACCGAGTGGCGCCGACTCCTTGATGACGTTGCCCAACTGCGGACCAAAGATCACGAGCGCAGATGCGCAGCCTCCGAGGACGGTCGCTCCCAGCAGCATCGGCATCGCCACCGTGCGCTTGTGGAGGAACGAGCGGTCTAGCGGTAGGTCGAAGGCCATGTCCAAACCTTCTTCGACGATCACCATGCCCGACGTGGCGCTCCACAGCGCTATCGCGCTCGCCGCCACGGTGGTGAACAGGTCAGCCCTGGTGTGCTGTGCGGCGTGGGTGATGGCCGTTGTGAAGACCTGGGCGGCTCCGGCGGGTAGAGATTTGGTCACGCCGTTGATGAGGCTGATCACGACGTGGCTCGGGACCGTCACGAGCGTGGCGATACCCAAGAGAGCGATAATGATCGGAAAGATGGCGAGAAACCAGCGGTAGGCGAAGGCACCGGCGGCCAGGTTGACGCGATTGGATTTCGCGTGCGTCATCGTTGAACGAAGTACGGCTTTCCAGTGCTTGGCTCGCGCCCCGTTCTCCATTTCCGTGCGGAGACGTTGAAACCCCATCAAGTCCGCTTCCTGCTCGCCGTTGTCGTGAAGTTCACTGACTCCAAACGTTACCGGCGAGCCAACACCGCACTCACTGCTCGGCGCGTCTGAGGCGTCAAACCTCGCCCAAGGCGACTAACCAATTCAGGTCAGGCGACACGGACGCTTTTGGTTCGCTCGAACTCATCTCCAGAGTGGAACCCCCCTCCGCCTTCAAAGGCGGTGGCGCGTCGTGAGACGTGGGGAAGAGTGTCGACATCTGAAGCGGGCTCGCACTTTGATGCAGCGCGTCGAGTGTGTCTTCGACGTCGCTTTCTGATTCATCGCCGTCGACAGAGACCAAAAGGGGGGTTTTGATCCCTGTCGACGAGCGGTCCACCGTGTCCACGGTGGGGATTATCGAACTATTCCTGGAGCGCATCCTTGACTTTCTCGCCCGCCTGCTTGAGATTCCCCTTCATCTGGTCGGCGTCGCCGCTCGCCTCAAGCTTCTGGTTACCAGTCTTCCGGCCCAATGTTTCTTTGAGCTTGCCCTTGAATACTTGGGTCGCGTTCTTTGCTTTGTCTTTGTTTGACACGCTCTGTCCTCATTTCTTCACTCAACGAAAGGCGAATGCCTCTCTGTAGTCCTTCAAACTTCGTTGACGCCACTACTAGTTGCGAATTCATTCACCAGATTCATCACTCAACGGTGTGATGAGTTGCCGGCTCCTAAAAACACTGCAGTACTTCCTTTCGACGTACAGTCGCGGTTTCTGACTCCATCGTCGAACGACTGGGTCGAAGTTCACAAGCAGTAGCTCGCGAAAGGTTGACCCGAGAAGACGTGACGCGTCGCGGCAGAGCGCTAAGCGCAATGTCACGGACGGAACTTGAATTCCCTTGAGCGGCGACGGTGCTACGCACCACTGCTGTAAGACCCACTTCGTACCCTCTTCTGATTTCCCTGACGCACTATCAGGTGAGAAGGAAGCGGGGGTCTTGACGTCCTGATTCGTAGCGTAACACCTTCTAAGAACTTTCAAGCCTGAATGTTTACTGTGTGAAAGCCAGCCATTTCTGACCATTGGGCGGCGATCAGCGAGAGACACCCTTTCCTCGAATCGCCCGGGGCGTAACTCTTGTCCAGCGACCCGTAGTGTCCCTGGCGACAGCATGATGCCCGTCATGAACAATTGCTCTTTCCCTTAATTTGCGTTCAGTTTCCATGGAACAAGGGACGATCGGCTGTCGGTCCACGCGCCGAGAAGATGTGACGCGAATCGTTGTTCGAGCATCAAGATGGCTGCTGCACCAAAAAGTAGGTCCGGGCCCAATTCCGGCTCGGCACGAATCAGTCCGGCGACCATGCGGTCGCGCGCGATCATTGCGTGGCGTTCGTCTGCCGTTACGTGTACGTCGTAGAAGCGGCGTCCCTCTGGGCCGATGCCGAAGCGGGCCAGCGCTTGGCTGTAGCGTCCCATAGGTTCGACCGACGTCATTTCGAATACTGCGAGGTGTCCAACGAGCGCCGCGAGCCAGCGTCGATGAAGCGCGAACATTGAAACCAGATTGACGGTGGCGAGCGTGACACCGGGCAAAACCTCGACGTATGAGCCGTAGGAAGCGTCGAGGCCAAGCGCATTCATCGTATTACCAAAGAGATGGGAGTGCATCGAAGCGGCGTCGCCAGAACCGTATTCCTCGTACTGGATCTCCACCATGGCGGCCTTGGCTTCGCCCGTTAGCCTCGGAATCCCAAACGTATGGGGGTCCGCTT
Organism: Acidimicrobiaceae bacterium; assembly: GCA_003131665.1. Classification (GTDB taxonomy): domain Bacteria; phylum Actinomycetota; class Acidimicrobiia; order Acidimicrobiales; family RAAP-2; genus RAAP-2. The sequence goes on from PKWA01000118.1 coordinate 34,650, forward strand.
CTTTCAACTGATATGCGGATCGATGCATGCAGAACTCGCGGAGCTGGTCCAAAGTGCCCGTCTCGAGGAGATACGCCGAGAGCGATGGACCCGATGGCGCTCGAATCAATTCTTCGAGTGCCGAAATCACGTCAAAGGCGAGACGCGGCCTGTTGACTACGACTTCGTCACGTAGTCGTTCCTCGAAAGCGCGCTCTAATTCGGCTCGAAACGTGAGTAGGCCGGGATCCCACTCCCAGCCGGCGTCCGTCACCGCGCGATAGTGGACTTCGTAACAGAGATAGAGGGCCAACGCAAAATCATCGTTACTTAATGCGTCAATTCCAGATATAGGTGGAGTGGGGCCAAAGGTTCCCGGCGCCCGCTGAAGCGCCGAGATGACTGAAGCGCTGAGAGGACCCCGAGCCCAAGGTAGCAACGGCCAATCTGACATTGTCGGGGCTTCTTCGTTGGCGCCCATCGCATAACTCGTTGGTTTGTCGCGGCCGAAAGGGACCAAGGGGGGGCTCTCGAGTTTCGTTGAAGAGAAATATTTGGTGCTCGCCGCATGGTTATCGGATCTACTTCTTGAAAGCATTCTTCACCTACTTACCTGCTCTTTTCAGGCTGCCCTTGATCTGGTCGACTCTTCCGACAGTTTCGAGTTGGACGCCGTGAGACGTTTTCCCGGCGCCCTCGTTGACCTCGCCAGTAGTCGTTTCGGGCCAGTTTTTTGACTTTTCCTCGTCGTTCCTTTTCATTCCTCTCTTCATGGTCGAAGAGGGAATGTTCGCCACCTCGGCCCGCTCAAACGTTGCGGCCGATCTAGTTTGCGCGGGCGTAATGCCGCGCAACACGCCGTCGAATTGACTCTTGGCGCCAGTTTCTGTGGCTGACGCAGGAGCGTTGCCAAGGCCATAATTGGTCCTGTGCCGCCGCGGTGTCGGTACCGACATCTATGTTGCTCGAGTCATCATGAACTCATCTCCTCACGAGAAAGACGATGAGAATGATGACGAGAATCAAAACAACTGTTCCGCCTCCTATGTACATTGCCGGTACTCCTCTCTAAAGTGAATCGCGGTTTATTGACGAGTGGATTGTCGTTGGGGGCTTGTCATTGTTGAACGCACAGCCAATGGCAACTCCGGCATTAGACGGATGTTGCCCCATGGAATCCGCGAGAACTGAACTCGTGCTTCGCTGGGCGTCAACACCTCGACGGTCCGTTGAATGACCGTTGGGTCGCCGACGGCCTCGTGATACGTCGAAAATGATGGCTGAAACCACAAAGCCGGGTTCCCCGGCGATCATGAGCATGACCCGGCGGAGATGCGAAAACCCGCACCCTGATAGGAGACGGCCCAGTACATTGCTGCGCCGACCGCGCTTGCGATGGCGCAAAGCACCATTCCTGGAAGACCCACTTCACACCTTCTTCTGTCTCCCTGGCGCAATGCCAGTCGAGAAGGAAGCAGGGTCTTGACGTCCTGATTCGAAGCGTAACACCTTCTTAACGATTTCAGAGTAAAGCATGTGAAAAAGTCAGAACTAAGTTGCCTCGCTGCGCCTAGATGCTTCAAAGGTGTCGGCTAAAAGCGACGCCGCCGTCTCCTCGAGGAGTTTGGGGTATAACTCTTTGGACGAAATTTGAAGAACAATGGAGTCAACGATTGCTTGGTGTATGTTCGAACGACTCTGACGTGTTAGTTCATTGGAGAAAAAGAGTGGTGATCAAACCTGGGCGCAAATCGAGTTCGCGGAAAGTGAGCAAAGCACCCACGCCCTCGTCAAGCCACCGATCGGAATTCGACCTCACTCCTGAGTACGAAGGGCCGATCTGGCGCCAGTACCTGCGGGCCATGGGCCCGGGATTGGTCACTGGCGCGTCCGACGACGACCCCTCGGGGATTGCCACGTACTCTCAAGCCGGCGCGCAGTTTGGCCTGGCCCTGCTGTGGACGGCCCTCGTCACCTTTCCACTGATGTCGGCGGTCCAGGAGATCTGCGATCGAACGGCCCTGGCGACCGGCACGGGCTTAGGGGAGTTGGCTGAAGAGCGATTCCACCGGACGGGGCGAATGATTCTCGGCGTCCTCCTTCTCGTGCTCATTGTCGCCAACTGCCTCAATATCGCCGCCGACTTGGTCGCCATTGGATCGGGCATGAACCTGCTCGACGCTGGCCCTACCTGGCTCTGGGCCCTTTTGGCGGGCGGGATCATCACGACACTGTTGGTCCTTGGATCGTTTGCTCGAATCGCTTTGGTCTTCAAAGTGCTCTGTGCGCCGCTGGTGGCCTACGTGGTGGTCGCGATTCTGGTGACCCACCAGTGGGGCCAGGTCCTTACGCACACGCTCATACCTCGCATTGAATTCAACAAGACGTACCTCGCCCTCATGGTCGCGGTGCTCGGCACGACGATCTCCCCGTACCTGTTCTTCTGGCAGGCGATGC
>PKWA01000032.1 GCA_003131665.1 Acidimicrobiaceae bacterium
GTCATCGGTGCCAAGACGCCCCAAACAGAGCGGACGAAAGCCGTAAGGGTCACGAACGGCGTGCACCTGATCGGCTTCGAGGATCACCATTGAAAAGGCCCCCTCGACTCGCTTCAGCACCAGCGCGAGAGCGTCACTCAAAGTGGCGCCACTGTCAACTTCTCGCGCGAGCAACTCGGCAACGAGATCCGAGTCCGAGAGCATCGACGTGAACAACACACCCACCGACTCGGCGAGGGCGGTCGCGTTGGTCAGGTTCCCGTTGTGCGCAAGGGCGAAGCCCGACGCGCCGGCCGATCGATAGACCGGCTGGGCCGCCGTCCAGTTCGCCGAACCCGACGTCGAATAACGCGTATGACCAATCACCAGTGAGCCCGCGAGCGCGCGCAACGTCGACTCGGCGAAGACGTGGCTCACTAAGCCGTTGTCCTTCACCACGGTGATCTGTTGATTCTGAAAAGTGGCCATACCGGCCGACTCTTGGCCCCGGTGCTGAAGGGCAAACAGGGCGTCGTAACACAGGTGCGCCACATTGCGCCCGGGGGCCACGATGCCCACAACGCCGCAGGCTTCTTTCACGCTCGGTGCTCGCAATACGGCAAATGGGCGATAGGCACGGCCCCAGTCTCGCACAGACTTTCGGCCGTCCTCGGCACTTTTACTACGCTACGGCGGTGATTGATCTGCACACGCACTCGACCTTCTCCGACGGCTCGGACACGCCCGACGAGTTAGCCGAGAAGGCGCACCAGCGTGGACTCTCGGCGATTTCCCTGACCGATCACGACTCCACCGCGAGCTACGAGGAGATCTCGCTCGCCACGAAACGCTTCGGCATCGAACTGGTGCCCGGAGTCGAGGTCTCGTTGCGCGATAACGAGTTCCCAATGCAACGAGACGGGATGAGCGTGCCGCGCAACGTGCACGTCTTGGCCTACTTCTTACCCCTCGAGGCGGCCCATCCTCTCCAACAACAACTCGCCGCGCTGCGCCACGACCGTGACGTTCGAAACCTCCAGTTGGTGGCGTTGCTCCAAGAGAAAGGTTTCGAGCGCCTCACGCTGGAATACCTCACCGCGATGTCGGGCAACGTGCACTCCATTGGCCGGCCGCACTTCGCCCGGGCCATGTTCGAACTACATCCCGAGATCGTGGGCGAGCGAACCGACCTCAGTTGGAACCGCATTTTCATTGACTGGCTGGGCAACACGGGCCGGGCCTACATCCCCAAGACCTCCATGCCGATCGAGCAGTTCGTCGGCGCCGCGAAAGGCTCGAGCACGATGTTTTCGATCGCTCACCCCCTCGTCAACTACGTCAACGACGACTCCAACTCCACCATCGAAGCGACAATGCCTCGAGTTATGGGCTCGCTTCGCGAGCGGGGCTTTCAAGGAGTCGAGGCGTACTACGGAGGTACGAACGCCACCACGAGGTCGCTCATGGTGAAGCTGACGCGTGACGCGGGCATGATCCCCACCGGCGGGTCGGACTACCACGGCCACTACAAAGAAGACGTCTCGCTCGGGGTCGGACGCTCGGGTGATCTGCACGTGCCCGACGAGATACTCCTCGAACTCAAGGCGGCTCGTTAGTTCAACGCGCTCAGCGCGTCTTCGAGTGCGTCTCGCCGTTTCGCCGTGATGTCGCTGACGGAAAGATCAATCATCGAGCCGATGCGAAGTCGCTCGCTCCCGCAGGTTCCGAGTCGTGCTACCGGCACACTCGCCGTCTCTGCGCGCGCCAACAACGCCGCGGCGTCGCTCGTCGCCATGACGAAGCGACCGGGAAACTCACTGAAGAGCTCGCCGTGGCTTTCGAGTTCTCCCACCGTGGCGCCCACGCCCGTGACGGCGACCATTTCGGCCAGCGCGGTCGCCAGACCACCGCCGCTGACGTCGTGCACCGCCGTTACGTCACTCGCCTCGCCCGCACAGATCGACGAGATCTCATTGACCACGAAGCTCACGGTGGCCTTGAACGTCTCAAGATCAATGCCCGCGATCCGGCCGCCTCGTCGACCACGCCGAGTCGCCCAACGAGACCCGCCCAGAGGAAAGGCCACGTCGCCGCCGGCGTGACGGCCCCCGAGGAGTACCAGCGCGTCACCTTCGCGCCAGTTCCAACCCGGAGGCGGCGCCACAAGCTGTTCGAGCACGCCGAGCAAGCCGACAACGGGCGTGGGGTCGATGTCCTCGCCGCCACTCTCGTTGTAGAGCGATACGTTGCCGCCAATAACCGGAATCTCGAGGCCCACACAGGCCTCGGCCAGCCCGTCGATCGACTCGGTGAGTTGCCACATGACCTCGGGGTGCTCGGGATTGCCAAAGTTGAGACAGTTGACGACGGCCTTGGCCGTGGCGCCGACGCAGGCCAGATTCGCGACGCCTTCGATGACCGTGAGCGCCGTGCCACGACGAGGATCGAGCGCGCACCACCTCGGATTCGAGTCCGTCGAGAGTGCGATCCCGCGAGAAGAGACGGGTAGCCCCGGGCCGGCCAGACGCAACAACGCCGCGTCACGACCGGGACCGACGACGGTGTTCAAGAAGAGCTGCGAGTCGTACTGGCGATGGACCCACGCCGGATCCATTACGAGCTCGAGTAGATCGTCGTTGGGCGAGCCGATCGGCTCGTCGAACGTTGGATCGTCCGCATGCCGCGCGTCCAACATCGCGGGGCGTTCGCGCGCACGATCGTAGAGCGGCGCCTCGTCGGCCAACGACGACGCCGGCACGTCTGCGAGAACCTCTCCGTCAAAGCCGTTGCGGATTCTCAACATGCCACGCATCGCGCCGTCGGGGCCGAGCGTCGGCTCCACGACTCGTCCCACGACCGTCGCTCGTACCTCCCACTTGGCGCACAAAGCACTCACCGCCGCCAGGTTCTCGGGCGTGATGATGGCGAGCATCCGTTCCTGGCTCTCGGATGTCATGATCTCGAACGGCGCCATGCCGGCCTCGCGCAGCGGCNNCGGGCGTGATGATGGCGAGCATGCGCTCTTGACTCTCCGAGGTCATAATCTCATAGGGCATCAAGCCCTCTTCTCGCAGCGCCACGGCCGTCACGTCGACGTCCATGCCCACGCCGCCTCGAGCGGCGGTCTCACTCGTCGCGCACACCAGTCCGGCACCGCCGAGATCTTGAATGCCGAGGACGAGGCCGTCGTCGAGTAACTCGAGGCAGGCCTCGATGAGTCGTTTCTCCTCGTAGGGATCGCCGACCTGCACGCTCGGGC
>PKWA01000125.1:0-837 GCA_003131665.1 Acidimicrobiaceae bacterium
ATCGGTGCCAGCATGTCCTCATGCCGCCGCGCGCCATCGCCCTCGTCCCCGGTGTCTGGAGGATGCCGACCTTCGGAAAGAACCTCATCAATTCGTTCGCCTTCGTCGAACCCGACGGGTCCGTGACCCTCATCGACGCCGGCTTACGCGGCGCCACCCGCCGGCTGGTGGCCGCCCTTGCTTCCATCGGTGTCCAGCCCGAGGCCGTCTCGCGGATCATCGCCACGCACGCCCACTCCGACCACATCGGCGACGCCCGCCGCCTCCGGACGCGCACCGGCGGGGAGCTCCATATCCACGAGCACGACGCCGGTTACGTCCGCCACGGCACTCCCCCGCCGCGCGATCCGGCCGTGCCCCTGGCCAAAGTGCTCGGCTTTCTCCAACGCCGGCAGGCCAAGAGCGACGTCGACGGGACCTACACCGACAACGACGTTCTCCCCGTACTCGGAGGCCTCCGCGTTCTGCACACGCCCGGACACACCCCTGGTCACTGCTCGTTCCTCCACGAGCCGACCGGCGTCCTCATCACCGGGGACGCCCTCGTGAATTTCCGTGGCCGTATGAACTATTCGTTCGCCGCCGCCTGCACCAACTTCAAGATGTCAAAGGACACCGCCGATCGGCTGGGCGAGGTCGACTACGAACTCGTCGCCTTCACCCACGGTCCGGAAATCCGAGACGACGCCCGTCCGGCCGTGCGCCAGTTCCTGAAAGAGCGGCTGAACAAGGGCTGATTCAGGCCTCGGACGGACGCACCTGGGCGGCAATCGTGCTGAGGACTCCGTTCACGAAGCCGCCGGACTGCTCCGTGGAGTACTGCTTGGCCAGCTCGAC
>PKWA01000125.1:871-28028 GCA_003131665.1 Acidimicrobiaceae bacterium
GGGCGCTGTCGGCGTCGACGCCTTCGAGCAGCGCCACCGTGAAGGGATCGGGGGAGACCGACAGACCGGCCAAGACGTCGGGCAACGAGGCCTGCTTCATCTCGGCCTCGTAGAGAAGAGCGATGGCGTGCTCGCGTGCTTCGTGACGCGGCCCTTCGTCGGGCAAGGCCTTAGGCCCGGGTGATGTATTCGCCCGTGCGGGTGTCGACCTTGANNCCGTCAGCTCCACCGAGGCGGGCAGTTCCACCCCGACGATCTCGTCGTCGTACATCTGGAGCACGGCGCTGTCGCCCTCCTTCACATACTGGGTGGCGTCGCCGAGATTGTCGGGACTGACCTGGACCTGGTCGTAAGAGACGTTGTCCATGAAGACGTAGTCGGCCCCGTCGCGGTAGAGGTACTGCATCTCGCGCTTGTCCACGATGGCCTGCTCGACGTGCTCGCCGGACCGGAAGGTGCGCTCGATGACCGCTCCGGTGCGGACGTTCTTCAGCTTGGTGCGGACGAAGGCGCCGCCTTTGCCTGGCTTTACGTGCTGGAATTCGACGACCGAGAAGAGCCCCTCGGGGATCACGATGCTCATGCCGTTGCGCAGGTCCGAAGTGGTGACAGCCATCAGGCAGCGATGTCCTTCGTAAATTCCGTGAGTGGGCGACAACCGTGGTCGGTGACCACGACGGTGTCCTCGATGCGGACGCCGCCCACGCCGGCGAGATAGACACCCGGCTCGACCGTGACCACCACGCCGGGCGTGAGGATAGCAGTCGACCCCGGACCCACGGCCGGGGCCTCGTGGATGTCGAGACCGACACCGTGCCCGGTCCCGTGCTCGAATTTCTCGGCCCAGCCCGACTCGGCGATCCGGTCGCGACAGACCTTGTCGATGTCCCCGCTCACCACCCCGGCGGCCACCGCCGCCACCCCGGCGGCCTGGGCATCGGCCACCACCTCGAACACGCGGGCGAGCTCGGGGGTCGGTGCGCCACCGACGCAGAAGGTGCGGGTCATGTCCGAGCGGTAGCCGTCGAAAGTGGCGCCGAAGTCGATCACGACCGGGTCGCCGGCGGCGATGGCGCGGTCGCCCGGTCGGGCGTGGGGCTTGGCCGCGTTCGGTCCCGAGGCCACGATGGTCTCGAAGGCGCGGTCCTGCGAACCGAGACGGCGCATGGCCGTGTCGAGGGCCAGGGCCACCTCCTCTTCGGTGCGTCCCTGCCCGAGCATCTCGAGCACCTCGCCCAAGGCGGCGTCGGCGATGGAGGCGGCCATGGCCATCCGGGCCACCTCGCCGGGGTCTTTCACCAGCCGCAGCCCCTCCACCACACCGGCGGTGGCCACCGGCCCGGCCGACGCCGACCCGGCCGAGGCCAGGGTGTCGGCCCAACGCCGTTGCCCGCCCCAGGTGATGTTCTCGGCCTCGAGGCCGACCCTTCCCCCGCTGCTCGTGGCCAGGGCCACGATGGCCTGGCGCTGGGGGACGGCCCCGCCGATCACCAGTGCGACCGAACCGTTCAGGCCGGCCCCCTCCAGCTGCTCGGCCGCCTGGGTGCGGTAGCGGCCGTCGGTCACGAGTAGGGCCTCGTCCCCCGTCACCAGCAGCAGCGCCGCCGAACCGGTGAAACCGGTCAGGTAACGGATGTTGGCCAGCGTGGTCACGAGCAGGGAGTCGGCCTCCGCTCCCGCCATGAGCGGACGCAGCCGCACCAGGCGGTCGGCGATGTCCATGGCCGGGAGATCGGACGCCGCGGGCTCGGACGCCTCACCGGTGGCCGAGCCGGGCGAGGCTTTTGCCATCACGTCCCGCTCCCGGCCTTGGTGGCGGCCACCATGCGGGCCACGGCCTGGACGGCCAGCCGGTAGCCGAGACCGCCGAAGCCGGCGATGGACCCGTCGGACACCGGGGCCACCACCGAGGTGTGGCGGAAGGGTTCACGGGCGGCCGGATTCGACAGGTGGAGCTCGACGACGACACCGTCGAAGGAGGCCAGGGCGTCGTGCAGGGCCCACGAGTAGTGGCTGAGGGCGCCGGCGTTCACCACGATGGCGTGCGCCCGTCCCCGGGCTCCGTGCACGAGCTCGACCAGCTCGCCCTCGTGGTTGGTCTGGTGGTGCTCGAGGGCCAGACCACTGGCGTCGGCCTCGGCCGTGGCCGCGGCCACGTGGTCGTCGAGGGTCTCCTTGCCGTAGACGGCCGGCTCCCGTTCGCCCAACAGGTTGAGGTTCGGACCCGACAGGAGCACGACGAGCGGCCGGCCCGGTGCTGTCCCGGGTGATGTCCCGGATGGTGTCACGGTGCGCAGCCCATCTGGAGGAGAGTGGCCACGACATCGTCCTCGGCCACGGCGTGGACGGGCTCGACCCCGTGGGGGCCGTCGAGGACGAAGGTGAGGTCGTGACGGGCCTTCTTGTCACGGGCCATGAAGGACAGCAGCTGCTCGGCCGAGGCGCCGGCCGGCATCTCGGCCGACAGGTCGAAGCCCCCCACCACCTTGCGGTGCAGGGCCACCTTGGCCTCGTCGATCCGGCCCATCCGCTTGGCCATTTCGGCGGCGAAAACAAGCCCGACGGCCACCGCTTCACCGTGGCGGAGATCCCAGCGGGCATCGGGTCCGAAGGCGGCGGCCTCGAGGGCGTGGGCCAGGGTGTGGCCGTAGTTGAGGACCATCCGCCGGTCGGACTCCCGTTCGTCGGAGGCCACCACGGCCGCCTTGATGGCCACGCACCGCGCCACCTGGTCCTCGAGGGCCAGATCGAGCAGCGGCGGGCCGTGCTCGCCGGGGAGCGACTCGGCCAGGAAGGCGTACTTGGCCATCTCGCCGCGCCCCGAGGCCCACTCCCGGGCCGGCAGGGTGGAGAGGGCGTCGATGTCGCAGAGAACGGCCGAGGGCTGCCAGAAGGCACCGACCAGGTTCTTGCCTTCGGGCAGGTTGACGCCGGTCTTGCCCCCGATGGCGGCGTCGACCTGGCCGAGCAGGGTGGTGGCCACGGTCAGGTAGGCGATGCCCCGGTGGAATACGGCGGCGGCGAAGCCGGCCAGGTCGCTCACGACCCCACCGCCCACGGCCACCACGGCGTCAGTGCGGGCCAGACCACTGCGGGCGAAGCCCCGGCAGAGCTCTTCGACTTGCGTGAGCGACTTGGCCCCTTCACCGCCGGGGACGATGAAGACATCGGCCGGTACGCCGGGATCGACCTCGACCTCGATGGCCTCCTGGGTCACGATGGCCACCCGTTGCACTCCGGCCGGCAACATCTCACCGACCATGCTGCTGACCCCTCGGCCCACGACGACGTCGTAGGCGCGATCGCCGAGGGCGACGGGAATGGTGATCACTGGCGCGCCTTTCTTCCTGGCCACTCTCGCCCGGGTGTGTCGAGTGCAGATGTGTCGCGAGCAGATGTGTCGGGAGCAACCGTGTCGAGTGCAGATGTGTCGGGAGCAACCGTGTCGAGACCGACGGTGTTGAGCAGACGCTCGACCACGGCGGCAGCGGCGAGACCGTCGACGTCGACGATCTCGGTGGCCACCTCTCGGTAGAGCGGCCGCCGTTCGGCATCGAGGGCACGCAGCGTCTCCATCCGCTCCTCGGGGCTCTTGCCCACGAGCAACGGACGCCCGGCCCCGTCGCGCACCCGGGCCACCAGGGTCTCGGGCCGGGCCCGCAACCAGACGACGGTGCCGGCCGAACGCAGGCGGGCCCGGTTGCCCGGATCGAGGACGGCACCGCCACCGACCGAGACGACGAGCGGCTGAGGGCGCCGGAGCACGGACTCGAGGGCGCGCCTCTCCTGCTGGCGGAAATGGACCTCGCCGCGGCCGGCGAAGAGCTCGGGGACGCTGGTGCCGGCGTCCCGGACGATCACCTCGTCGGTGTCGACCCAGGTCCAGCCGAGCCGCTTGGCCGCCAGGCGGGCCACGGTCGACTTTCCCGACCCCATCATCCCGACGAGCAACAGACGCTCAGACACCGCCGGCCGCCGCGGCCGACGAGGGGGGTTCGTCACTGAGCGACGCCAGGTAGCCGTCGTGGTTGCGGACGATCTCGGCCAGGGAGTCCCCGCCGAACTTCCGGATGGCCTCACCGGCGATCACGAGGGCGGCCATCGTCTCGGCCACGACCCCCATGGCGGGGACGGCGGTCACGTCGGTGCGCTCCTTGAACGACTTCGTCTCCTGCTTCGTCACCACGTCGACGGTGCCGAGGACGGGCCGGTTGAGAGTGGCCAGGGGTTTCATCCCCACCCGGGCCACGATGAGTCCACCGGTCGACATGCCGCCCTCGATGCCACCGGCCCGGGTGGTGGCCCGTGGGTAGGTCCCGGTCTCGGCGTCCCAGGAGATGGCGTCGTGGGCGTCGGAGCCGCGCCGGGCCGTGCCGGCGGCGCCCTCGCCGATCTCCACGTACTTGATGGCCTGGATGCTCATGAAGGCCTGGGCCAGCAGGCCGTCGAGGCGCCGGTCCCAGTGCACGTGGCTGCCGAGGCCGACGGGGGCCCCGTAGACGAGGACTTCGACGACTCCTCCGAGGGAGTCGCCATCCTTGGCCGCCGCCTTGATGGCGCTCACCATGCGCCGCTCGGCCTCGGAGTTGAAGCAGCGGACGTCGGAGGCGTCGACCTGTTCGAGGTCGGCCGGGCCCGGTCGGACCCCGGTGTCGGCCTGCTCGGGGCCGAGGGCCACGACATGGCTCAGGACGGAGGTGCCCAACCGGGCCAGCAGGGCCTTGGCCAGACAGCCGGCCGCCACCCGGGCCGCCGTCTCCCGGGCCGAGGCCCGCTCGAGCACGTCCCGGGCGTCGTCGAAACCGTATTTCTGCATCCCGGCCAGATCGGCGTGACCGGGCCGGGGCTTCGTGAGGACGGTGGACGGGGCCCCGGCGTGCGGTGACATCTCGGTCTCCCACTTGGGCCACTCGGTGTTGAGAATCTCAATAGCGATTGGTGAACCGAGCGTGCGCCCGTGACGAACGCCGCCGATGAGACGCAACTCATCTTTCTCAAAGCGCATGCGCGGGCCCCGTCCGTACCCCAAACGACGGCGCGCGAGTTCGCCCGCTAACTCGTCTTCTCGCACCGCAAGTCCCGACGGCAGCCCCTCGACGATGACACTGAGTGACGGACCGTGACTTTCACCAGCGGTGAGGAAGCGCAACATTGTTTAATTCTAGGGTGCGGCGTTCCCCGCGTCCCTACTCAGGGGTGTAGAAGGGATTGACGCCCGACGCGTGGTCCGTGACGTCAAGGACACTGACGAGCTCGGGTATTGCGTCACGCAACATGGTCTCGATGCCCTGAGTCAGGGTCAGTCGACTCATCGCACATCCCTGACACCCGCCCGAGAGCTTGATGTAGGCCGTCTTACTCTCCTCATCCAGCGCCACCAGATCGGCGTGTCCGCCGTGCGCCGCAATGGAGGGATTCACCTGCTGTTCGAGCACGGTCACCGCGATCGTGCCCAAGGGGCCCTCGACGCCGAGCGCCAAGATCTCGGCCGACACCCCCGGGTTGGATTCCTCCGGCGTCGGGCTATTCGGGTTCACCAGCACCAGGCCGCCCCCGCCTTCGCTCGCGAACTCGAGGCGACTGCCCCGAAGGCGTTCGACGCTCGCCAGCGGAATGACGATCGTGACGTCGCCGTCACGACCGATGGCGGCGTCATCGGGCGCCAGATTCAGCTCTGAGAAGTAGAGGTCGTAGGAGTAGCCGGGACCGCGCGTGCCCGTCACTTCGATCCACAGCGCCAGCGTCTCGCTCGGTGTCTCGTTGTTCAAGGCGTCAAGAACGACCTTGCGCGCCTCGTCCGTGAGCGTGAGCACGTCAAATGTGTCAATCGAAGTCATGGACAAAGTCTAGAGGTGCGTTGAGGAGTGCGCCACGCCCAGTAACGTTTTCCTTGTGACCTCAATACCGAACGACGCCCACGAGTGGGTAAGTTTCGAAGACAACCAACGCGAAAGAATGTGGATGTTTGACGTCACGTTCCTCGAAAGCAACTGGACGTGCATCTTTGGTAACGGCTGCCAGGGCGTGCTGACCGGCCCCACGCCCGAGTTAGTCCAAGGCTGCTGCAGTTACGGCGCGCACTTCGTTGACGAAAAGGATCGCCGCCGGGTCGAAAAAGCCGCCAAGCTACTGACCGATGACCAGTGGCAGTTCAAGTCCAAGGGCAAATCTGGTACAACTCGCACGAAGAAGAACGGCGAGATGGTCACCAAACTCGTCCAGGACGCGTGCATCTTTTTGAATCGACCCGACTTTCACCGGGGCGCGGGCTGTGCGCTGCACGTCATGGCCATTGACAATGATGAGAGTTACATCCCGCTCAAACCCGAGGTCTGCTGGCAGCTGCCGCTGCGCCGAGACGACGAGGTGCAAGACGACGGTCACGTCATTACGCGCATCGGACAGTGGAATCGGCGTGACTGGGGCGCGGGCGGCGCGGAGTTTCATTGGTGGTGTACCGAGTCGGCGTCGGCCTTCGTAGGGAAGACGCGCGTGGTTGATTCAATGCGTGAAGAACTGACGGCGATGGTGGGAGAAAAGGTGTACGACCGACTTCGCGCCTACCTCGATAACCGAGCGACGCAACCCAAGGGCACCCGGCTCGCTCATCCGGTACTACGCAAGCGCGCCTAGTCGCCCGCGGCGAGTGGGTCCTCTTCGTTAAAGGTTGTACGCGGCAAAGAGCCCAGAATCTCGTCGTAGCGATCCTCTTCCGCGAGACACCATTCGGCGTGGATGTCGTCGGGCGCGGCGCCGCATTCGACACAGGTCGTGGCACGAGGAACCGTCGAACGCTTGAGTTCTCGAGCTTCAACGAAACGGCGGTGGCGACCCTTTTTCACGTCAACTCCTCACTGGACGCAGGCCAATACCTGGCGGCGACCTCAACTCAACCACTGTGAGTTGAGAGTCCATACTACCAACTCGAACCCGTTGCGGAGCCCCTAGCATTTGCCTGTGAGCCCTGCCTTCGATCCCCTCGAGATGATTCAACGCTTTCGCGAACGTGCCGACGCCGTCAAGCGCCGCAGCATCCCGCCCGTCGAAGGTCCCGATCGACTGCTCTTCCTCGAAGCGGCGAACATCGACTTCCAAGACTTCGCGATGCTTGGCGACGCCACGGCCACACTCAACGAAGGAATCTTGCGTCTCGAGATCGACCTTCGTCCGCCGAACAACTAAGGCGTCGACGCACTCGCGATGCGCGCCGACGCTTCGGAGAGGTCGGCGAGACCGAGTGTCATCGATGCCAATGCCTTCGCTCGAGCGCTCACGTTGCTTGAAGCGCCGTAACACTCATTCGCCCCCGCGCCCAGATTGGTGTACGCCTTCGACAGGAGTGTGGTGGCCCGGCCGTCGGGTGTCGGCAGAGAGGCGTTCGCCGATTCGGTGTCTACCAGCAACACCCCGCACACCGTGTGCAGGTCCGCGTCCGAGGACGAGAGACTCTTCAACTGGCCCGCCGAGTGCTGTGCGTCAGTGACGAGGGCCTTCGCGGACGACAGGAAACTGCTCTGCACCACCCACGACGTGAGCGCGGTCGCAGAGCTGATCGAGCCGCACGCACTGAGCAAGAGACCTCCCACGAGCAGCGCGCCCAACGCGCGTATCACGCCACGACCACGAGGTGCAACTGATGTCGCCCTCGACGCACGACCAAGTAGCGCCCGTGCAGAGCGCTCGAAAGGCCAACGGGCGCGACGGGGTCGAGCCGAACGTTGTTGACGTACGCGCCACCTTGTTCGAGGTAGCGGCGGGCTTCGGCTTTGGACTTGGCGAGCCCGCACTTCACCAGTAGTTCGACGGGATCAACGCCGCGGACCAGTTCCTCGCGCGACCACTGAGAGGACGGCGCATCCGCGACGACTTCTAACAACGTCGCTTCATCCAGTTCACCAATGGACTCAGAAAAGAGGGCCTCGCTGGCCCGTTCGGCCTTGGTCGCGGCCCCTTGTCCGTGCACCATGGCCACCACGGAGTTCGCCAACGCACGCTGCGCGCGGCGCTCTTGAGGCACCGAGCGCGTCAACTCATCGAGTTCACTGATGGCTTCGTGATCAAGGAACGTGAAGAATCGAAGCAGGGCCAAGGTCGTGGCGTCCTCACTCTTGAGCAAGAACTGGTACATGGCGAACGGCGACGTGCGTGTCGCGTCCAACCAGACCTGCTCGCCGCCCTCAGACTTACCGAATTTCGATCCGTCCGCTCGCAGCAATAGCGGNNATGACGTGGTGATGAGCGGCGACGTCAGCGCGAAGAGCTGCGCATTGTGCAGCCGCCGGCCGAGATCGATGCCGTTGATGATGTTGCCCCACTGGTCCGAGCCGCCCAACTGCAATGTGCACCCGTGATCGAGGTTGAGTCGCAAGAAGTCGTAGGCCTGTAAGAGCATGTACGAGAACTCGGTAAAGGAAAGTCCGACGTCGTCACGGTCCATTCGACTCTTCACCGACTCCTTGGCGATCATCTGATTCACCGTGAAGTGCTTGCCAACGTCGCGCAGAAAGTCGGTGAGTCCGATGGTCGTCAACCAGTCGGCATTGTTGAGCAACGTGGCTTGCGCCGCACCGGCACTGGGCGAAAAGTCCAGAAAACGCGACATCTGCTCGCGAATTCCGGCCACGTTGGCGTCCAACTCTTCCCTCGTCAGCAGCGGGCGCTCCACGTCTTTAAAACTGGGGTCGCCTATTAGGCCCGTCCCTCCACCGGCCAAGGCGATGGGGGCGTTGCCGGCGAGCTGAAGACGGCGCAGATTGCACAGCGGGAACAGGTGTCCCAAGTGCAGCGACGACGCCGTCGGGTCAAAACCGGCGTAGACGGTAACGGTGCCCGCGCTCAGACGATCAAAGACCTCCTCGTCGGTGGTCAAATGGATCAGGCCGCGAAAGCTCCAGTCGTCTCTAACATTCATGCGCGTCAGTCTACGAGACTCGTTCTTTAGAGCAGAGCGTTGGATGCGGGAAAGTGAATCTGGAGCCAGAGCACGAAGGCGTGCCACCAGCCCGTGACTTCACACACGCCAATGATGATGAGCAGCACTCCCCCGATGATGCCGATGACCTTGGCGTGGCGGCGAAACCATGTCGACGCCGTCGCCATCCACTCCGTCGCCAGCGCGGCGACCACGAAGGGCACGCCGAGTCCGAGACAGTAGAAGAAGGCGAGAATAGAACCCCGCAGCGCCGTCGCGCCCGACGACGATGCCGCCAGTCCGAGAATGGCCGCGAGCGTGGGACCGATGCACGCCGTCCATCCGAGCGCGAAGGTGAAGCCCAACGCGCCGGCCCCAAGAACCGAGACTCGGGGCAGATGATGGACACGGCGTTCACGCTGTAGCCACGTCGAGGGCCACCATCCGGCGAAGAAGAGTCCAAGGGCGATCGTGACCACGCCAAAGATCTCCTGTAAGAGCCGCTCGTGGGTCTTGAGAGAGCTACCCAGTCCCCCAAAGAGCGCGCCAAAACTGACGAATACGAGCGAAAATCCTAAGACAAAGGCCAGCGAACCCACGAACGCTCGGCCCCGTCCTGAGCGCCCCTCAATTCGTCCCGTTGCTCCACTGAGAAACGCCACGTAACCCGGGAGCAGCGGTAACACGCACGGCGAAAGGAACGAGATCAGTCCGGCCGCGATCGCTACTGGTATCGCGACGAAGAGCGACGCCGGCAACGCTGCGATCACGCGCCACTTCGAGTCACCAGGTTCGCGACTTCATCGTTCCACGACTGGTGCAGCAGAACGTTCTCGGCACGCGACGGTACGCTCGCCACGACCACGCTGACGCCTTCGTTCGAGAGACCCTGGTCGATTGCGCGGCGCAGTCCCTCAAGGGTCGTGACCGTGGTCGCGGAGTGGCCAAAGGCCCGAGCTACGGCTTCTAAGTTGTGAGGCCGGGGGGTTCCAAAAAGCTGTTCAAAACGCTCGCGTTCAATGACCTGGGCTTGGGGTAGGAACGAGAAGATGCCCCCGCCACGGTTATCCACCACGACGAGGACGCAGGTGCCCCCGGCGTCGCCGAGTCCGTCGACCAGCCCCGACACGTCGTGGAGCATCGTGAGATCGCCAATGAGGCCCAACACCTTTGATCCGACGGCCACCCCGAGCGCCGTTNNATGCAGCATGGTCAGGTCGCCCACCAAACCGAGAGCCTTCGATCCGACCGCGACACCCAGCGCCGTCGACACCACGCCGTCGATGCCGTTCACTCCACGATTGGCGTACGTGGCACTCTCTCGCCGAGGCGCCCACCACTCGACGTCGCGTACGGGCATCGACGATCCCACGACGAGCGCCACGCCCGCAGCGTTGCTCATTGCCACGACCGCTCGGGCGACCAGCGGCTCGTTGAGTGAACTCTCCGCACTCTCCACTGATTCGAGCCAGCGCGCCACAGCATTCGAGGCGTCTCGCCATTTCGAGGCGTAGTCGCGATTCGCTACGAGCGGCGCAATCTCGCGGTGGGGCAGTCCGGCGTAGGCCTCGTGAATGAGTCGGTCCGGGTCAGCGACAAGACCGGCGCCGCTCAAACTGACGGTTCGAACTTGCCACTGGCGAAGTTGTTCAGCCAGCACCCTCGACGCTGGCATTCCCCCGAGCCGTATCACCAGATCAGGTCGTACGCGCGCGACAAAGTCCGCACTGCGAAGCAGGGCATCGAAGTGTGCGAGGGAGCCTTGCGCGGTGGCGTCGCCGAGCACCACCCACTCGAGCGCCACGCACTGCTCTATCACGTGCGCTGACACGCCCGCGCCGACCACACACAGTACCGACTGACCGGCGACGTTGAACGTCTCGACATGGGGAAGGAGCTCTTCAACTTCACGTCGCGGAATGATCTCTTCTTCACGAAAGGGAAGCTCTAAGGCCGACGCGATCAACGGTTCGACGAACGCGGCGTTTAAGTGCACCGGGCCCGCGGGCGTCGCTTCGCCGCAGGCGAACAGCCACAGTCGACTCGCCAGCGGGCGCCACGAGCTGGCCGCTTCCATTCGCGCGACGCCCGGCTCTTCGAAGTCGCGCACCATCGCGCCGTAGAGATGTCGCTGCTCAATGGTCTGAGGTGCGCCGACGCCGTGCAACTCGGGGGGACGATCGGCCGTCAGGATGAGCAGCGGCACGAACGCGAGATCGGCTTCGGCCACGCAGGCGTGCAGTTCGGCCGCCGCGGTGCCACTGGTCACCACGACCGCTACCGGCGTCTCGCTCGCGAGGACCCGCCCCAGCGCGAAAAAACCGGCGCTGCGTTCATCGATTCGTACGTGGATGGTCAGCTCGGGGCGCTCGGCCGCGGCCAGCGCGAGCGGGGAGGATCGCGATCCGGGTGAGATGACCACGTCACGCAGTCCACGCTGAATCCACTCGTCGTAGAGGGTGGCGGCGAACGTGGCCTGCGCCTCGCTGAGGCTCGGTACGCTACGTGACAATGTCGCTCCTCGGGATACAGCGTGTTGGTTCGGGTCCGGTCCTGGTGTGGCTACACGGCTTCACCCAAACCAAAGACTCGGCTCATCGGTTTTGTACCATTCTGGCAGGAACCTACGAACTCCTAACCCTCGACCTGCCGGGCCACGGAGAAAGCGCCTCAATATCGGCGTCGCTCAACGAGACGGCCGACCTCCTCGCCGACGCTTTGCCCACTGAGCCCTTCATCTTGGGTGGGTACTCGATGGGCGCGCGCGTCGCGCTGCACTTCGCTCTTCGCCACCGCGAGCGACTAACCCGCCTCGTAGTGCTCAGTGCGACGCCGGGACTACGTGACGAGGCCGAGCGAACTCGTCGCCGTCGACAAGACGACGTCCTCGCCGATCGGATTGACCTGATCGGCGTGGATGCGTTCCTAGACGAGTGGCTCGCGCAGCCAATGTTCGCGTCGCTCCCCCACGACCCGGAAGAGCGCGCGGCGCGAAGTCGTGACGCGTCGGGCCTGTCGGATTCGTTGCGTCGATCCGGCACCGGGACCCAGTCGTGGCTCGGCGGTGCGTTGACGTCACTGGACCTACCGACGCTGATTGTGGCCGGCGCGAACGACCACAAATTCGTAGGTGAGGCTCAACTCTTGGACGACACGCTGCCCAACGCGACGGTGACGCTCATCGCCCACGCCGGTCACGCCGCGCATCTCGAACGACCCGTCGACGTCGCCGAACTAATCCGGGACGTTCAGCCCCAGTAGGTGTTCAAGGCGAGCAAGACCGCCAGCAGGGCCCCGAGTTGGAGCTGCGCTCGCGCGGAGTACTTCAACAGCACCAGAAGCTCTCGACCACTCAACGTAGAAAACGCGACACGAACGCCCGGCAGATAGACCACCAACGCCACGACGCCCGCGATCAACTGTCCGGCTCCGATGGCGGCCACGGCCGCGCCGAGCACGCACGCGCCGTAGAGCCACGCCCCTCGAGATCGGCCGAGTCGAGCCGCCAGCGTCAGCTTGCCGGCCGCCAGGTCGCCCTCGACGTCACGGAGATTGTTCGCCTCTAGCAGCGCGCAGGCCATAAAGCCCGCGGCCGCGCCGAGCCACCACGCTCGCGCGGGAATCGTTTGGTGCTGGACGTACGCGGTGCCCACGGTCGCGACGAGACCGAAGTAGATAAACACGAAGAGTTCACCGAAGCCGTAGTAGCCGTAGGGCCGAGGGCCACCGGTGTAGAACCAACCAGCCAAGACCGCGCTGGCGCCAATGAGTAACAACCACCACGTCGTTCGTGACGACAGCCACACCCCAGCCACCGAGGCGACAGTAAAGCCCCACCACGCGGCGCGGCGCACCACGCGCGCCGCCACGAGCTTTGAGGCGGTCAGACGAAAGGGGCCGACGCGCTCATGGTCGGTGCCGCGAACCCCGTCGGAGTAGTCGTTCGCGTAGTTGGTCGCGACCTGCAGGGCGAGCGCGACGACCATGCAAAGCGCCGAGTTCAACCAGTTGATGCTGGCCGGGCGAACTAGCGCCGCACCGAGCACGACGGGTACTGCGGCTGCCGGCAACGTTCTCGGGCGCGCCGCCATCACCCAGGGCCGCTTCGGCCCGGCGGCCACGTTCATGGACGCTTGGGGAACTTCGAGAAGTCCGGCTTTCGACGCTCGAGGTACGCGTTGCGTCCCTCCTGGCCCTCTTCGGACATGTAGAAGAGCATGGTGGCGTCGCCGGCCAGTTGCTGCACGCCCGCCAATCCGTCCTCGGCGGCGTTAAAGCCCGCCTTCAACATCCGCAGGGCAATCGGTGAGAGAGTGAGAATCTGACGACACCACGCAACGGCCTCGCGCTCGAGATCGTCGAGCGCGACGACGGTGTTCACCAGTCCCCACGCCAGCGCTTGGGTTGCGTCGTATTGGCGACAGAGGAACCACACTTCCTTCGCCCGTTTGAGACCAATGGTGTTGGCGAGCAGCGATGAACCGTAGCCACCATCGAAGGACCCAACTCGAGGCCCGGTCTGGCCAAAGCGAGCGTTGTCGGCCGCGAGTGAGAGATCACAGACGAGGTGCAAGATGTGACCCCCGCCGATGGCGTAACCGGCGATCTGGGCGATCACCGGCTTGGGGAGTCGACGGATCTGAATCTGCAGGTCCAACACGTTGAGTCGACCGACACCGTGTTGTGCGACGTCGTCGTCGCCCATGTAGCCATCGTCACCGCGAATGCGCTGGTCGCCGCCGGAGCAAAATGCGTCGTTACCCGCGCCGGTCAAGATGATCACACCTACGGTCACGTCGTCGCGCGCGCGCTCAAAGGCATTCGCCAGTTCAAAGAGTGTCTGGGGGCGAAACGCGTTGCGAACCTCGGGGCGATTGATCGTGATGCGTGCGATACCCTCGGCGACTTCGTAGATGACGTCGCGGTACTCGCCAGCGCGCGCCCACGCGGGCAGCGCCGCGCTGCGAAACTCGTCCAGCGGATCGGATGGTGGACCTTGAATCACGGTGTCGGCCATGGCGACCACGCTACCTGTGAATCACACGGGCGCCACTAACACTCCCGGCGTCGCCCGCTCCCCGGGACGCTCTTGGTGAGCGCGGAGGTACCCACTGAGCGTCGCTCGCGCGTCGCGGTACTGCGGATCGTCAAAGCGATTGATTCGTTGCAGCGGGTCGTCGTTGAGTTCATAGAGTTCTCCCTCGCTACCGTCGTGCATCGTTCCCGGCAGGTATTCGGTGTAGAGGTAGTCCCTCGTGACGACAGAACGCACGTGCACGTCGACGCCAAAGAAGACCGAATCCCACTCGGTGATGGTCGATTCAATAGAGCGGCTGCGCGCCTCTTCGTCGCTACGCGGCAACACCGCGCCCTCGACCCAGGGGGGCGCCGGCTGGCCCGCTACGTCCAGAAACGTTGCCGCCAACGACACCAGACTCACCGGCGCGTGCACCACCGACGTCGGGGATTTCGTCGAGGGCGCGGGACGCCAGATCAGTGGCAGGNNTCGGCAGTCGCATCAACGCGTCAACGTGATACGGGCCCTTGAAGAGCAGACCGAAGTCGCCCTGGAGCTCGCCGTGATCAGAGGTGAAGATGACGTCCACGTCCTGATCCCAACCTTTCGCCTCAATGGCCTTGAGGACCCGTCCAATCGCCTCGTCGATCAGTTCGACCTCGATGGCGTTCAAAGCGTTGACCTCACGTACTTGGTCAGGCGTTAACGTCGCCGGCACCCACTTGGCCGGGGCCTCGTAGTTCGACACCACGCGTCCGTCGTACCAGGCGCGCCAGTGTCGAGCCTTTTGATCCAACAGCGATTCACGAAGCTCGGCCTCTTCGGGGTAGTTCACCGGTAAGCGCACGTCGCGCCAGTTCACGCGACCCATCTCGGACTTCGGCGGATCCCAGGGATGGTGGGGGTCAGGAAAGCTCATCCAACAGAACCAGTCGCTGTCGTCGACTTGCTGGTCGAGCCAGGCGATCGTTCGATCGGCCACCCAATCGGTGTGGTACCACTCGCGCGGCACGTCATTGAACTTCACCTGCGGCGCATTGGTGTCGCCTCCGCCGGCGGCGTTGACGTTGAGATCGGCGTCCACCACCGGATAGAAACCGCCCAGCGATTCGGGGTGGCGCTCACGCATCCACTTGGCGTAGTGCAGTGGCCCCATGACGCCGTGGGTGGCGAACTCGAGATAGTCAAAGCCGCGGTGCACGCCGCGTCGCCCGTCGAACCAGGGCTGCTCGACGGAAGGAATACCGAGATTGGCGAGGGCGTTCTCGACGAAGCGGCCGAAGGGATCCATGAACGGCTCGAAGTGGGCTTTGCCAATCAGCGCCGTCGCGTAACCGAGATCGTGCAGGCTCTCGGCCACCGAGGGCGCGTCGATGGCCAACGCCACACCGTTCATCCAGGCGCCGTGCGTCGAGGGGAACTGACCGGTCAACATCGACGCCCTCGAGGGCATGCACACCACTGAGGTGGGCTGGCAGCGTTCGTAGCGGATGCCTTGGGCCGCGAGACGGTCGAGCACGGGCGTGCGCGACAGCTCTCCCCCGTTCACGCCCAGCGTGTCGTAGCGCTGTTGATCGGTGGTGATGAAGAGAATTTTGCGACCCACGATTACTCCTTGGCTCTGGCTTCGGCGATCCGTTGAATCTCGCCGAGGGCCCCAATCGTGCCCCCGGCGATCAGCAGCGCCAAGGTGTCGGGTTCGCAGGTCGTCGAGTACACGCACAGCGAGTCAAGCTCACCTACACCAATGACGTCAATGGACGCGAGGTGAAATTTATACATCGGCGCCGTGATGCGATAAACGAATCGCCGCTGGAGTGCGTCGTTGACGAGAATCTCTTCGGGCATCTCGAGACCGGTCGCCAACGTGATCACGCGAAGATTGCCCTCGACGGTGCACGACATCACGCCGGGAAACCACTCCGGAATCGACTCCGGGCGAGTAATGACTTGCCACACGTCGTCGGGCGACGCCGCGATACGCCGTTCGTGACGAAAGGAAGCCATGACCTTCCCTTCTAGCACGTTGTCTTCGTGCACTGGCCCTAGTCTCACTCTGTGCGAACTTTGCTGGCGCTCGACCTGGCGCTCGGGGTGGAACTCGAAGATGCCCTTCGCCGCTGCGTCGATACCGGTGAGGCCTTTTGCGTGCTCGATCAACGTCTCTCCGCGCGACGACGGGACGAGGAACTTTCGAGGTTGGGCGCGACGTCGGTACTCGACGCACGAGGACGACACACTCGCCGAGAAGGCCAACTCGTCGACGACGACGTGGGCCTTGTGATGTTGACCTCGGGGTCGAGCGGCGCGCCCAAAGCGGCGGAGCTGACGTGGGAGGCCCTTCGAGCCAGCGCGGAGCTGACGCAGCAGACCTTGCGCAGCGATAGTGCGCCGGTCTGGTATCCCTGTTTGCCGGCTAATCACATCGGCGGCCTCGCGGTGCTGCTGCGCGCAGTACTAAGTGACGCCACGCTGCTTTGGGGACCGGTGGATGAACTCAACCGAGCCCCGAGCGAAGGCGCCACCCACGTGGCTGTCGTGCGCACACAACTCGCTCGCTTTGACCTGAGTGGCTTCTACCGAGTGCTTCTCGGCGGGGGGCGACCACCTCGCGACCTACCCGACAACGTGGTCACCACCTGGGGCATGACCGAAACTGGTTCAGGCGTCGTTTACGACGGTGTCGCTCTTCCCGGCGTCGACGTATGCGCCGTGAACGGCGAACTGTGCGTGCGAACGCCCACACTATTCTCCGCCTATCGCCACGCTCCACGACCTTCGATCGCGGGCCCCGACGGGCGAGACGACTGGTTCCCCACGGGCGACGCGGGCGACGTGACCAATGGCCGGGTCCGGGTGCACGGGCGACTCGGCTTCGTCATCAACACCGGCGGGGAGAAACTCTGGCCCGAAGATCTCGAAGCTGCGCTCGCCACCGTGAACGGTGTGCTCGACGTCGCAGTGACGGGGATTGAGGATCCCGAGTGGGGTGAACGCGTGGTCGCGCTGATCGTCAGTGACGGCCGCCAGATCGACGAAGCCATCGAACAGGCGGCCAATGAACGCGTGGGTCCTTGGGCCAAGCCCAAGGAGATCCGCTACGTCGCGGCCATTCCTCGTACCGACAACGGCAAAGTCCGTCGAAGCGAACTAACCCATCTGTTCTAGCGACGCGCCCCTCGCCCGCCGGACCCCGCGGGACTATTTCAGCAGTGTCTGACTTCGTCGAGCCAGCGAGTCAACGGTGACGGCGCCGAGCAAGACGACCCCAATGACGACAAACTCCATCGGCGGCGAAACCTGCGTGAGCACGAGCCCGTTGTAGATGACGGCCAAGATGATGCCGCCGACGACCGGGTTAATCATCTTGCCGCGACCGCCATAAAGGCTCGTCCCACCGATAACCGCCGCGGCCACCGCGTAGAGCACCAAGGTGGAGTCGGTTGAACTCGAGGAGTATCCCCCGAGTCGCGACACGTAGAAGAGTCCGCCGACGCCTGCCGTAAAGCCACCCAGCATGAAGGCGTAGATGCGGTAGCGATTGACGGGGATACCGGCGCGGCGGGCCGCTTCGGTGTTCCCGCCAATGGCGTACATATAGCGACCGAACTTGGTGCGACTCAAGAGGAATGAGTAGACCGCCAGGATGCCAAAGATCAAGGGCACGGCAAACGGCATGCCCTCAATCGGCACGAAGGTGCCACGATTCGAGTTGAACAGTATCGCCATCACCGTTCCCAATACCGCGAGCGCGACCAATTTGACCACGATGCGGTAGAGCGGCGCGACGACAAGCCCCGCGACCCGCCGCGCTCGTTCTCTTACGATCATGATCGCGGCCGAGCCAGCGACCACCGCAACGACAAATATCCAGGTGAAGGTCGGCGTCAGGCTTCCATTCGTTAAGTTACTGAGCACGTTGTTTTCCACTGGAGCAGTGCCGCCCTCAAAGACGTGATCCAGGATGTAGAGAAGTAACCCCTCCACGATGAAACTGCCCGCGAGAGTGACAATGAACGACGGAAGCTTCAAACGTACGACAATGAAACCCCACGTCGCGCCAATGGCCGTACAGGCCGCCAACGCCGCGAGAAAGGCCAGCGGCCACGGCCACCCAAACTGCACGTTGGTAAAGATGGCGGCCATTGATCCGCTCAAGCCCGCCACCCAGCCGAGTGAGAGGTCGATCTCTCCCAAGAGCAGGAGCCAAGTTTCACCCATGCCGAGCAAGATGAAGGCGACCCCTTGAATGAAGAGGTTGGTGACGTTGTCTGCCGAGAGAAAGACCGAACTACGTATTTGAAAGTAGATGATGAGTACAACGAGAGCAATGAGCACCGGAACGATGCCTACGTCAGAACCAATAAGTCCCCCTAGGCGTTGACGCAACTCGTGGCGCGATGAATCGGTCGCCGTGGTGGTCGTTTTAGAGTCAGGAGTCGTGGACAAGGAAAAGCCTTTCGCGAATGATTTAGCTTGTCAGTTACACGTCACGCGGCGCGCGTAGTCGTGCCCGAAGTGATGAGGTCCACTGCGCTCGACATGTCGTAGTTCGATTTTGGTCCACTGCTCACGAGATTGCCGAGGTACATCACCGCGATTCGATCGGCCACCTGAAAGACGTCAGTGAGGTTGTGCGAAATGAGAAGAACGGCGATGTCTCGTGAGGCCAGCGTCGTAATCAGTTCCAGGACTTGTGCCGTTTGAGTCACCCCGAGGGCGGCTGTTGGTTCGTCCATGATGACCAGTTTGTCGTCGCGCATGACGGCTCGGGCTACCGCGATCGCCTGGCGTTGACCGCCAGATAGCGAGCCCACCAGTTGACGGACCGATTGCACGGTCGAGACGGAAAGCTCCTTCAGCGTCTGACGCGTTCGTAACTCCATCGTTATTTCATCGAGGATGTCGTGCTTCGTCGCCTCAAAACCTAAGTACATGTTGGCGACGATGTCCAGGTTGTCNNGGTGGCGTCTCTCGGGGTATGAGTATCAACTCGCTGGCCGAGCCAGTACTTCTCCCCGCTCGAGGGCTCCCAGATCCCGGCGATTGCCTTGATAAGAGTCGACTTCCCGGCACCGTTGTCGCCGATCAGAGCGGTAACTTGACCAGCCGGCACGTCGAGGTCGACGTGCCGCAGTGCCTGCACGGCACCGAAATTCTTCGAGATTCCCCGCAGGCTCAGCAACATCGAGGGATCAACCCCCATGCCCGAGCCCGTTACTGCTCCCGCGTTACCGCGATCACTCGTAACTGACTCGGACATGGGGGAAGTCGCCCTTCTTGCCTACTTACTTAGGAAATCTTGTACTTCGCGCAGTCTGCCTTGAAGGTAGGAACAGAGCTGTCGCCCGTGACAGCGGGCTTGACACTAGTGCACAGCGCTACTGCGTTGATNNACCGTCGACTGAATCAACGGAGCGGTAACCCAGGTGGCCGTCAAGAGGACCGAGGGAACCTTGCGCTTGGTCACCGGGTCCGTCGTCGAGCCATTCACGAGGGCCGATGGCGGCGTCTTACCGTCACGCAGGTACAGGGCCAACGCGACAGCGGCCTGAGCCTCTTGCCAGATTGGCTTGTACACGGTGCCGCACTNNTTCTGGAAACCGAGCAACGTCGCGTCTTGTCCCGTGAAGGGAATCACGCCAGGCTTGAGACCCTTCTTCTGCAAGTACGCGATGATCGGCGCGGCGTTTTCGTCATTTGGCGTCAACACTGCGTTGATCTTCGCGTCCTTCGAGTACGCACCTTGGAAGTCGGTGAGGGCTGTCGAAGGGGTCCACGTACCGGTTCCGGTCTCGTTTACCGTCTTCGCGTTGCCCGCACCACCAACACTGGCCTTGAAGCCCTTGGCGTTAAGAACCGCGTCGTAGCCCTGAGCGAACAAGATGGCGTTGTTGTCCGTTGAGGTGCTGCCGTTCATGACGTACACCACAGGCTTCGTAATGTGCTCTGACGTCAGGCAAGCGAGCTCACCTTGTCCGATGCGAATCGGCGCCGCGACGTTGTTGAAGCTCACGTAGTCCTCTGCTGAAGCGCCTTTGCCAGTGGTCAGGCGGTCGTAGTCGATGACTTTGACACCGGCCTTGGCCGCATCCTTTTCAATCGTGATACCGGTCGTAGAGTCGAGCGGGTCCATCACGAGCACCTTGTCCTTGGCCGCAATGTCAGCCTGAGCGATACTGATCTCAGTCGCGTCGACGCCCAAGGCGTTCTGCACACTCAAGTCAGCAGCAGGAAGTCCCGCGTCAACAAAGGCCGTGGTCAAGTTCGGCGCGTCAAACTCGACGTACCGGTTCGACGAGACTTCGTCCGGCAGAATCACGCCGATCCCACCCTTACCAGCAGTTGCGATTTTCGTCAGGGCCGCCATNNACGACGTGGCAGAAACTCCCCCGCCGCTCGCCGAACTCACCGTCGGCAGCGCCAAAACGACGAACGAGCCCGCTAGAGCCACGGCCGCCAAGGCCCTACTTTTTCTAAATTTCATGTTCTCCCCAACCCTTCAGTGACACCCCAACGATGCCAACAATTGTGATTACGTCTCGAACGTCCGATGACATGCAACGTCCGGTGGAAAACGTAGCACGTAAGCGCTGTCAAGGAAATTTGGGGCGTTCGAGTCCGCCGAGAACACACATTCCGCGACCCGTGAAAACGACGAAGCGCCGCTTGAAGTCCATCTCCACTCTTAAAGCCGATCCCTCTAACCTTCAGTAATCTCTAGGCGTATCGCCACCGACGTCACTGCGCGAGTGTTCTTGTATCCGCCTCTCATCCCGGTCGGCGAGCGCGAAGTGTCGCGCTACAAAAAGCTCAATACTTTCTCCATTGTCTCCATAATCGTGATGGATTCGTCCAAGGGCATCAACGAGCTTTCGGTTCGTCCCTCACGAATGCACCGGGCCACCTCGTCGGCTTGATAATGAAGTCCCCGACCNNTAGAAGTCGCCGTCGATCTCGACTCGTGCTTTCGTTCCCGACACGCACGCGCGCGTCGGCGTGCGAGCGCTCGAGGTGCAGGTGAGCACGGCGTGCGCGCCGCGCTCGTAGCTAAACAGCATCGAAGCTTGGCCGTCGACCCCGCTAAAGGCCGGATCGACCAAGGCCGTCACGCGAGATGGCGTACCCAAGAGCATCGAAGCGAACGACACGGGATAGACACCTAGATCGAGCAATGCACTGCCCCCAAGTTCGGGCGCAAAGAGTCGAGAGGTGGGATCGGCTTCGAACCACTTGCCATGATCGGCCTCGAAGGTAACGATCTCGCCGAGCGCACCTTGGCTCACCAGCTCACGCAACGCCACCACGTGTGGCAAGAATCTCGTCCACATCGCCTCCATGAGAAAGAGGCCATTCGAGCGAGCGCACGCCACCAACTCTCGCGCCTCGTGCGCCGTCATGGTGAAGGCCTTCTCCACCAGTACCGGTTTTCCGTGCTCGAGGGCCAGCATTGCGTTGGCGAAGTGCATGGGATGTGGCGTGCCGACGTAAATCACGTCGACGTCCTCATCACTGACGAGTGCTTCATAGGAGTCGTGTCGGTGAGGAACGTCGAACTCATCAGCGAAGTCGTCCGCCGAAGCCCGTGAACGAGAACCCACGGCAATGACGACGCCTTGGTCCGTGAAGCGAAGATCGCTGGCGAAGGTGTGAGCGATCCGCCCGGTGCTGAGGATGCCCCAACGAAGTGGCTCACTCACGGTCAACTCCAAACCTTTAGCGTCACGACGTCAGAGTAGTCAGCGACGCGCCACTCTTGGCGCGCGAGATGAGACACTCCAACGTTCTCATGACCCCGCTGCTCGCGTGACCTAACACCGCTGGTACCTGCGTAAGGTAAAACTCTCGGCGCCCCGACATTTTGAGGAACGCGGCAAAGAGAGCGCCGCCTAAGGTCATCCGAAGGGATATCGATGCCACTACTGCGCGACGTCAAGGATCAATTGGGTTCGTCGTACCTATTGGATCACGCGGATAATCCCGTCGCGTGGCGAACGTGGGGTGACGACGCCCTCGACGAGGCCGCCCGTTTGGACCGACCAATCTTTCTTTCCGTGGGCTACGCGGCCTGTCACTGGTGTCACGTCATGGCTCACGAGTCCTTTGAAGATCCCGACATCGCGCGACTCTTGAACGACTTCTTCGTTCCTATCAAAGTCGACCGGGAGGAGCGACCTGACGTCGACGCGCTTTACATGGCGGCGACGCAACTCGTGGCCGGGCACGGCGGCTGGCCGATGTCGGTCTTTCTCTTGCCCGACGGGCGCCCCTTCATGGCCGGTACCTACTACCCCCCGACCGATCGGCAGGGTCAAGTGGGCTTCCCACGCCTCCTTCAGGCGCTCCACGGGGCCTGGGAGGCTCAGCGCGACGCCGTCGAGCGCCAAGCGATCGAACTTTCAGAGGCGCTCGCTCGCGAAGTGCACTTCGTCGATCATCTCGCACCGTTGCTCGAGGCGCTCAATCTCCGCGACGTGCGCCAACACCTGCGAAACGATCTCGTCTCCCAGGTCGACGCCGAGGGCGGCTTTGGCGTCGCGCCCAAGTTTCCACGGCCCAGTTTTGTCGACGCGCTGCTGGAATTTGACGACGAAGAGAGCCGGGCTGCGGTGTCACGCACCCTCGAGGCGATGTCACGTCGAGGTCTCTTCGACCACTTCGGCGGCGGTTTCGCACGTTACAGCGTCGACGGCGAGTGGCACGTCCCCCACTTTGAGAAGATGCTCAGTGATCAGGCGCTCTTATCGCGATGTTATTTTCGAGCCAGCCTCGTGATGGGCCGGCCCGAGTGGCGTGACGTCGCCTTGGCCACCTTGGGCTTCGTGGCGCGAGACCTGCGCATGACGAACGGCTACGCCTCGTCCCTGGACGCCGACGCCGGCGGCATCGAGGGCGCCCACGTGACGTGGACGCCCGAGGAGGTCNNCACGCTGGCGAATCCAGAGCCCCGGCGCGTTCGAAGGCCGGTCCATTCCCCGACTCAGCGACGACGAATCCTTTACGACCCCCTCGTTCCTCGAAGGCGCGCACGACGCACTGCTCAGGCGTCGGGCAACCCGAGTCCAACCGACACGTGACGACAAGGTTGTCTTGGAATGGAACGCGATGATGGCGTCGGCCTTTCTCGCCAGCGACGACGTCACGTTTACGGCCCTCGGCATTGAACTCTTGCACTCGTTGGTTGACACCCATTTCTTCGACGGCGTCTGGTGGCGAACTCAGTTCCACCGAGCGCACGCCACCGCGAACGACGTCGCCTGGCTCGCCGACGCCTTCGTGGACGCCTTTGAGTGCAGCGGCGACGCGCGGTGGCTAGAGAAATCGCACGAACTCACCTCCTACCTCCTCGATCACTACTGGGACGGTCCGCGCCCGAGTGCGACCTCACCCCATCAAGGCGGCGGCATCTTTAGCCAAAGCGATCTCGTACGCGACCTGTCAACGAGACCGAAAGAGATCTTTGACGGTGCGACGCCCTCCGCCCACGCGCTCGCCACGCGCGCGCTGGCGCGGGTGGCGCTGTGCCGAGGAGACCCCGAGATGTTGCTCGTGGCCCATCGGCTCNNATCGTGGTGAGTCATCCGAGCGCCGTACCCGACCTGGTAGCGGCGGCCGGATTCGCCCTCGAAGGCGTCGAGGTGGTGATCCCCGGCGCGCAAGGTGCTCTGGCCCATCACGTACGATCGATGGCGATGCCGCGCACCGTGATGATCACTGGTTCGGGACCTTTGAGGCTCTTGAATGAACGAGAAGAGGGTCTGGCCTACGTGTGTCGCGCGGGCGTGTGCCAGTTGCCGGTGTCGAACGTGGACGAACTCGATGGCGAACTTCGACGGGCCATTGATTCGTGAGCGTCTTCAGTCGAGACAGCGCGACACGCGCCACGAAACGACTCGTCGCGCGAATGCCCCAACGCGCCTCGGTGGACTTGGCCGGTGGCTCGACCGTGCACGGATTGGTGCTGGGATCGACGAACGAGTCCACGACGATCGTGGACCTCGCGAGTCAGGCGATCGTACGCTGGCGCGTGCCGTGGCCCTTTGGCTTAGAGACCGATCTCGCGGCCTTTGACGTGGTCGAAGGACAGCTCGCCGAAGACGTCGAACGCGACGACTTAGCCCAACCCGAAGCGGTTACCTTGGCCGATCTGCCCCGCCGTCTGGGCACGTACCGCGGCCGACGCGTGCGCGCCTGGCTCGAACAGCTCGCCAGTCCGGCCGATGGTCCCCTCTTTGGCTTTCGCGGGCCCAGCGCGCCCTATTGGGAGTTTCGCGGCGAACGCCCGAGCGTCGCACTGATCGCGGCCGACCGCGGTCCTCAACTCCTGCGACGACCCGACGACGGTTCGACCTGGGTACGTTTTGGCTGGTTCGGCGACGACGTGTGGCTGCTCTGTGAAGACGCGCACGCGATTCGAACGATTGAGGCGACACGGCGAACATCGTTGTCCGGAAAGGACCTCGCCACCGCTCTCGGATTTCGTCCGACCTACGTGCTCACGACACTGTCGCGACCCCTCGACGGGCACTGCTACAAGAGTTGCACCGGTCTACTGCCCCGCGGCTGAGGGGCTACTTTGGCAGCTTGCCGGTGGCGAGCGCTTCGGCCATCGCCCAGCCAAAGACCACCAAACGCTGGCCCTTGTCGGGCTTGAGACCCTTAAAGAAACTGTCGGCACCTTCGGGGATGACGCCGCGCGAGGCCGTGTAGTCGAGTCCGCCGACCGGTCCCGGGCTGACCGTCATGACAAAGGACTTGTCGTCGATGGACTTTTCCGATCCGAACCGCTTGGCCAGACGACGGGCCCACGCACGATCTTCACCGGTCGGTCGGTATCCCAGACGCGGTACCACGTCGTCGAGGCCGGTGAAGGCTCGGTAGCCATCGGCCGACGTCAATCGGGCGCCCAGCAGCACGTCCTCATCAGGGAAAGCGAGTAGGGCGCGGCGAAACTGGTCGTGCAGAATCGTCTTGAGCGTCTGGTCGGACTTCGCGTTTCGATCCACCAGCAACAGCCCGACGAGCAACGAGGGCGTGCCGCCGATTCGCTCCAGCGTGCAAAACGAGTAGCCGCGAAGTTTGTTCCCCTCTCGAACGTGGGTCACCAGCACCCACTCCTCACGCTGCTTAGAAAGAAAGCCGATATCAAAGTTGGGCTCTCGGTCGACGCAGAGGTCCGCCATTTCGGCGAGTTCAACGTCACTGAGGGCAGTCGTGTCTTTTGTGGTGACCGTCATTGCCATAGGGAACCATTCTACGACGATTCGCGACCCCCTCAATCGCCTCTAGGCCTTAATGACGTTTCGGCCAAATTCCGAGCGAAGGTCCGCAACGACGCTCGGGATGTTGACATTGAAGGCTTCGCCGAGTCGAAAGACCTTTCCGGCCGTTCCGGTGTCCACCACCACCGGCGAAGGACCGGGGTATCGCGTCAAAATTTCGCGCAACGTCGCGATTGAATGTTGCGTGAGGTCTTCGGGACGAAGCGAGAGACGAAGTTCGCCCCCGGCGCGTTCGACGTGGAAGCGCTCCACGTCCACGGCGCTGAAGCGAAGCTCCTCTTCATTGTCGCTGAGGCGAACCTTGATCAACACGACGTTGTCCTTAACGAGAAAACCACTGAACCGCTCGAAGGCCGCCACGGAGAAGTTGATCTCCATCGACGCACCGAGGTCTTCTAATATCACCCGGGCGTAAGGCTTGCTGGCCTTGGTCTGTCGGATCTGCACTTCAGACAAGATGCCACCCACGGTCACCGCTTTGCCGCTGTGCGACAACTCTTCGGACCGTTCGCGAATGGCCAGCACCGAGCCGTCGGTGCGCGCGCCCAGCGCGGCGCCGATCTCATAGAGAGGGTGATCCGAGACGTAGGTGCCCAACATCTCTCGTTCAAAGTCGAGTTTGACCGACTGCTCGAACTCAAGGTCGGCCAGCGGCACCTGCGTGCCCTCCCAATCGCTGTCGGATCCGTCCGCGAAGGCCGCAAAAAGCGTGCTGATGCCGAGCGAGAGGTCCTTGCGACGACTCAGCGTGACTTCGATGATTTCGTCGACCTTTAACAAAAAGCCCAGACGCGGTACGCCGAGTGAGTCAAAAGCCCCCGCCTTGATCAGGGATTCCATTGAGCGCCGATTGAGCNNCCGGGTCGACTCGACGCACGAAGTCGTAGATACTCGCGAAGGGTCCTCGGGCGTCGCGCTCGTGGACAATCTTTTCGACCAACGCTTCACCGACGTTACGTACCGCGGCCATCCCGAAGAGAATCGTCGAATCCGAGGCCAGCGAGGGCGCGTAGTCAGAAAAGGATTCGTTCACGTCGGGCACACCCACGGTGATGCCCATCTGGCGCGCCTCATTGAGATAGACCGCGGCCTTGTCCTTGTCGTCTCGAAACGACGTCAACAGTGCCGCCATGTACTCCACCGGATAGTTCGTCTTCAGCCACGCGTTTTGATAGGCGATGAGCCCGTAGCCGTAGGCGTGACTCTTGGGAAACGCGTAGTCGGCGAACGGCTCGATCTTGTCAAAGATGTCGTTGCCGAGTTGGCGGCCGTACCCTTCGCGTTCGGCGCCGTCGACGAACTTGGCGCGCTGGGCGCGAATCATCTCACGAATCTTCTTTGAACAGGCCTTTCGCAGATCGTCGGCCTCGGTCATCGAAAAGCCGGCGATCGTGGTGGCGACGCGCATGATGTCTTCTTGGTAGATCATGAGACCGTACGTTTCGGAGAGAATCTCCTCGAGGTCAACGTGGTCGTAACTAACTTCCTGACGCGCGTTCTTGCGATCGGCGTAGTCGTTGTGCACGTTCTCGCTCAACGGGCCCGGTCGATACAGCGCCACCAACGCCGCGACGTCGTCAAAACTTGTCGGCGCCAAGCGGCGCATGAGTTGGCGCATCTTGTCGCCCTCGAGCTGAAAGATACCGATGGAGTTGCCTAGGCGCAGCATCTCAAAGACCTTGGGGTCGTCGAGCGCGACGTGATCAATGTCTAACTCCACGCAGTGACGACGGCGAACGTGCTCGAGTGTGCGCTCGATAATGGCCAGGTTGCGCAGTCCCAAAAAGTCCATCTTCAAGAGTCCGAGTTTCTCGATGGCCGTCGCGTCGTACTGAGTCACGATCGGCGCGCTCTCAACAGCGCCATTCGGACTGGATTTTCGTTGCACCGGCACGTATTCGAGCATCGGTTCTTTCGTGATCACGACCGCCGCCGCGTGGATACCGT
>PKWA01000125.1:28101-57498 GCA_003131665.1 Acidimicrobiaceae bacterium
CGGGCCTTGATGGTCGAGAACGTCACGATCTGGGCGACGTGATCCGACCCGTAACGCTCCGAGGCGTAACGGATCATGTCGCCGCGATAGCGCTCGTCAAAGTCCATGTCGATATCGGGCAGTTGGCGACGACCGGGGTTGAGGAATCGCTCGAAGATGAGCCCGTAGAGCATGGGGTCGAGATCGACAATGTGCAAGCAGTACGCGACGCAGCATCCCGCTGACGAACCACGTCCGGGACCGACTCGAATGCCCTGCTCGCGCGCGTGGCGGATGATATCCCACACCACCAAGAAGTAGTCCGACAGTCCCATGTTGGCGATTGTGCCGAGTTCGTAGTCGAGTCGAACGCGAACGTCGTCACTGAGCGCGTCACCGTAGCGGTCGCGCGCGCCTTGGTAGGTCAGTTCGCGCAGGTACGTGGTGGCGCCTTCTTGGTGCGATCCCTGCGCATACTGATCGGGCAGGGAGAATTCAGGCAGTGCGTCGTTGTCGAATTGGATCGTGACGTCGGCCCGTTCGGCGATCACGAGCGTGTTGTCGCACGCTTGAGGGAGCTCGCGAAAGAGGTAGCGCATCTCCGCGGCGGACTTGAGGTAGTGCTGGTCGCTCTCGAAGCGAAAACGATCAGGATCCGCGACTCGAGAACCAGTGCCAATACACAAAAGGGCGTCATGCATTTCGGCGTCCTCGTGGCGCACGTAGTGCAGGTCGTTCGTCGCGAGTAACGGCGCCGACAGTTCCTGGGCGACGCGAAGCAGTTGAGGGTTGGTCCGTTGCTGGGCGGCCAGACCGTGATCTTGAAGTTCGATGTAGAAGTTCTCGCGTCCAAAGATCGTCTGGAGCCGACCCGCGAGCTCAAGGGCCTTGGCATAGTTGTCTTGAAGCAGTGCCTGCAGCACGACGCCCCCGAGACAGCCCGAGGTAGCGACGATGCCCGCGGCGTAGCGCTCCAACAACTCCCAATCCAGACGGGGCTTGTAGTAGTACCCCTCGAGAAAGGCCAGCGAGGAGAGCTCTCGTAGGTTTCGATAGCCCTCGTTGGAGACGGCGAGCAACGTGAGATGGTGATAGAGCTTTTGGCCGCCCTCGGTGTCCCCGCCGGTGTCGTCAATCTTGCCCCGGCGCGCCGGGCGATCAAATCGCGAGTTCGCGGCCATGTAGGCCTCGAGCCCGATGATCGGAGTCACGTCGTGTTGGCGACACGTCTCGTAAAAGTCGATGACGCCGTACAAATTGCCGTGGTCGGTAATGGCGATGGCGCGTTGACCGTCCGCTTTGGCGGCTAACACCATCTCTTCGACGCGGGCCGCGCCGTCGAGCATGGAGTATTCAGTGTGGTTGTGCAGATGGACAAAGCCTTCAGCCATCGGCCGAACCCTTCTTTCGTTGCCGGAAACTACACGGATGGGATTTGCACCTTAGTCTCCCCGCGCGGGTGAGCACGCAATACCCCTAGAGGTAGGTGCCGGCGCGCGGATCACCCGAGCCGGGCGAGAGAGAGCGATCACGCATTTTCTCCAACTGCGCCGCCGCGGCGGCCTGCTGGGCGAAGAGCGACGCTTGAATGCCGTGAAAGAGTCCCTCGAGCCAACCCACGAGTTGGGCTTGCGCGATGCGCAGNNGACTCCGACTCCGAAGGTACGTCGGCGCTGAAGGGAATCGCCATGCGACCGAGCTCTTCGCCGAGGTCGGGTGAAAGTGCACCAGAGAGTTCATGGATGGACGTCTCGTAGATCTCTCGAAGTCGCGTACGTCCCGCTTCGTCGAGGGGAGCGCTGCGTGCCTCGTCGAGCAGAGACTTCACCATCGAACCGATGCGCATCACCTTGGCGGGTTGACTGATGTAGTCGGAGTTTTCTTCTTCGGCCTTCTCTTCGCTCTCGCCCGGAGCGAGCACCTCATCGGGTTTCACGGTTACGTTGTCATCACTTTTTTCTGTCACCATTGCAGTGTGCCAGACAAATTCGCCCCGCGTGCACTCCCAAAAGGGGCCTTCGTCGCCATGGATAGGATGGCCCCGTGAGAGTATCGACACGGGGGGACTACGCCAGCCGAGCGCTGTTGAGTTTGGCCCTTCGCGATAATCACGGCTCGCCCACCTCAGTTCGTGACCTCGCCGAGCGCACCGGACTCCCCCAGCCATATTTGGAGCAGATACTGTTAAGTCTGAAGGGCGCCGGTCTCGTTCGCTCCAAGCGCGGCGTGGGCGGCGGGTACGTCTTGGCTCGAACTTCGGAGTCCATCACCTTGGCCGAAATCGTCGCGGCGGTCGATGGACCTATCGCAGCGGGCGACTTCGGCGAGCCCCACCAAGACGGTGCCTGCGATCACGAAGGACAGTGCGTTTTGTTGGGCGTTTGGGCCGATGTTGGCAATCACATGCGTGAGCATCTGGCGAGCTTCACGCTGGCCGATATGGTCGATCAGGCCCGGGGTGGCAAACCCGTGGCCCGCACCCACAGCGGTTGACTCGCCGCTACCAAAGCCCCGCCGGCGAGGATCCCGAAGGGCTTGAAAACTCTTTTACCTCGTGGTAAATTAGTAAGGCGTCTATAGGAGAAATACCCGGCCGAGGACGAATGAACTTTGTACCCCCCAAAGACAAGGAGATGCCAGTGGAGACGACCCCCCGCCGATCCGCCGTGAACACCAACGACATGTTGGGTCTTTTGATGCGTGACCTGGACCGTTACCCCATGCCGAACTACGACGAACAAGTTGAACTCGCCAAACGCGTCACCGCCGGTGACGAAGAGGCCAAGAAGCAGATGGTCGCCGCCAACCTTCGCCTGGTCCTGCACTGGGCCCGGCGTTACCAAGACCGTGGCGTCGAGATGGTTGACCTCGTTCAAGAGGGAACCTTTGGACTTTTGCGCGCAGTGGAGAAGTTTGACTGGGAGCGCGGCTTTAAGTTCTCGACGTACGCCACGTGGTGGATCCGTCAAGCGTTGCAGCGCGCGGTTCAACAGCACGGTCGAACAATCCGCATTCCCTTAGAAGTCGGTGAACAGCTCCAGCGTCTCGAAGCCACGAGCGCCGAGTTGACCTCCCTGCTCGGACGCAAACCGACCGACCCCGAGCTCACCGAAGCGACGGGCATGTCCAAAGCCGAGCGCGAGAACCTCAAAGGACTCGCGGGCGTCACCGCCAGTCTTGATCAGCCCGCGTCCTCGGACTCGGCGACGACTTTGGGCGACCTCGTCGCGCCCAGTCAACACGACTGGGTGAGTGACATCGAACAGACGATGATGAACGACCAGTTGCACGGCGCACTGTCGAAGTTGACCGTACTCCAGCGTGACGTCTTAACCCTGCGCTTTGGCTTAAACGGCGCGACGCCCCTGTCACTGCAAGCGACCGCGACGAAGATGGATATCGGTGTGCGCCGGGTGCGCCGCGCGGAAGATGAGGCCCTCGCGATCTTGCGCGACGACTCCAACGTCCTCGCCGCCCACGAGGTCGCTTAGAGCCCGAGAGTCGAAGGGACGAGGGCCGCGAGGTCCTTGGGCAGGGCGGCCTTCGTTTCGACGCGCTCGTCGCTTCGCGGATGGCGAAACGCCAACGACGTCGAATGCAAGAAGACTCGCTCGTCCTCGAGTCGCGCGTCGCGTCGATGCCCGTAACGAAGGTCATTGACGATTGGATGACCAATGGTTGCCAGGTGCACGCGGATCTGATGGGTGCGACCGGTCTCGAGCCGTAGACGCAACAGTGTCGCGGCGTGGGGCTTGTCGAGGCGAGCGATGACTTCGTAGCCGGTTCTGGCGTTTCGCCCGTCCGATCGCACGACCATCAAGGTGGGGGTGCGCGCGGAGCGACCAATTGGCGCATCGACCAGCCCGCGCTCGTCGCTAACGTGACCTTCCACGAGCCCCAGGTACGTTCGCTCCATCTCTCGTTCGGCGAGTTGGCCGCTGAGCGAGAGAAGTCCCTCGGGAGTCTTGGCGACGACGAGGAGGCCCGAGGTTCCCTTGTCCAGACGTTGAACAATGCCGGGCCGTGAGGGTTCACAGAGGCCCTCGACACTGAGTCGGTGGATCTGGGGATAGCGCGACAAGAGTCCGGCCACCAAGGTGCCCTCGCGCTGTCCCGCGCCAGGGTGCACGACCTGACCGGGGGCTTTATTCACCACGACAAAGTCCTCGTCATCGAGGACCACGTCGACCGCGACCGACGCGTCGGGGCTCACGTCATCGCTCGGTCTGGGCGGCAGCACCGCCGCGAGACGTTGACCCTCTTCGAGAGGCGTCGAGGATTTGAGGACCACCTTGTCATTGACGCTGACCGCGCCGCTGGTTAACACGTCGTGGGCCTGGGCACGAGAGAGTCCGGTCAACATCGAGAGCACACGGTCGATGCGCAGATGGTGAAGGGAATTCGGCACGATCAGGTCAAGCATCTCGCCATCGAAGGCGTCGCGGCCATCGGACTCACTCACCGCGCCACCAACTTGTCACCTCGCAAGGCGACCACCATCAAAACGACAAAGCCGGCGGTGATCGCGACGTCGGCCAGGTTAAAGACCGGAAAGGACGAAACGGCGATGAAGTCCGTCACCCGGTGCGGCGAGGCCGCCAGCCGATCGATCACGTTGGCCAGTCCCCCGCCAATTAAGAGGCCAAATCCTACGCCCGGTGCTCCTCGCCGGGCGTTCACGCCCACGAGCACCACCGCGAGGGCCACGACGACAGTGGCGATCGTCACCACCAGAGGTCCCGAGCGATCGAATGAAAACGACACGCCAGTGTTGTACTGAAGCCGCCACCAGAGGAATCCCGCGACGTGAACGGCGTGCGTGGCCAGGACCCGTCGCGCCCATAACTTGCTCAACGCATCGAGGACGGTGACCACGAGGGCCACGATGATAACCGTGTAGTTGAGCCGAAAGGCTAAACGCTGGCGCGACACGACACGCAGGTAAACACCGGTAACTGCGCGCGAAGTCGGGGCTGGGAGATGGCTTCATAGCATTCGTCGCATCGACCGTAACTGCCATCGTCAATTCGAGAGAGGGCGACATCAATCTCGTCAATCTTGACTCGAAGCGCCGTGGCGTAGTCCTTCAGTTGATCGCGCTGAATGTCCGAGGCGACACTGCTGCCATCCTCATCGTCGTACTCGAGGCGTTCGCGGTCAACCAACATCTCGTTGGCTTCAGACTCACTCACTGAAATCTGTGCGTTAGTGGCCGCGCGGGTCACCAGCAATAGTCCGCGCAACTCCTCCAAGAAGGCCGTGTCGTTGGCGTAGGGTTTCGAATGCATTTTACGTTCCAGCGTCTCTTGACGCTTGCGCTCTTCGGCGTCGCGGCGCTCTTGACGCTTGCGCTCTTCGGCGTCGCGGCGNNTGCGCTCTTCGGCGTCGCGGCGTTCGATCTCGCGTAGTTTGCGCAACTTTTCGGCTTCGATGGCTTTGCGTTTGGCCTCGATGTCGCGTTGCTTCTTCGCCTCAATCGCGGCCTTCTCGCGCGCCTTTCTCGACACTTCGCGCTCTTTAGCGGCAATCTTGGCCTTCGCGTCGTGTTCCTTTTTCGCCTTCGCGACAGCCTGGGCCCGAGCCTTTTGCGCGGCATTCTTCTCCTTGGCTCGCGCGCGGGCCTTCAACTCGCGATCCTTTTTTGCCTTGGCGAGCGCCAGTGCTCGCTGACGGGCCAACGCCTTTTGGACGGCGGCCTTCGTTCGAATCTCTCGGTCCTTTTTTGCCTTGGCCAGCGCCAGCGCCTTCGCCCTCTTCAATGCGACGGCCTTCTGGGCCGAACTCAAGACCTTGGTCTTTTTGGCCGGCGGTTTCTTGGCCGGCGATTTACGCGTCGGCACTTTCTTGTTCGGCAATTTTTTCGTTACTTTCTTCATGGGTCGCTTCTTGCTGGGCGACTTCTGAGCGCTCTTCTTAACGAGGCTTTTCGACGCACTCTTCGCCACCGCCCCCTTCTTGGTCGGGGCTCGCTTTACAGTCTTCGTGTTCGTCGGCATGCTTAACTCCTCGGGTTCCTAAGAACAAGTGCCCGACGACACTAGCAGTCGAAGTGCGAGTTACTGACGTTCGTCGCGAGAAGGCTGATCAAATTTCAGAACTTGACCGATGGTGGGCGGAGACGACGCCGGCGCACTCTGACGAGCACCACCCGCCTGCAGCGAGGTCTCCACCCAACGCGTGAACTCCGCAAGGACCTGAGCGATGCGTGCGCGCTCCGCCTGAAGTTGATGACCCAGCGTGTCCACGTCTTCACTCAAACGTTGCTTGAGCCCGTTGAGTCGGTTTACCTCGTCTTCGGCCCGACTCCGCGCTTCGGTGACGATCTCGCGCGCGCGTTCTTGGGCGGCGACAGTAAATTCGCGCGCCTTCGCTTCGGCTTCTTGCTGCGCCTGATCGATAAAGCGCTGCGCGAGGGCAATCATCGACGTCACCTGTTCGGCGTCGGCCGCGCCGCCTGCGCGAATCGCGGGCGCGCTGGGTGCGCTGGGCGCGCTGGGCGCGCCACCGCCGCGCGCATCGAGTTGGCTAATTCGTTCCGCGGCCTGTCGAAGCTGTTGTCGCTGCTGGTGAGCGAGATCTTTGAGTTGACGAACCTCTAGCGAGAGTCGCTCCAAGAACTCGTCGACTTCGTCAACGTTGTAACCCTTGAGACCGACCTTAAAGGCCACCGAATCGATAGCGTCTAGTGCCGAAAGTGCGTTGTCCGTGCTGTCCATGCAGCCACCCTACTGCGCAAGGCGCGGGACGGCCGGGGATTTACAAACTAGATAATGACGTTGATCACCTCGAGCGCGACCACGGCCACCAGCACCGAGAGGTCGATGCCGACGCCCCCCAAATTCGGACGGGGCAGGATGGATCGCAAGGGTCGCAAGACCGGTTCGGTGAGCCGCGACAAGACGCGCTTGGTGGCGGCCAGCGCGCCGTCGTGATTCGTGCTCGGCAGCCAACTCAACAGGGCCGCAATAATCAAGATCCAGATGTAGAGCGTGATGATGTCATGTACGAGAGTCATGCCTGGTCATAAGCGCGATAGTTCGCCGCGCGCAGCCGCTCTTTCATCTCGGCACTGACGTGCATGCCCTGGGGGCTCACAAGATAGACACCACGAATCAGCATTTCAATTTTGGCGTTCAGCGCGTAGGCGGTGCCGGCCGTGAAATCCACCAGTCGTCGACCAAGTCCCGAGTCGACGTCCAACGTCGTTAAGACGACCGCCCGATTCGCGCGCAGTAGATCGGTGATGCGTCGTGAGTCGTCGTAATTGCCCGGAGCGACCACGGCCACATCACGCTCTTGGGAGAACGACGAAAGGGGCCGCGACGCATTCGGATTCGCGATGGGTCGAATGCGTGTCGAGCCGTTCTCGCCCTCAAGCACGGAGATCGAGCTCGTGCGCCTTGGCGCGGACGAGACCGGCGCGCGAAAGGGTGACGGGTTGGCCGGCTGAGTGGGAAAGGTCCGAGCGACGGGCGCCGGGCTGGGCGACCACTCGGGTTCGACCTCCTCGGGCTGGTCGGAAAAGGGTCGTGGCGAGTTGCTCGGCCCGTACTCGCCGTACTCGTCCTCAACGAGGCCGAGAAACCCCAGAAACCCTCGTAACTTTTCTTTCATCGACTTCTCCTTGGCACCGGTGCCCAGAACTATGTTAGGCCAGGCGCCCCTCGCTCGACCGAGGACCAAAGAGCGCACGGCCCAGACGTACTTCCGTGGTACCCAGTTCACAGGCCAGCTCTAGATCGTCACTCATACCCATCGAGCGCTCGCGCAGGTCCCACTCCTCGGCCAGCGCATTCGTCGCCAAAAAGGCCTGTCGGGTCGCCTTTTCACCCTGCGGCGCGACCACCATGAGCCCGCGCACCTGTAGTTCCAGTGCTCTCGCGCGTCGCACGATCTCTCCGACGTCGCCGGGCGCGACACCGTTGCGCCCGGGATCGTCGCCAAAGTCCACCTGGACGTCGATGACCTGGCCCGGCGAGAGCGCGGCGATCTTTTCGAGTTCTTTGACGCGCGCGACGCTGCTGAGTACGTCAGCGCATCGCACGGCGCGCGTGATCTTATTGGACTGCAACGGGCCTAAGAAGTGCCACGAAGCCGTGAAGGCACTCATCGCTCGTCGCTTCTCACAGAGTTCGTCCACGTAGTTCTCACCAATGCTCGTCAGGCCCAGCGCGAGC
Organism: Acidimicrobiaceae bacterium; assembly: GCA_003131665.1. Classification (GTDB taxonomy): domain Bacteria; phylum Actinomycetota; class Acidimicrobiia; order Acidimicrobiales; family RAAP-2; genus RAAP-2. Next base: position 36,258 of record PKWA01000125.1, read on the forward strand.
GCCGCCGCCACGTGGGTCACGTCAAAGGTCTTGGTCACCGCGACCACGCGTACACTTCGCGCGTCACGTCCGCTGCGTTCAATTCGATCGCGCACGCTCGCCAGATTGGCGCGCACGCGCTCGAGGAGCTCGTCGCTAGCGGAGGAAGCTGGGGAGATCGTCATCGCCACCGACGTCAAAGAAGTCGTCGCCGGTGGAGGTGAAGATGTCACTGCGCGGACCCTCGGTCATTGACGGCTGACTCGACGTGACTTTGGGGGCACTTTGATCGAATCCGGCGGCGATCACGGTCACGCGCACCGTCTCGCCGATCGAGTCGTCGATCACGCTGCCGAAAATGATGTTCGCGTCGGGGTGGGCCACCGAGTGAATGATCTCCGCCGCTTGGGTGACTTCGCTCAAGGTCACGCCCGAGCCGCCCACGATGTTCATCAAGATTCCGCGCGCACCATCGATGGAGGCTTCGAGCAGTGGCGACGTGATCGCGGCGCGCGCCGCGTTGACGGCCCGGCCCTCGCCCGTCGAACTACCCACGCCCATAATGGCCGTACCGGCGTTGCGCATAATGGTGTTGACGTCGGCGAAGTCGGTGTTAATGAGCCCCGGCACGGTGATCAGGTCAGTGACGCCGCGCACCGCAGAGAGCAAGACGTCGTCGGCGATCTTGAAGGCGTCGAGCATCGAGGTGTCGGGTGCCGTGACCGAGAGCAATCGGTCGTTGGGAATCACGATCAAGGTGTCCACCTTGTCGCGCAGGGACTGAATCCCCTTCTCGGCCTGGGTCGCTCGACGCTTGCCTTCGAAGGCGAAGGGGCGGGTTACCACGCCGATGGTCAAGATGCCCAGGGCGCGCGCAATCTCGGCCACCACGGGCGCGGCGCCGGTGCCGGTGCCGCCCCCTTCCCCGGCCGTGATGAAGACCATGTCGGTGTCTTTCAACGCCTCTTCGATTTCAGCGCGGTGATCTTCGGCGGCCAGTCGACCGACTTCGGGGTCGCTCCCGGCGCCCAACCCGCGCGTGAGATCACGGCCGATGTCAATTTTGAGATCCGCTTCACTGAGCAACAGCGCTTGGGCGTCGGTATTAGCGGCGATGAATTCGATGTTCTTCAGACCCGAGGTGATCATTCGATTCACCGCGTTCGCGCCGCCACCACCCACGCCAATTACTTTGATTACGGCGTGGTAGTTGCTCTGATTAAGACTCATGGGCTCCCCTTGGCTATGTATCCATTGTTACCGCCTTCGCGGGGGCGGCGTCGCGAACAGTCACTGAAGGCTAGTCAGTGCCTACATCATGGTCAAATGACCCCTATTTACGACGTGGTCGGTGGCGTCACCGCCAACTCGTCGGGTACCGTCACGTCAACGACGTCGCCCGGCACGAGGGTGCTGTGCGCGATCACCGATGCGATGGCAACGAACTTGGCGTGCAGGTTGGTCGCGGGGCCGAGGATGAAACTGACCGGCGTGCTCATTTGCAGCGTGACGTCGCCCTGCGCGTTCTCCGAGATCACCGAGACCTGAGAGCTGAAGGCCCGGGGCAACTGGCTCGCCACGTACGCGGCGCCCTTGCCGGCGCGCGCGTAGGGCCACGTAGGGCCGGTGGGGTGCAGGTACTGGAGTGTTGGCAGATTTTCCGTGAGTGGGGCGGGACCGAGCTCGCGCCCCGTGTCGTCAACGAACTCGAGCACGTGCTTGGCCGTATAGGCGACGGCGACGGCGACACTTTCGTGCACACTCACCACGACCGTGTTCGGCCAGTGCTTGGTGACCGTCACGGCGTTGATCCACGTGAACGAGGAGAGATTGCTCTTGACGGTGGCGCCGTTCACGTCAATCATCGCCGGATGGCTCGCCAGGCCCGAGGCCGCGAGCACCGCCGACGAGGACTCGTGACGCAGCCCCACAAACGTGACGTGTTGGACCCGCAAGAACGACTGGTGCAGGGTCCACTGCGCGCCGAAGGCGAGCGCCGTCACGAGCAGCCCGACGCTCAGGGTCCACTTGGTCAAGCGGCGAAGTCGCCGTCGAGGACGCCGCAGCGCTTCGCGCCCTTCGCGCTGTTTGGGCGCCGGCCGTTGCGACGCGCGCGCCGGCGCGCCGGCGAGCGTGTCCCGGTGGCGACTCACGGCGTCACGCCAAAGCCGACAAATCGATGCTCGGAGATCAGCGAGATGCCCGAATTCTCGAGCACCCGTTCACGCACGAGATTCATCAGTGCGTAGACGTCGTCGGCACTTCCCCCGGGCTGAGCTTGGATGAAGTTCGCGTGCTTGTCACTGACCGAGGCACTGGCGTGGTGAAGTCCCTTGCATCCGGCCGCTTCGATGAGGCGCGCCGCGTGGTCGCCGGGAGGATTGCGAAAGACGCTGCCGCCATTGGCGCCCCCGGGTTGGTGTTCGCGGCGCCAGCGGACCACGTCGCGCACGCGCTCTTCTGACGTGGTCGCCTCCCCGTGGGCCAGCGCCAAGGTCACCGACAGCACGAGGTCCCCGCGTGTCACTGCGCTCGTTCGATACCCGAGGTGCAGATGCTCCTTCGACCACGTCGTCACGTCCAGGTCGTGCCAGATCGTGGCGCCCTCGATCGAACTCGCCATGTCCGATCCGTGACCGCCCGCGTTCATCGCCACCGCACCGCCAAAGGTACCCGGCACCCCGACCGCCCACTCGAATCCGACCACGCCCTCACGAGCCAGCCGACGCGCCGCGATCGGCAGATCGAGTCCGGCGCCCGCATCCACGATCACCCGATCACCTTCATCGTGCCAGTCCAACATGGCGAGCTCGTCCGTGAGGTGCACCACGAGCACCTCGTGCTCACCGTCTTGCACCAGTAAGTTCGAGCCGTTACCCAGCGCGACGAGTTCGAGCCCGCAGGCCCTGATCGCTGGGGCGAGTTCGCCGAGATCTCCGAGCGACGAGAGCGTGATGAGAAGTCGCACACTCCCACCCACTCGATAGGTGGTGCGTGCGCCCAGGGGCGCGTGTTGCACGGCCCGTGGCCCCGCGAGAACAACGAGGTCGTCCAGGGCACTCACGTCAGTCCGCCGGGAAGTTCGTCGATGAGCGAACCGACGTCGCCCGCGCCGAGCACGAGAATCACGTCACTGTCGCTCGCTAATTGCTCGAGCGCCTTCAGGACACCGGCGAACTCGGCCCGGTACGTCGTGTCGAGCGACGAGTCGTAGTGCACCAGGGCGTCCGCCACGAGCTCACCGGTGACCGAGGTGGGATTGGCCTCGCCGGCGCTGTAGAGATCGGTCACCACGACGTGACGCGCCCCTCGAAAGGCCGGCGCGAACTGCTCGACGAGCGCCAGCGTGCGAGTGACCCGATGGGGTTGAAAGACCACCGTCACCCGCTCGTAGCCGGCCGCGCGCGTCGCCTCGAGCGTCGCGGCGATCTCGCCGGGCAGGTGCGCGTAGTCCTCGTAGACGTCGACGCCTCGCCACGCGCCTCGGTACTGGTAGCGCCGCGGCGCGCCCACGAAGTTCGAGAGCCCCGCGACGACGGCCTCGCTCGAGAGTCCGAGCGTGCGGGCCAACCCCGCCACCACCGCCGCGTTCGCCACGTTATGGGCGCCCGTGACGCGCAGCGTGATCGACAACGACTCACCCGGGCCACTCAACACGAACGAGGCTCGGCGACGTTCGAGCTCGACCTTGCTCACCCGCCACGCGACGCCCTTCGACGTTCCCACCCGTACGACCTCTCGCTTGAGGCTTCGCACCACGCGAGTGGCGCCCGCGTCCTCACCCCACACCACCACCGGCCCCGCCGTTCGAGTGATCAGGCCGCCAAAGGCCGCCTCGAGGGCGTCGAGGGTGCCGTAGTGATCGAGATGGTCGGCTTCGACGTTCAAGAGCCCCAGCGCGAAGGGCCGCAGCTCGCCAAAAGTGCCAAAACTCTCGTCCAACTCGGCGATGAGATCGCCCTGGCCCCAGTGGCCGTTCGCGCCCACGCCCAGGACCGGGGCGCCCACGAGCCACCCGTCATCTCGACCGGCCGCCAAGGAGACCTGCACCATCATCGACGTCGCCGTGGTCTTGCCGTGCGTGCCCGCCAGGCCGATCACCCTCTTCATCGTCGCCAACTCGTTGAAGGCGTCCGCACGAGTCACCAGTCGTGCGCCATTGGCCCGTGCCGCCACCACTTCGACGTTGTCGGCGGCTACCGCCGGTGACCAGGTCAGCACGTCAACGCCCTCGACCTGGCTCGCGCGGTGACCGACGAAGGTGCGAACGTGATGATCGCGCAGCTCTTGTAACACCAACGAGTCCACCGCATCGCTGCCGCTCACCGAGGCGCCCATTTCCGCCAACAACAGCGCCAGGCCGCTCATACCCGCGCCCCCCACGCCCACCACGTGCACGTGTGGATGGGCGTCAAAACTGCTCACGAGCTCGCTCGAACTTCCAGAATCACCGCGGCGATGGCCTGGGCCGCACCGGGGTGGGCCAGCGTACGCGCACCGAGCGACATCGAGCGCAGCGTGGCGGGCTCGGCCACTCGCTCCAAGAGCTCTTCTAAGGCGGCGCCGGTGCACTCGTCGTCACGCAGCAACACCGCGCCCCCGGCGCGGACCACGGCGTCGGCGTTCTTCGCCTGGTGATCGCCCGGCGCGTTGGGCAGTGGCACCAAGATCGAGGGAATGGCGAGCGCCGTGAGTTCCGCGACGGTGCCGGCACCAGCGCGGCAGATGGCGACGTCACTCACGCTCCAGAGTTCGACCATGTCGGCGAAGGCGATCACTCGATAGTCAAGTCCGCTGGTGGCGAGAGTTCGCGATCGAGTGCCGTCGTAGTCTCGCTGGCCGGTGACGTGCAGAAGTGCTCGATCTCGGCGCGACACCCACCTGGTCGCGAGATCGCTCACGGCCTCATTCACGCGCGACGAGCCCAGCGAACCGCTCATCACCACCACCACGACGCGCTCGGGGTCAATGGGTGGCGTGGCGGCACGCTTGGCCCTGAGACGAGCCTCGTTTGAACGATCGACGTGTTCGATGGATGCGCGAAGCGGCGCGCCGGTCACCACGTCCTTCTCTCCACTCGAGCTAAAGGCGCAGCACCGCTTCGTGGCGTAGTGGGCAAAGAGTCGCTGAACCGCGCCGGGGGTCGCGTCGAACTCCACCAGTACCAGAGGAATGCGCCAACACCTCGCCGCAAAGGACACCGCGAAAGAGGCGTACCCGCCCACCGACACCACCACCGAGGGGCGCCAGCGTTTCACCAACACCAACGCCATGAACAGCGCCGCGACCAAGCCCGACGCCGCGGCGAGGTTGCGCGCCACGTCAGCCACCCGAGGCGATCGCACCAGGCCGCGTCCCGGCAACAAGGTGAGCGCGACGTCGCCCCCGCCGAGCAGTCCGCGCTCTTGCCCGCGACGACTACCCACGAAACGAAGTTCCTCGGATGTGACGCCCAGCTGGCGAAGGGCCTCTTCGATCGCCTGCATCGGAAAGACGTGTCCTCCGGTCCCGCCGCCCGTGATGATGACGGGACCGCGCACTAGTAGTCCTGTCGGTAGCGGCGCGCGACGGGTTGACGTTCAATCGGACGGGCCGGGCGCGCGCGCTCGACGGTCTCGCGAAAGTTCGTGAGGCGGTACTCGCGGATCGTGAGGTCGCCGCTGCGACTTCGATCGTGGGCGATGTTATAGAGCAGTCCCACCGCGGCCAGTTCGGTGATCAGTGCCGTGCCGCCGTAGGAGAAGAACGGCAACGGCACCCCGGTGACGGCCCACCACCCCAGCACCGAAGAGATGTTGATCAACGCCTCGGCGCAGATCCACGTCGTGATGCCCACCGCCACCAGTTGATAGACCTGGTTCGAGCAGCGCTGAGCGATGCGCACCGACACCATCAAGAACGCCACGAACAGAGCAATGACCGCCAACGCACCGATCAAGCCGAGCTCTTCGCCGACGATCGTAAAAATGAAGTCAGTGTGCGGGTTCGGCAGTAACCCCCACTTCTCGCGACTGTGGCCGAGTCCTAGACCCGTCACGCCCCCGGCGCCCAAGCCGATGCGCGACTGCAAGAGCTGATAGCCGCTCCCGAGCAGATTGGTGTTGGGGTGAAGAAACGAGAAAAAACGCTTGGCGGAGTAGGGCTTCACCAGCACGTAGCCACCCACGGCGACGGCCGCCAACACCAGCACCCGCAGGAGCAGTCGAGAAGAGAGGCCGGCCACGGCCAACATCGAAAAGCAAATCATCATCACCACCGACGCGGTACCGATGTCGGGTTCGAGCACGATCAAGCCACAGCCCAACCACACGGGTGTCGTCCAGATCACCAGCTGTCGCCAATTGTTCAGCTCGTCATGGTGGTGTTGGACCAACCACGCGATGAAGATCACCGTGAAGAGTTTGAACAGCTCCGAAGGCTGCAAGTCAATCACGTGAAGATTGAGCCAACGTTTTCCGCCATTCGTGGTGACGCCGACGGCCTTTACCGCGAGCAACAGCACCAGACCTGCGACGATGAGCAAGGGGGCACTGCGAACGAGGCGCTCGAGGCGTACGCGCGCCGCGCAGTAGAGCGCGAAGACACCCAAACAGAGGTACGCCCCGTCGTGGGCCATGATCGAAAAGGCCGTGCCGTTCGCGGCCTGGCCCTCACTCGCGGAGGCGACGAAGATCGTGCCAAAGATGACGAGCACCGTGGTGACCACGAGCAACGCGCGCCCCGTGGCACTGCCGCGCGGCAGCGGCTGGACGAAACCTCGCAGAGGCTGACGCGCTGACACTCAGACCACCTTGGCGATCTTGAGAAAGTCGCCGTAGAAGATGCCCAGGCCGAGCATCGCCACGAGCCCGGCGAGTATCCAGAATCGAATGAGGACCGTGGTCTCGGGCCAACCGCGAAGTTCGAAGTGGTGGTGAAAGGGCGCCATGCGAAAGATCCGACGGCCGAAGATTCGAAAACTGACCACTTGGAGAATCACCGAGGCGGTCTCGGCGACGAAGAGTCCGCCAATGATCACGAGCAGCAGGTCCAGGTTCATTAACAGACAGAGCGCACCCAGGCCCGTGCCGACCGCCAAGGAGCCGGTGTCACCCATGATGATTCGAGCGGGTGCCGCGTTCCACCAGAGAAAGCCGAGGCACGCCCCGACCAGTCCTACCGCGACGAGTCCGAGGTCGAGCGCCGCGTGCAGTTGGTAGATCCCGAAGTGACGAAACTGCCAGTAGCCAATGATCGACAACACCCCAAAGCAAAACGTGGCCGAACCGGCCGCCAAGCCGTCGAGCCCATCGGTCAGATTCACCGCGTTGGACGTGGCGATGATGACAAAGACCGCCAGTAGGAACCAGCCCGTCGCCGTCAAGTTCCACCCGGGCAGCGAAAACCGAGTGAAGGAGAGATCGGTCGAGGTGTGCACCCACGAAAGAGCCAGCAACGCAAAGACGCCCGCGATCACCAGTTGACCGATCAGCTTGCCCAGCTTGTTCAGACCTAAGTTGCGGGCGTTACGAATGGCCAAGTAGTCGTCCATGAAACCTAAGAGCCCCGAAGCGACCATGACCAGCACCGCCAAGACGCCCGCGCGCGTGAAGCCAATCGACGTACCGACGTGGCCCATGAGGTAACCGAGCACGCCAGCCAGCACGATGATCACCCCGCCCATCGTGGGTGTGCCCGCTTTGTGATGATGGGTCGAGGGACCGTCTTCACGGATCTGCTGGCCGAGGGAGCGCGCCCGCAAGAACCTCATCCACAGTGGCGTGAGCAGTAACGAGCAGAGGAATCCGACCCCGCCCGACTCCATCAGACTCAACATGGCGACCTCACTTCAACAGCTCTTGAACTACGACACGGTCATCGAAGGGAAGCACGAGGTCGCCCACCGTCTGGGTCGACTCGTGGCCCTTGCCGGCGATGACCACCACGTCGCCCGTCTCGGCGCCGGCGAGTGCCTGCGCGATGGCCGAACGACGGTCGACGTCACGAACGACCTGGGCGCTTGGCGCCACGCCCACCATCACGGCATCAATGATGGCATCTGGCGCTTCGGTGCGGGGGTTATCCGACGTGACGACGGTGAGATCCGACAAGGTCGACACGACACGGCCCATTTCGGGCCGCTTGGCCCGATCGCGATCGCCTCCGGCCCCATAGACGGTGATCATTCGCCCGCCGGTCTGAAGGAGTCGCACGTCGCTCAAGAGTCGCTGCAAACCCTCGGGCGTGTGCGCGTAGTCGACGATGACGGTCACGCCGTTGCCGTAGAGCACGTCGAACCGGCCGGGAATTGACGCGACTTCACCCATGGAAGCCGCCACCTGCTCATCGCTGGCGCCCAACGTACTCATGATGGCCATCGCGAGCAAGGCGTTATCGACGTTGTAGTCCCCGACCAGCGACGAGTTGACCAAGTGGCCGCGCCAAAAAAAGGTCGACCCCTGCAGTGTGGTCTCGACGTCCTTCGCGTCACCGCGTGAGACTCGCGTCACCGGCAGCGCGGTCATCTCGGCCAGGCGCTGGCCGTAGGGGTCGTCGATCCAGATCACGGCGCGCTTCGCGTATTCGATCGTAAAGAGGGAGGCCTTGGCCAGAAAATACTGTTCCATCGTCCCGTGATAGTCGAGATGTTCGTGACTGAGATTGGTAAAGGCGGCGACACAAAACCGCAGGCCTTCGATGCGGCGCTGATCGAGCGCGTGACTCGAGACCTCGATGGCCACGAGTGAGTCGGGCGTCGTGGAGTTGAAGTGACCCACGAGGGTGGCGAGCGTGCGATAGAGCTCGGGCGCCGCGGGCGTCGTTCGCTGGTTCGTCAAAGTGCCGATACTGGCCGCGTTCCACGAGAGCGCCCGGGCCAACGAACTCACCAGTGTCGTCACACTCGTTTTGCCGTTGGTACCGGTCACCGCGACTAACTTGGCCCTGGTTTCTGGGTGAGCGACGATGGCGGCGCTGGCGTGCGCGAGTAGCGCACGCAGTTGCGAGGTCGGCACCACCACGACGGGTACCGTGGCGTTGATTGGCCGATCGGACACGACAGCCAGCGCTCCACGGCCGATCGCGTCCTTGACGAACGCGGCCCCGTGCTGGCGCGTACCGGGCATCGCGAAGAAGAGCGTGCCGGACTCGCACTCACGCGAGTCGATCTCGACGCGCGAGACTTCCAGGCTGCTCGTCGAGACGTCAAGGGAAAGATCGTCCAGGATGTCGCCCAGCTGCATCACGTCACGTCCGAGGAGATACTGGCGCCCGCGCCCGTGAGGGGTTTTTGTTCAACGCCAGTGGAGGGAATGCCGTAGTGATGCAAGGCGTAGGACATGACCTCTTGGAAGACCGGCGCCGCCACGGTGCCGCCGAAGATGTCCGACTCGGGACGCTCGATGACCACGATCATCGAAAGTACGGGATTGTTCGCGGGCGCGAATCCGACGAACGTGGCGTTGTAGTTGCCCGTGAGTAGTGAGTCGCGTCCGGGGTAGGGCATCGTCGCCGTGCCGGTCTTGCCCGCGACGCTGTAGCCCGGAATGATGGCGTTGGTCCCGGTACCGTCCAACACCACTTGTTCGAGCATCTTGACCATCGTGGCGTCCACGCTCTTTGAGAGCACGACGCGCTGGACACTCGACGCGGTGGCCTTCAGCGCTCCGTCGGCGTAGACGTAGCCGCGAACGAGCTTCGGTTCAATAAAAACGCCGCCGTTCGCGATGGCGTTGTAGGCGTCTAACACCTGGATCGCGGGCACGGCGTCAACTTGGCCGATGGGCAACGCCACTTGGTCGCTGGTGTACCAGTCGGTGGCGTTCACGAGCAGGCCCGAGGTCTCACCGGGATAGTCCAGCGAGGTGGTCTGGCCAAAGCCCATCCGCTCCACCTGGGCCAAGAGCCCCGCTTCACCCACGCGCGTACCCACCTCGTAAGTGCCGATGTTCGACGACTGGGCCAGCACCTCGGTCGCGGTGAGATGTTCCAGGCCGTGGCTTTCCGCGTCGTGAAAGAGTCGCCCACCCACCACCACTGAATTGGGAACCGAGAACACGGTGTTGGGCGTGATGAGACCGGCCTGCAAGGCCGCCGAGAACGTGACGACCTTAAAGACGGAGCCCGGTTCGTACGCTTGGGAGAACGCCAGGTTGTTGATCGTCTGCTGGACGCCCGCGACACCCACATTCTTACCCCACGTCGAAATCGGTCCGAGGACGCCCGCGGTGGTTTTGGTATTGACGAGCGACGCGTCGGCGAGAATCTCGCCAGTCTTTACGTCCATCACCACCGCCAAGCCCGTCAGTCCGTCGGAGGCCGAAAGCTCCCGGGCCAAGTCGCGCTCGGTGACGTACTGCAATGAGGAGTCGAGCGTCAGTTCTAGCCCGACGCCCGGTTTGGCTTTGCGTATCACCGTGGAGTGCGAAGCGGGCAGATTCACGCCCGAGGACGAGACAAACTCTCGCGTGATACCCGTCTGGCCGGCTAGTACTTTTTGATACTCGTACTCCAGGCCCGCCGATCCCGCGCCGGCCGCGTTGACCCCACCCAGCAGTGACGTCGCGAGCGTGCCATCAGGATACGTGCGAACCGAGGAGTTCTGCACGACGATGCCGGGGAACAACAGGGATGACACTTTGCGTCCATCGGTGAGATCGAGCTCGTTGTTCACGATGACGTAGCCGCTGTGCTCGGAGAGCAGCGAGGTCAACTTCGCCACGGGCACGTGAACCAGCGGGGACATGGCCCGCGCCTGACTCGCGGCGTTGGTGATCTGAAAGTCGTCGGCGATGACAATCGAGGTGGGACGCGACACCGCCAGCGTCTCACCGTGACGGTCGTAGATTCCGCCCCGAAGGGCGGTCGTTGTTAAGTCCTCTCGGACCTGAGCGATGGAGAGTTTGGCGTAGTGCGTGTGGTCAACCACCTGCAAGAAGAAAAGTCGAACGCCGAGCGCGCTAAAGGCCACCGCCAAGACCGCGCGCAGGAGAAGCAAGCGGCGCGATCCCCGAGGCTTCGGCGGGGGCGCGTTGTGGGCGACTCGGGTTCGACTGTGGGTCGAGGTCTGATGCGCACTCACCGAAGGGTCCTTGATGTTGCCGGTGCGTAACCCAAGAACTTCGGTAGTGGCAGGGGCGCATCAAGAGACGTCGAGGGTACTTGGGTGACCGACGTGGGATCCACCAGGTGCAATGCCCCGGCCTGCGTCGCAATCTGACTGGGCGCAGACAGATTGGTGAGTGATCCCACTTGCACCGCAAACGTTGACTGCTCTTGTAACAACTGGCTCTGCAGCGAGTGAATCTCGATCTGACGATTGGCTTCGACCATGCTGCCCGCGAGCGAGAGCGAGAGGGCGAAGACCACGATCAACGCCGACTTTCGCGACGTCGACGTGCCACGCCAACGTTGTGCGGCCACATCGCGCCGAGGGGCCCGCGCGCGATGAGACGGTGTGCGCGTGGAAGGAGTCTCGCGCCGGAGCGGTTTGCGGGTGTCGACGCGACGGGGAAAACTAATGACGCTCACGGCGCCACCTTTCGAGCGACCCGCAACCGAGCCGCGCGAGCGCGTGGATTGAGGGTGACTTCGTGCGTGCTGGCCAGTTGGGCGCTGGCCCGAAAGACCTTGACTCGCGCGACGGCGCCGCACACGCAGCCCAGTTCGGGCGAGCAACGGCACCCGCCGCTCTGTTGATCCGCCAGAAAGCCTTTCACGACCCGGTCCTCGCCCGAGTGGTACGAGATGACCGCGACAACTCCGCCGACGCTCAGCGCGTCCAGCGCCGCCGCGAGACCCCGCGTCAACTGGTCCTCTTCGTCGTTCACGGCTATTCGCAGGGTCTGAAAGACCCGGGTCGCCACATGGCCGCGGCGGCGCGCGGCCATGGGCACCGCGCGCTCTACCGCTTCGGTCAACTCGTTGGTGGTGATCGGCTGACGCTCAATGACTGACTTGGCGATTCCCCCGGCAAAACGAGTCTCTCCGTTCTTTCTCAACATTCGCGCCAACTCGTGCTGGTCCACGCGGGCGAGAAACTGCGCGGCCGCCTCACCCTTGGTGGGATCCATGCGCATGTCCAATGGCGCGTCGGCGCGAAATGAAAAGCCGCGACTCGACTCGTCGAGCTGATGAGAGGAGACCCCCAAATCCATCAACACACCCACGACCTCATCGCCATCGAGGAAGTCACTGTTCTCGCGAACGACGGCAAGTAAGTCAGCGAACGTGGCGTCGACGACTCGGACACGATCGCCAAAGACGCCCAGGCGTTCGAACGCCGCGGTGCGGGCCTCGGGATCGCGGTCGATGCCGAGCACCCGTAGCTGAGCGGCCGACTCGAGGATCGCTTCGGCGTGTCCCCCGCCACCCAACGTGGCGTCAACGATCACCCCAGCCGGCAGGCTGGAAAACAACTCGACGATCTCCTTCGCGAGTACTGGTTCGTGAAAACGGTCCTGGGCCATCCGCAGCCTTTCAATCGTGACAACGGGCGAGAGGGCGGAGGAGGTGTCTCGCCTCGCTGTCACGATTGCCAGGCTGCGCGTGGTCCGCGGCCGGTACTGCTGGAATGCTCCCTTCACTAGTCACTGCCCTGCTTAAAGATCTCTTCTGCGGCGTTGACCTTCTCCGCGTACGTCGCGGGGTTCCAAAGTTCGACATGATCGATGGCGCCCACCACCAACACGTCGCCGGCTAGCCCTCCGTACTCACGAATGGCCCCCGGCAGTGCGAAGCGACCTTGCTTATCAAACTCAACGTCAGAAGAGTTGGCCGACCAGTAACGGACCTGTTGACGTTCCGACGAACCACCCACGCGGCTTTGTTGGAGACGCTCGTCCATCTGTCGTGCGAACTCGCCCGGTGTCCACAACGCGACGCAGCCCTCGGTGTTCGGACTTAGATGACCGCCGCGCTCGAACTCGACACGGAACTTGGCCGGGAGGATGAGTCGACCCTTGGCGTCAAGCGTGTGCTGAAACTGACCCACGAACCCGAGCATCGCTGTCCCTTCGTGGGTTCACCACTTTCCCCCACTTCGTGACACATTACACCACTCTTCGCCACCTAGCGCCAAATTGACCAGTCCAGGAAGCATTTTATGGCCCTCAATGCCCCGGCCGGAGGGTCGGCCAAAGTGGAAGCCGAGGGGCTGAGCCCCAGAAGAGCTAAGGAACGATCTCGGTGGTCCTAAAGCGCCACGGGCTGCTCGCCAAGCGCAGGCGCGCGAGCATCTCTTGTGGAGCACTGAGATGGAGCGAGTCCAGGCCTTGGTGATCCAAAGCGTCGCTCAGACCCTCCGGAACCGAGGCGAGATACTCTACGACGTCATTCGTGGGTTGGAGGTGCAAAACGGTGGAAAGCAACACGCCTTCACGGACCCTCCACTGGGTCAGCCCGACGGCCTTTCGGCGGCCCACGAAGACCTCTCCGGGTCCGCGCCCCGCGAAGCAAACCATCCGAAATGCGGGATTCCCCTCGAGCGCGCCCGCGTGGACCGACACGGTTTCGCTCGTGTAGTGACGCAGTACGCCAGCCCACCACTCGCCGGCACGAATCGAACTGACGTGGACGTCGCTGGACCATCGCGGATCATTCGCCGGAATCCACCAATCGATCCACAGGTCATTGGGCCGAAGAAGAACGAGTCCCCCTCCGCCGCGGCGCCGGCGAAGTGACGTCGCTCCAAGCTTCGATACGTCGAGGACGCTCGGTGACTGATTGGCGCCCAGGACCAGCGTCGCGCGCGTCACGTGCGCGGTGATCATCGTGGCTTCCTCCTCGCCACGAAGAGAGCTGTAGTCGATAAGTTCTTCGAGCGCTTCGTTCACGACGCGCGAGGCAGGTACGGCGCCCAGAGTGGATCAGGATCGGGCACGTGTCGCCATCGCCACCAGGGTCCGTCGGGCACTCGAGGTAAAAAGTGCATTCGCCAACCCATCTCCTCCACGAGTCGGTCGCCCTTTTGCATGTTGTGCCGGCGACAGGCGGCCACCACGTTGGTCCATTCGTGACGTCCGCCGCGCGAGCGCGGCACCACGTGATCGATGGTGTCGGCGTGCTCCATGCAGTAGGCGCAGCGGTAGCTATCTCTCAGCAACAGTGAGCGGCGCGTCAGCGGCGGCGTTCGAATCTTCGTTGGCAATTTGACCATTTCGTGCAGGCGCACGATCGCTGGAATCTCCACCACGATGCTCGCGGATCGACAGACCTCGGGTTCGTCGGGCATCGCGATGGGCTCGGCTCGGCCCGCCAGCATCAACACGACGGCGCGACGCTGCGAGACCAATTGCAAGGGCTCAAAGGTAGCGTTCAGCAAAAGGACTCGCCCCACGAGAGGTACCTACGGTCCCACTCGTTGGCGACGTGACCACTGGGCGAACGTCACGACGTCGTCCACGCTCAGCAGTCGATTTGCCGAGCCATTGGCGGTGATCACACGAAAGTTCCAATACGCGTGGTCAGGCAGAGGGAGAAACGGAGCGTGTCGCCACCATTTGACCGCTCGAAGTCGCCACGCCGCACCGACCACTACTGGTGCCTGCGATGGATGCAAGAGAAGATGGCGCGTGAGTTGCTTGAGGTCAATCCCTCTCACGGCGCACCTCGCCATCCCACGAGCGCGGCACCGAGCAGTGGCCCGTTGAAGCCGAGCTGGGAGCGGCGGATCTCCACGTCGTGCGAATACGACATCATCGCCGTGGCCCGCGCCGATTTGTTCGCTTCGGCGAAGAACTCGTCACCGTAACCCAGCGCCACCGATCCGGCCACGAAACAGTGACGAAAGTCCAGCACCGAACTCAACATCCCCACCGCTCGACCGACCAGTTCACCCGTGCGCAGTCGCGTCGCCTGATCGGCCTGATCGGCCGGACGGCCGGTGCGTGACTCGATGGCCCAGCCAGACGCCTCCGCTTCAAGACACCCATACGCGCCACACGAGCACAAGGCGCCGTTGGTGACGACGTTGAGGTGACCCACGTGGCCCGCGTTGCCGGTGTCGCCGTCGAGCAGACGACCGTTCAAGACGAGTCCCCCGCCCACGCCAGTGGACACCACCATTGAAAGATACGACGTCACCCCACGAGCGGCGCCAAAGACCCCTTCGCCCAACGCGAGAGCGCGCGCGTCACCGTCCACGTGCACGTCGGCGTCGAGAGCGTCAGAGAGCGATCCCCGCAAGGGGAAATCTCGCCAGCAAGGAATGTTGAGCGGTGATACCGTGTCACCCCCACGCGTCATCGGTCCCGCGCAGCCCACGCCAATCACGTCAATTCGCTGATCACCTCGTACGCGCCGCGCCATCTCCACGAGCGCCTCAAACAGATCCGACTGATGTTCGGCGACGTCCAGTCGTGCACGGAGCGCTACGGCCCCATCGGGAGCCACGATCGCGGCTTCAATTTTGGTGGCTCCGATGTCGAGCGCTAGGCACGGAGACGCGCGGCGCGCGTCTCCGACGAGGGTCATTCGCTCTTATGGCGATGACGCGACAACCAGTCGCGGAGCGAACTGGTTCGAGGACCATAGTTCGCTTGGGCGTCGTCGCCCTGGCAGGAACTGGTGATGTCCCGCCAAGACGCGCGTCCCAATTTACGAGCGTTTCGCTCAACTACCACTGCGGAGATGAACATCAATGCCACACCCAGGAGTCCGAGAAGGACCGAGGCCGAAAAAAACAGGACCAAGATGGCGAGACCGGCGAGAAATCCCACGATGCCCCAGCGAACGCGGCGTCCNNGTAAATATTCGTCTCGCGGACGTTTTTAGCGAAACGGGGATCCTGCTTAGAGAGCGAGTCTTCTAGTTCGGCCAGGATCCGCTGCTCGTGCTCTGACAGAGGCATCGCGTCTCCTTCCGTTAGCCCTAACGGTACTTTATCCTTTGCCGCCCAACGTTCGCACGTCGCGTGAGCCAATTCCGTCGACTAGAAAGTAGAAAATCCCTAGGAGGCTCGTGGCTGGCGCATCACTCCACGTGGCGACGATCTGCACCGGCAACATCTGCCGCTCACCGATGGCCGAGGTCGCCATTAAACACCTCATCGCCGACGATGCCCTCTTGAAGGATGTCGTGGTCGTCACGAGCGCGGGCACGGCACGTTGGCACGTTGGCAGTGCGATGGACCCGCGCGCTCGCGCCGCCCTTGATCGAGCAGGCCTTCGTCTACCGGGTTCAGTGGCCGCCTACGCCGACGATGCGTACCTTGAGCGACAGGACCTCGTGCTCGTGATGACCCGTGAGCACCTTCACGAGGTCAAGGGCCGTCTCAAACCCACCGCCGAGGTCGTGCTCTGGCGCAACCTGCTCGAGCCGAGACTTGACCTCGACGTGCCCGACCCCTACTACGGCGACGAGCAGGAATTTGACGAATGCCTCGCCATGATTAGAGCAGGGGGTCCGCGTTTGACATCGGTACTTCATCAGCAACTTGGTGAACACTCGTACGAAGTTTGATCTCAGGAAGAGTGAGCGAGAGAAATATCGCGATAATGCCAAAGGGAATCGCCCAGAGGTAGACCTTCTGGATGGAGCTGGCGATCGCGTGCAAGATGATGCTCAGTTCCCCAGGAGGCAGTTTCTTCAAGAGCTCGGGGGTGAACGACGAGGGCGCAAGCCCCAGAATCGGTGAGCCGGCCACACCAAAGCCACTCGCTAACTGGTGGGGCAACTCGTTCGCGTAGAGCGCGCCAAAGACCGCGGTGCCAAAGGAGCCACCCATCGATCGAAAGAAGTTGGTACCCGCGGTCGCGGCGCCGATGTCGCTCGGCGCCACGGAGTTTTGCACCGCCGTCACCAGAATCTGCATCACGAGTCCCAGCCCCATACCGAGAACCAACATGTACAGCCCCAACACGACACTGGATGTACTGCCGTTGACGGTACTAAGCAGTATCAGTCCCACGGTCATGACCACGGTACCGAGGATTGGAAAGGGGCGGTACTTCCATCCACGAGATACCAGGAATCCCGTCACGATCGACGTCGTGAACAGGCCCGCCATCATCGGCAAGAGTCGAAGGCCCGACATCGTGGGCGAAGTCCCTCGTACATCTTGAAAGTACAACGGGAGAAAGACCAACGCGCCGTACATCGCAAAGCCGACCACGAAGCCAATCGCGGACGCCGACGAGAAGACTCGATTGGTGAACAGGTGGGGCGCCAGTATGGGCTCTTTCGAGCGCCGTTCAACGAAGACGAACACGACCGTTACCGCGAGGCCGCCGATCAACAGCGCCAGCGAGGGGGCAGTCAGCCACGCCAGCGTCGTGCCCCCGAGCGACGTGAACAGAATCAACGCCGAGGCCGCGACCGTCAACACGAGAATGCCGGCGTAGTCAATGATGTGCTGCACGCGCTTTGCCGAGCTCGGCAAGACGGCGGCCGTCACGACGAGAGCTGCGATGCCCAATGGCAGATTGATATAGAAGATCCAACGCCACGACCAGTACTCGACAATGAATCCTCCGAGCAGCGGACCGAGCACCGTGGCGGCACCAAAGGTCGCGCCAAAGAACCCCGCGTAGCGACCGCGTTCTCGCGGTGAAACGACGTCGGCGATAATGGCCTGAGCTCCGACCATGAGCCCGCCCCCGCCCAGGCCCTGGAGGGCGCGAAAGATAATGAGCTCGACAAAGGTGTGGGAGAGACCGCAGAGCATGCTGCCGACGAGAAAGATGACGATCGCCGCTTGGAAGAAACTCTTTCGACCATAGAGATCGCCGAGCTTGCCCCACAGCGGTACGCTCACCGTGGTCGCAAGCAAGTACGCCACGACGACCCAGCTCAAGTGACTGGCGCCGTGCAGGTCGCCCACGATGGTGGGAAGAGCGGTGGCCACAATCGTGCCGTCGAGCGCGGCGAGCAACATGCCCATCATCAACGCGCCGAGGATGAAGTAGAGCTCTCGCTTCGTTATGGTGGCGATCGACGGCTCGCCCATCCCTGGTCCATCTGTCACGGCATATGCTCATTCGTCTCTTGTGGTGCAACAACCTTAATCGTGGGTCGTGGTGAATCGGCCCGCTTGAGTAGCCTTTTTTCATCACCGAAACCAAATCTTCGCGCGTTTCGTGGCTCCTTGACCACGAGTACAGCGCCGCCATCGGTTTGGCGGCCGGTGTCACCATTGCGCTGACGTGGTCGGCGGTTTTTTCTTCGTCGTACTTCTCAATCTTCACTTCTCACTCGGGCTCACACGTGTTGGCCGAGTTCGGCGTCAGTAGCGTGCACGACGTCATCATCAACGGACTCATGGCGATCTTCTTCTTCGCCATGGGTCTCGAACTTTCGAGAGAACTCTCGTCCGGTCTGCTCACGCGGCCCGAGCACGCGATTCCCCCGGTTCTCGGCGCCGCCGGTGGCATGTTGTTCACCGCACTCGGGTCGATACTTCTCGGTACGTTGTTGCACTCGGGCGCGCTTCGACGAGGTTGGGGTGTTCCAATGGCGACCGACGTGGCCTTCACCTTGGGCGTCCTCGCCATCGCGGGACGGCGCCTCGCACCGGAGATTCGGATCTTTCTCCTCACTCTGGCCATCACCGATGACGTCTTGAGCGTGATGGTGTTGAGTGTGAGTGGCACCACGCACGTGCGCCTCGACGGTTTGGCGGCGTTGATCGCGACCGTTCTCGTCGGCGTGACTATCTCCCGACGAGTGACGAGCGCACTGGCGAGCGTCGCGTTACTCGTCGCGTTGTGGATCTGCTTCGCCTGGGCCAACGTGGAGCCGGCGTTGGCCGGGGTGGTGGCCGGGGTTTTGGTATCGCCGCGCGCACCCTCACGTCCTCGACTCGAACGAGACGCCACTCGCCTTTCGGTTGGCCTCGTACTCCCGTTGTTCGCGCTCGTCGCGTGCGGCCTGCACTGGTCGAATCTCCAACTGAGCGGCGCCGTCGGCACGGTGGTCATTGGCACTCTGGCCATTCGTCTCGTGGGCAAAACTCTGGGCATCACTTCGGGCGTGGCACTCGCGAGAGGGTTGCACTTTCGACTCCCGGCATCGATCACGTGGCCTCTGGTGGTGACGACCGCGATACTCTGCGCGATCGGCTTCACGGTTCCCTTGCTCTTTGCGTCCAAGCTCTTTGGCGCGCAGAGCCCGCTGTACGCGGGTTACACCCTGGGTCTGCTCATGAGTTCTCTCGTGGCGGCACTCCTGGGCGGGGCGCTGCTGCGCCTACGCCGCGCCCCTGAGTAGGTTGAATCGAGGAACTATGAAGACGCGACTGACCGAACTGTTGAAGATCGAGCATCCGGTGATGTTGGCCGGCATGGGCGGGGTCTCGTACAGCACCCTCGCGGCAGCGGTGTCGAACGCCGGGGGCTACGGCTGCCTCGGCGCGTCGACCATGTCCAGTGAGCAGTTAGCGCACGAGATTGCCGCCACCAAGGCGTTGACGTCCAAGCCCTTTGGCGTCGACCTGCTGACGGCCTTTCCCGACACGCTCGTAGCGAATGTCGAACTCTTGATTGAAGGCGGTGCGAGCACCTTCGTCGCCGGGCTGGGCGTGCCACGTCACGTCATCGATCTCTGTCACGACCACGGCGTGCTCGTGATTTCGATGTGTGGCAAGGTCGAGCACGCCAAGCGGGCCCTCGACGCCGGTTGCGACGTCGTGGTCGCTCAGGGCACCGAAGCCGGTGGCCACACCGGCACGGTGGCAACGATGCCCCTCGTGCCGCTCATCGTGGACGCGATGGGCGGCGCCATTCCTGTGGTCGCGGCCGGCGGACTCTTTGACGGACGGGGGCTGGCCGCGTCACTCGCCCTCGGCGCCGACGGCGTGTGGATCGGCACCCGATTCATCGCGACGCCCGAAGCGCGCGCCATACCGGGTTTTCGCGAGAGCATCCTCGGCGCACGCGAGGACGGCACCGTCATCTCCAGGGCCTTTAGCGGCAAGACGATGCGCGTCATCAAAAATGACACGACCGAGCGCTACGAAGCCGACCCTTCGCTGTTAAAGAAATTCCCCGAACAGCTCTACGTCTCACATAAGGAAGGCACGTTCCATCTCGGCGGCGACGAAACCACCACCGGCATCGATCCGCGCCGCGAAGGGTACCCCGCGGGCCAAGCGGTCGGTGCGATCAACGAACTGGTGCCCGCCGGTGAACTCGTGCAACAGATGGTCGACCAGGCCGAAGCAATACTCGCGCGACTTTCGACGCTCTAACTCGTCGCGAGAACTCCCCGGCCACTCGCCGGTCTGTCGGCTCGCCCGAGCGCCCTAAGGTTGCGCCATGGTAACTACCAGTTCCCTTGAAGACACCGTCGTTTCCGTGATTCGAGGCGCTGCCAAACGAGTGACCGTCGCGAAGCGCACCGTGGCCGAGGTGCTGGCGAGCGCCTCGGGACACCTCACGACCGATGAGATCACGCTCGCGGTGCAGGAGCGCCTACCCGACGTCAGCCCTTCGACCGTGTATCGAATCTTGGAAGAGTTTGAAGAACTCAACATCGTCGTGCACGCCCACTTGGGCCAACACGCGGCCGTCTACCACTTGGCCGGCGCGGTGCACGGCCACTTGACGTGCGAAGACTGTCACGCGACGTTCGAGATTCCGGCCGCCCACTTTGACGCACTCAGCAAAAAGCTACTTACGACGTACGGCTTTCGCCTCGATCGACACCACGTGGCGCTGTCGGGCGCGTGTGCGTCGTGCCAGGCAGTACGTCACGCCACAATCGCGACTCGCACCGACTAACTCGACGCGTCATTCATTGGACGTCACTCAATTCTTAAGCGACGCTTACTGGTTCGAGGGGCCCGTTCACTAGATTGAGTAACCCATGATCAAAATCGACCATCTCACCAAGCGCTACGGCGACACGCTCGCGGTCGATGACTTGGACTTCGAGGTCCGCCCGGGCGTCGTCACGGGTTTTCTCGGGCCCAACGGCTCGGGCAAATCGACGCTGCTGCGCTTGATCGCCGGCTTGGCGCGGCCGTCGGGCGGTACCATCACCTATCTCGGCGAGCCGGTTAACGCGCCGGCGCCGGGCATCGCCATGGTGTTTCAATCCTTCGCGCTGTTTCCNNCGGCTCGGGCAAATCGACAACGATGCGCATCATCCTTGGACTCGACCGCCCCACCACGGGCCGCGCGACGATCGAAGGCAAACGCTACGCAGAACTGCGTGATCCCCTGCACGAGGTCGGAGCTTTGCTCGACGCCAAGGCGATCCACCCCGGTCGCAGTGCGCGCAACCACCTTCGCGCGCTCGCCGCGTCGAACCGCATTCCCTTCTCGCGCGTCGATGAGGTGCTCGAGTT
>PKWA01000015.1 GCA_003131665.1 Acidimicrobiaceae bacterium
AGTTACGGATTGATTTGAAAGCGTTGAATAAGGTCCAAGACCATACGCGTTTACCGCCGCGACAGCGAAGACGTAATTATCTCCGATGGTTAAATTTGTGACTGTGCATTCCGTCGTGACACTGGAGATCGAAGTTGGTCCGCAGGCGTTGGCCACAGAGTTAGCAAGATCTGACTCATCAACGGCAATGACGGTATAGCCATCAATTGGTCCCGAACCGACAGAAGTGGGCGCAGTCCACGAGATCGTTACTGACGACCCTGTCGTTGACAACGCTCCAACAGTAGGCGCACTGGGGAAAATCGTCGTGCTTGGAGACCACACGTCCTCCAGCGCCTCGAAGCCTGACGCGTCCTCCCAGCCAACTGCCGCACAGAGTGTCTCGCTCGGACAGCTGACGCTTAGAAGT
The DNA here is from genome assembly GCA_003131665.1 of Acidimicrobiaceae bacterium. GTDB lineage: Bacteria > Actinomycetota > Acidimicrobiia > Acidimicrobiales > RAAP-2 > RAAP-2. The sequence continues at coordinate 410 of PKWA01000015.1, forward strand.
TGCCCCTCACCAGACGCGTCGGGAATCACTTCATTGGACTGAGTCCATGTCCAAACGCCTACCGACTCATCGCCACTTGAAACGAAGGCTTCGTTGTTGTTATCGATACCAACACCAACACACGTAGTAGGACTCGAACAACTCACTGCAACATTGGTCGCGTAACCTGAAGAGTCGGGAGAGATTGCCGCCAACGTGGACCATGCCCATGTTCCAGCAGTGAGGGTTCCGGATGAGTAGACAGTCTCTCCCTGAGATAGCCCCGTCGCCACGCAGGTCGTGGCGCTCGCGCAACTTACGCTCATCAGAATCGAGTAGAACCCTCCGGAGGCGATGTTTATGGGATTCGTCCACGACCATACGCCTGAAATTTCTGTACCTATCGCGTAAGCAGCTTGTGAGAACGTCGTGCTCCCAACGGCAATGCACAAAGTGGCGCTTGGACAACTAACCGACGAAAAACGACTTACGTAAGTCAGTAGTGGATCGATCGCTTGAGCTTGTGTCCACGTCCAAATGCCTCCTGACTCCGTTCCCGAGGCACTAATTGGTCGATCAATGTTGTCCACACCCACGGCGACACACGACGTAGTGGTCGGACAATTAACGGAGTTCAATGCGCCACCGATACTGAGTGTCGCCGGGACAATAATTGTGGGCGCAGACCACGTCCACCCTCCCGCTAAATCAGTACCCGAAATGGTCGAAGGAACGTTGCTGCCATTCTGTCCAACGGCGATGCAAGTCGAAGTGCTGGGACAACTTACAGATTGGAGACCGCCTTCACCAAGGGCAACGGAAGTCGACCACGACCAAATACCCGCAGAAAGCGTCGCAACGGAATAGATCCCATCTTCAGCAACATTCACACCTACCGCGATACAAAGCGTCGTACTAGGACAACTAATGGAGTCGAACAGATCGCCACCAGACGCGTCCGGCGCGACAGCTGAAAGCGCTGGCGGCAGGACAGCGCTCGGTGTTACAAGATTGGACGCTCCTGAGAAATCTCCTAAACCAAGGGCGTTTATTCCCGCTACGCCAAAGACGTACTCATGACCGTTCGTGAGGCCAGTAATGGTGCAATTGGTAGTCGTCGAGGTATCCGAGGTAGGACAGGCATTAACGATCACCGTCGAATTCAAAAGGTCTATTGCGAGGATCGTGTAACCCGTAATCGGGCTGCCTCCGGTAGCCCCCGCAGTCCAGTTGAGAAGCGCAACACCATTGGAGACTGACGCGGTGCCAATGAACGGTGGAAATGGAACATTCGCCGAAGGCGAAACGGCAGCGGAGGGAGCTGAAAATGCGCTCGTCCCCACTGGATTAATCGCCGCGACGGTAAACGTATAGGTATCAAAATCTGTAAGCCCATCGACCGTGCAACTAACAGCAGCGGAATTGTCTGCCAACGGACACACGTCTTGAACAGTCGAAGAAGCGGCGGTGTCCACTTCTGTCACCGTGTAACCGGTAATGACGCTCCCGCCACTGTCCGATGGAGGGCGCCACGAGATCGAGGCGGATCCGTGCCCGCTCGTCACGATGGGCCGTGTCGGCGCCGACGTCACCGTCGCGGACGCAGTCGACCACGCGTCGTATACCGCCTGTCCACCACTCTCTCCCACGGCGAGGCACGTAGTCGCGCTGAGGCAGTCCACTCCCGCAAACTGGCCTTGCGACGACGAGGCCGAGACGACTTCATTCGCGATTGCCCAATGCCACGTTCCACTCGATTCGTAGCCAATCGACGTCATCGCATAAGTGCCGTTAGAGACTTGATTCCCCGCTGCCACGCACTGCGTCGACGTCACGCAACTCACACTTGAGAACGTCCCATAGATTGCCGAGGAGTTGATGGCGACGACGCTTACGTCGCCCCAAGTCCACGTACTGCCAGCTTCGGTCCCGGACACAAAGTCTGGTTGTCCGCCTCCGTCCTGTCCCACAGCAACACAGGTCGACGAACTCGTGCAGCTAACGCTTGTGAGCTCTCCATCGCCCTCGAGCGGCAGCGTTGTCGCACTCGTCCACGTCCACGTCCCTAGAGACATCGTTCCCGATGAAAAGTAGATAAGTCCGGAAAAGTTGCCAACGGCAACACACGCCGAAGCGCTCGCGCAACTTACGCCAGTGAACGGCCTGTTGTGCGACACATGAGTTGCGACCGTCCACGTCCAGGTTCCGTTGGACTCAGTACCCACGGAGTACATCCCGTCATCAAATCCCCCGAGGTCCGTGCCCACGGCGACACAAGTGGTGGCGCTGGGACAACTGACGCTTGCAAACGATTCATCATCGACCCCAGATACAGGAATCCCGACGGTAGTGGTCCAACTCCAAAGACCGCTCGTTTCAGTACCAATCGAGTACACCGCGATGTGATTTGGACTTACCGGCGCATACGTAATGGCCTCTCCAACCGCGATACACGTGGTCGCACTCGCACAACTCACACTGGTGAAGCCTGTATATTCAGTCGCGACAGGTGGAATCACCGCCGCTTGCGTCCATGTCCATAATCCACCAGCCTCGGAGCCGGCGGAGAAAATGGGGTCTGCCCCACCGTTGTCTACGCCCACCGCCATACACGACGTCGAGGTTGGACAGCTCACGCTGGAAAAGCTGCCTCCCCCAGTCGTGTCTGGCGCAACCGCGGTCATCTCGGGGGGCAGTGTTGAATACGGCGTGGCGTCGATGGACGGATTCGAAAATCCACTGTCACCGGAGGCGTTTATCGCAGCCACGGTAAAAAAGTACGTGTCGCCATTGTTGAGACCCGACACGGTGCAACTCGTTAATGTGACCGAGTCAGACGTCGAACATGCGTCGGTGAGTGTCAGCGAAGTTGTCGTGTCAGTAGCAGTGACGGTGTAACCGAGCAGTGGGCTGCTTCCCGGACTTGACGGCGCGGTCCAACTGACGCTGACCGCTGAATCCAAGCTCGATACCTGAGAGATGACCGGATCCGTCGGCACGTTCCCCACGGGCGTCACAGAATTTGAAGCACCCGAAAACCCACCGACACCAATCTCATTGATCGCGGCGACCGCAAACGAGTACACGTCATCGTCGTTGAGGCCCGTTATCCAACAGTCGGTCAAAGTCGACGAATCAGACGAAGGGCATGCGTTTGTCTGCGTCGTTGACGAGGTCAAGTCATCAGAAGTGATGGTGTACCCGATAATTGGACTTCCGCCATCGTCTGATGGTGCGGTCCAACTAACTTCCGCTGCTTCGTTGCCGCCTGAAGCGACCACATTCGTTGGCGCACCCGCACCAACGATGAGCGCATCGGTCACGGCTTCTGAGTTGTCGTCAAAACCAACGGCGACACAGGTCGTGACATCTGCGCAACTCACACCATTGAATCCGCCGCCACCAGAGCTGTCGGACACTGAGGTCGACGACGACCAAGACCAGATTGACCCAGAGCTACTACCCAGTGCATACACGGCTTGGCCATCTGAGGCGTCATCTTGTCCGACGGCCACGCAAGAAGTGGCGCTCGGACAGTTCACGCCAATGAGTGATCCACCACCCGAACTGTCACCACCGATTTCGGCTGAGTCTGACCACGTCCACGAGTTATCAGACTCAGTACCGGCGGAGAATATCTCGTTGGGAGTCGCCGCAGTATCTACACCAACCGCGACGCACGAGGTCGAAGTCGGGCAACTCACGCTCAAAAGATTCCCTCCACCCGAACCATCTGATCCGATCACGGTAGAGACTGACCAAGTCCAGTTACTTCCCGACCTTGCCCCTGAGGCGAATATTGATTCGCCACCGCCATCGCCACCGACGGCCACACAAGACGTCGAACTCAGACAGTTGATCCCAAAGAGAAAGCCACTGCCCGAGGTATCGGCGAGGACCACGGTTGACGTTGTCCAATTCCACGCACCTGCTGTATCAGTGCCGCTGGAATAGATAGCTTGGCCGTCATCGTCGTGCCCAACAGCGATGCACGTTGTCGTCGTGGGACAATTCACGTCGCTGAACGAACCTCCGGTCGAACTGTCCGAGGCGATGACCGACGACTGCGACCAAGTCCACGAGATTCCCGAGTTCACACCAACTGAAAAAATCGCCTGATCGTTACTATCTTCACCAACGGCCACGCACGTGGTCGTGGCCGCACAGTTCACTGCGCTGAAAAACCCGCCGGTCGAACTGTCAGAAGACACTGGCAACGACGAGGTCCAAGACCACGAACCACCGGCCTTCGTTCCAACTGAAAAAATTGCCTGGTCGGCATTGTCTTGTCCGACGGCGATACACGTTGTCGTCGCAGGACAACTGACGTCGTCGAACGAGCCAAACTGTGAACCATCGGGCGACGTTGGAACCGGGATGCCGAATTGAGATGTCGACGCCGAAGCAGACACGATGCTCGTTTGTGAAGTGATGATCGCCAGCCCAGCGACCATGAGACACACCACCACGGGCGTGCGAATCCCCAGACGTTTAAACGCGGGACGTTTCAACTTGGCTCTCATTTCGTAGTCCGCTCTGAGCCAATTGCGAAGGGTCTAGCGGAGAGTGTTGATCAGCAGACGAAAACTCTGTTGAATCTCCAAATGCTTGTTTCAAAGCCTAACGCCCGCGCCAACAAGTCGTCCTAGCAGCACTAGGGCCATAAGTCCTCAAATCAGCTATTTCAACGCATCCAAATGATGACGATTCCATTACGGCGAAGAGTGTCTCGAGAATCTTGCTCTCACGAGCTACTCAAGTATTCACTTGACACCTAACTCGTCGCTGAAGTCCCTTCGTGCTCAATACGTCGTAGGTTGTCCGGTCTTCACGATCACCCATGTCGCCATCACCCCGGTCCACTATTCATCGCCGTACGTACGGGACGAAGAATCGTTCCCAGCGAAACGTAAAAGGTGCGCCGTCGAACATGAGAGCAGTGACGGTATTTCGTCGCTGGCTAGATCCCGCAGTCAAGCCAGACTGTTCGAGCCCGTTAGCGTTACTGGTCAACGGGAGTCGCACTAGTTAGTGCATTTGAACACTGTCGGCGATGGCTCAAACCGAGAGAATTCGTGAGACCACGTTGAGTCGTTCCGGCACGACGCGCCACCACATCCACCGGCCGCGCTTCTCGCCAGTGATGAGACCCGCTTCAAGAAGAATCCGGGTGTGGTGCGAGATGGTGGGCTGACTCTTCCCGAGCGGACCCTCGAGGGCGCAACTGCAGACCTCCCCTTCAGCGGCGATGAGTGAGAGCATGCGCAGACGGGCTGGATCGCTCAATGCACCAAAGATCTGGGCCATGTCGCTCGCTTCGATCTCGGACATCGCCCCCCCAGAGAGGGGGGCGCAGCAGCTCACGACGGCTTCATTCACGGTGATGGTCTTGGGATGCGACACGGGATTCATCATAGTATTGACATCGGTCAATGTATTCGCTACTCTTCTCATTGACAGACGTCAATCTAAGGAGTCACCGTGTCCCGACTGCAACTCGCCCTCAACGTGTCGAACCTCGACGAAGCGGTGGCGTTCTACTCCAAGTTCTTCAAGACCGAACCGGCGAAGATCCGTCCGGGCTACGCCAACTTCGCCATCGCCGAGCCACCACTGAAGCTCGTGCTCTTCGAGAACCTCGACGCTCCCGGCACAATCAATCACCTCGGCGTCGAAGTCTTTTCCACTGACGAAGTCGTCGGGGCGACGAAGTATCTCGCCGACCAAGGTTTCACCACCGAGATCGAAGAGCAGACAACGTGCTGTCACGCCGTCCAGAACAAGGTCTGGGTCGACGGGCCCGACGCCTCTCGCTGGGAGGTCTACACGGTGCTCGCCGACGCACCCACCTCCGAGGTTGCGGGCGATCTCTCGTGTTGCGCAACGGACACGACCTCAAGCACCGCTTGTTGTTGAGGGAGCGGCCGTTGAACCCCACGGACCGCCCCGCTCTGTGGCGACGACTCCTCNNCTCTGTGGCGACGCCTCGTCGCGGAGTACCTCGGCAGTCTTCTCTTAGCCGCGGTCGTCATCGGTTCGGGGATTGCGGCGCAAACTCTGTCACCGAACGCGCTCGGCCTGGAGCTTTTAGAGAACGCCGCCGTAACGGGACTGGGGCTCTACGTATTGATCTTGGTGTTCATGCCGGTCTCGGGCGCGCACTTTAACCCGGTGGTCTCGCTGGTCGACGCGCTCTTTGGCCACATCAGCTGGCGCGACGCCTTGAAGTACATTGGCGCACAGGTCCTCGGCTGTTTCAGTGGCGCCGTTCTTGCAAACGTGATGTTCTCGCACAGTGCCGTCAGCCTTTCGACGCACCACCGGGCTAGCGGAGCGCACCTCGTGGGCGAAGTGGTCGCCACGGCGGCACTGATCCTCGTCATCTTCTCGTTGGCTCGATCCGGACGTGGCCACTTCGCGCCGGCCGCCGTCGGCTCGTACATCGGTGCGGCGTACTTCTTCACNNTTCGCCAACCCGGCGATCACGATCGGGAGAATGTTCTCCAACAGCTTCGCGGGCATCGCCCCCTCATCCGCCCCTGGCTTCATCGGCGCGCAACTCGTCGGGGCCGCGCTGGGCTACCTCGCTGTGAGGGCGCTCTACCCGAGCGAGAGCCACCAACATGTCGACGTCGGTCTCTCGTGAGCTCAAGGAGAGCTCGCGAGATGACCGAGGCGAACAGGCCCGAGATTCTCTTCCTCTGCGTGCACAACGCGGGCCGCTCGCAGATGGCGGCGGCCTTCGCTCGCCAGCGAGGTGAGGGACGGGTCATCGTGTACTCGGCCGGCACGGCGCCCGGAGAGCGGCTCAATCCCTCGGTGGTCGAGGCGATGCTCGAACGAGGCATTGACATTAGGAATCAACAACCCCAAAAACTGACCGATGAGATGGGACGAGGTGCCAACGTGGTGGTCACGATGGGCTGCGGCGACACGTGCCCGGTCTATCCCGGTAAGCGCTACCTCGACTGGGAGATTACCGACCCCGCCGGCAAGTCTCTCGACGACGTGCGGCCCATCCGAGACGACATCGAACAGCGCGTCGAGGACCTCCTCGAGGAGCTACTCACGCCTCTGGCATAACTCGGCACTCATACAAGGAATGAAGTGCTCGCGGCCCGCACGCTCAAGGTTGCTCGTACGTGCCGACCATGATCGCACGGGCCAGCGTATGAGAGAAGAGATTGAAACCCAAGTACGCCGGCGTTGCACTCTCCGGTAGGCCCAGACTTGCCACGTCCAGCGCGTGCACCACCACGTAGTAGTCGTGCACGCCGTGCCCACTCGGGGGCGCCGGCCCGAGGTACCGCTTCACACTGGCGTCATTGAGCAGTTGTACCGCGCCCTCGGGCAGACCGCTGCCCGCTTCGTCACCCGCGCCCGAGGCCAGCGACGTTGTCGACTTGGGAATATCGGCGACCGCCCAGTGCCAAAAGCCCGACGCCGTCGGCGCCACCGGGTCGTACATCGTCACCGCAAAACTCTCGGTACCGTCCGGGAAGCCGTGCCACGAGAGTTGCGGCGACGTGTCCGATCCTCCGGCGCCCATGATTCCACTGAGTTGCGCCGTCGCGAAGACCCCCCGGTCTTTAAAGTCCGCGGACGTCACCTCGAAGGAGGCAACGTGGGGTAGGTCGGCGTAGGGGTTTCTCGACATCGGAGCCTCTCTTCACTCTGGGCACTCTCCGCCAAGCGAGTCGCTCTACCAGGCCGGCGCCCCCTCGCACCTTAGTAACTCAACTCTTTAGCCACCTGGTGGCGACGTCCGTTGCGAGTCAACTCTCTCGCCCCCGCTCGGGGTGAGGGCGTCGCGGGCGAAGGATCGAGAGATCCTCTTCGCCGAGCGCTTCTTCTGTTTCCGTCGAGATGTCAGTGGTCGGGCGAAAGAACATCTGGGCGATCAGCGTGGGCACGAAGGCGGAGAGAATGACCACCGTCACCA